>NZ_JAKEIO010000036.1 GCF_021474405.1 [Streptosporangium] indianense
TTCTTGTCCTTGATCACCAGGTGGTGGGAGAGAACGCCAGCCCCCGCGACATGTACGGCACCCCCGGCCCGTACGAGGACGCCGTCCAGGGGCAGCCCATCTTCGAGGAGAACGGGCCGGACGACTTCAAGGGCGTCGACATCATGCGCACGGTCCGCAGCTTCGACCCCTGTCTGCCGTGCGGTGTGCACATGTACGTCGGCAAGGGCAAGACGCTGACCACCCTGCACTCGCCGACCTACGGGGCGAACCATGGCTGAGGCCGTCGGCGCACGGCTGGCCGACCCGGACGTCGAGGCCCGGCTCGGCCGGCTCGACGAGCTGCTGGAAGGCCTCGAGACCGCGCCCGGCCCCTCGACCCGCTCCGCGACCGAGGCGGTGGCCCTGCTGACCGAGGTCTACGGCGAGGCCCTGGCCCGCGTCCTGGACCTCGCCGACGGGCCGCTGGCCGAGCGCCTCGCCGAGGACGAGCTGCTGGGACACCTCATGGTGCTGCACGACATCCACCCCGAGACCGCCGAACGCCGGGCGGCCCGCGCGGTCGAACGGCTGCGTCCCGCCGTGCGGGAACGGGGCGGCGACGTGGAGTGGGCCGGGGTCGAAGGGCAGGTCGCCCGGGTCCGGCTGACGACGGGCGGCGGCGGATGCGGTTCCGGCTGCGGCTCCAACGGCTCCGACGTCACCGACGCGGTCCGCGCGGCGGTGCTCGCCGCGGCGCCCGAACTGACGGCGGTGGAGCCGCTGACCGAGACGGCCCCCGCCTTCGTCCCCCTGACCACGCTGACGCACCGGGGCGCACCGTGACCACCGACGGGGCACTGGCCCGCCTCATCCGCTCCTCGGCCGACCGTACGGCGGCGGCCGGGACGCAGGTGTGCGACCTGTGCGCCGCGCCGGTCGCCGACGAGCACGCCCACCTGTACGACACCGGGCGGCAGGAGGTGCGCTGTGCCTGCGGCCCCTGCTCGGTGCTGTTCGCCGACGCGGCGGCGGGTGACGGCCAGTACCGGCTGGTGCCCCGCCGCCGGGTGCGGCTGCCCGAGGTCGACACGGCCGCCCTGGGCGTACCGGTCGGACTGGTCTTCTTCGTGCCCCGGGCCGACGGCACCGTCACCGCCGAGGGGCCCAGCCCCGCGGGAGCCATGCGGTGGGAGGTGGACGCGGCGGCCTGGCAGGAGCTGGCCCGGACGTGTCCACCGCTCGCGACCGTGGAACCCGAGGTGGAGGCGCTGCTGGTGAACACCGTCCACGGCCTCGACCACCACTGGATCGTGCCGGTCGACGACTGCTACCGGATGGTCGCCGTCGTCCGCCGGGAGTGGCGTGGCCTGTCCGGTGGCGGCCGGATCTGGCCGGCCGTCGAGCAGTTCTTCGAGGACCTCACCGAGCGGCCGTAGCCACGCACTCCGCAGGTCGGAGGCGAGGAAGGAGAGCACCATGGGCAGCATCAGAGTGGGCCGGCCCCAGGCGAAGCCCGACACGCCCCGGCATGTCGCCGGTATGCACCAGGGCAACAGGGGACCGCGCGAGCGGCAGAAGGGTCACCACGTGGACGGCACCGCGGACGCGCGCCGCTCCACGGGGATCCACTGGAAGCGGCATGACGCCCTCGCGGAGACCATGCCGAACATCTCGCCGGGATGAACACAGTGACGCGAACGAGCAGGGAGTCGCCGCAATGAAACGAGTAGGCAGAACCGTCGCGCGCAGGCGCGGCGGGACGAGCGGACAGCGGGTGCTGAAGGCCGAGGCCGTCCTGGTGGGCGGTGCGGTCCTGGCCCTGCTGTGCTGGGAGCTGCCCAGCCTCAGGCGGGAGATGCGGATCTGGCGGATGGCGGGCGGGTTCCGCGCCGGCCGCCGCTACCCGTGAGCCGGTCGTGCACGAACTGTCGATCGCGACCGCGATCATCGAGCGGGCCGGCGAGCTGGCCCGGGCGGACGGGACGGACGCCGTCTCGAAGGTGACCGTCCGGGTCGGCGAGCTGGCGGGTGTCGTCCCCGACGCCCTGGACTTCGCCTTCGAGGTGGCCCGTGACGGCACGTCCCTCGCGGGGGCACGGCTCGTCGTCGAGCAGGTCCCCGCGCAGGCCTGGTGCAGCCCGTGCGCCGAGGAGTTCGCGGTGGGCATGCCCCCGTTCTTCTGGTGCCCGCGCTGCGACCAGCCCTCCAGCGACCTGCGCAGCGGCCGTGAGCTGGAGATCGCCGGGATCGAGCCGGTCCCGGCATAGACAGCGGAAGGGCCCCGCCGGTCGGCCGGCGGAGCCCTTCGTCCTGTCCGGTGGTCAGCAGATGCGCGGCAGCTGCTCCCCGAGGGGCAGGTCCACCACCCGCGTCCCGCCGAGGCCGGTGGCGACCACCACCATCCCGGGATGCTCGGCGACGCACTCGCCGATCCGTGCCGCCCCGGCACCCTGCGGATGGGCCCGCATGGCCGCCAGCACCTCGTCCGCCTCCGACGGGGGCACGAAGGCGACGAGCCGCCCCTCGTTGGCGACGTAGAGCGGATCGAGCCCGAGGAAACCGCAGGCGTTCGCCACCGCGTCCGGCACCGGGACCGCCCGCTCCTGAAGCCGGACACCGGTCCCGGAGGCGCGGGCGATCTCGTTCAGCGACGCGCCCAGGCCGCCCCTGGTGGGGTCGCGCAGCACATGGACGTCCGGCGTGACGGCCAGCATGGCCGCCACCAGGTCCGCCAGCGGCGCGGTGTCGCTGGCGACCTCCACCCCGAACTCCAGGCCCTCCCGCACACTCATGATCGCCACGCCGTGCAGCCCGATCGGCCCGCTGACGAGCACCGCGTCCCCGGGCCGGGCGCGCTGGGGGCGGATGTCCACCCCGTCCGGCACGACCCCGACTCCGGCGGTGGTGACGTACACCCCGTCACCGTGCCCGGACTCCACCACCTTGGTGTCACCCGTGGCGATCGTGACCCCGGCGGTCTCGGCGGCCGCCCCCATCGCGCGCGCGATCCGCTCGACGACCGCCAGCTCCACGCCCTCCTCCAGGACGAAGGCGGAGGACAGGTACGCGGGCCGGGCGCCGCTCATCGCGAGGTCGTTGACGGTGCCGTTGACCGCGAGGTCGCCGAGGCAGCCGCCGGGGAAGAACAGCGGCCGGACCACGTAGGAGTCGGTGGAGAAGGCCAGCCGCGCCCCGCCCAGTTCGAGGACGGCCGAGTCGGCGAGGCCGCTCAGGGTGGCGTTGCCGTAGGCGGGGGTGAAGATCCGCTCCATCAGCTCGGCGGACAGCGCGCCTCCTCCGCCGTGCCCCATGACCACCACGCCCTGGTCGCGCAGTGGTGCGGGGCAGGTCCAGGCGGCCGGGTCGACCAGATCGGCGAGTCGCTCAGGCAACGGGAGTCACCTCCTGCCGCGCGGTCCCGCCGGCTTGCGGGGCCGGTGCGTTCATCCGCCGGTAGAGGTAGTACGCCGCGCAGGCGCCCTCGCTGGAGACCATCGTGGCGCCGAGCGGGGTGCGCGGCGTGCAGGTGGTGCCGAAGGCGGCGCACTCGGTCGGCTTGATCAGGCCCTGGAGCACCTCGCCGGCCCGGCACTCGGCGGGCTCCTCGGTGCGGATCCCGCCGACGTCGAAGCGGTGCTCCGCGTCGTACGCCCGGAAGGCGTCGGTCAGGCGCCAGCCGCTGGCGGGGATCCGCCCGATGCCCCGCCACGACCGGTCGGTGACCTCGAAGACCTCCTCGATCATGCGCACCGCGGCCGGGTTGCCCGCCTCGCGCACGGCTCGCGGGTAGGCGTTCTCCACCCGGTGCTCCCCGCGCTCCAGCTGGCGGACCGCCCGGCGGATGCCCTCCAGGATGTCCAGCGGCTCGAACCCGGTCACCACCATCGGCACCCGGAACCGCTCCGCCAGCTCCGGGTACTCGGCCATCCCCATCACGCTGCACACGTGCCCGGCGGCCAGGAAGCCCTGCACGCGGCACTCGGGCGCCGTCATGATCGCCTCGACGGCCGGGGGCACCCGCACGTGCGACACCAGCAGGCTGAAGTTGGTCAGGCCCAGGCGGCGCGCCTGGTGCACGGCCATCGCGTTGGCGGGGGCGGTGGTCTCGAAGCCGATCGCGAAGAACACCACCTCCCGGTCCGGGTTGCGCCGGGCCAGCTCCAGGGCGTCGAGCGGCGAGTACACCACCCGTACGTCGCCGCCCTCGCCCTTGACCCGGAACAGGTCGCGGTCCGTGCCCGGCACCCGCAGCATGTCGCCGAAGGAGCAGAAGATCACCCCGGGCCGCGAGGCGATCTCCAGCGCCTTGTCGATGACCTCCAGCGGCGTGACACAGACCGGACAGCCGGGCCCGTGGATCAACTCGACCTGTTCGGGCAGCAGTTGATCGATCCCGTGCCGGATGATCGAGTGGGTCTGCCCACCGCACACCTCCATCAGGGCCCACGGCCGGGTGGCGGTGGCACGGATCTCGTCCAGCAGGCGCCGGGCCAGCTGGGGATCGTTGAACTCGTCGATGTACTTCACCGGGCCTCGCTCCCGCCGTCCTGGGGCTCCGTCACCGCGGCGGTGCCCGCCTCCTTCGCCGCCTGTTCCCAGGCGTCCCCGAACTCCTCCTCCAGCAGCCCCAGTTCCTCGAACAGCTTCAGGGACGCCAGGGCCGACTCCTCGTCCAGGCGCTGGAGCGCGAAACCGACGTGCACGATGACGTACTCACCGACCTTCACGTCGGACACGTACTCCAGACACGCCTGTTTCTGCACACCACCGAAGTCGATCAGCCCGGTGAGCGGGTCGGCGCTGTCGTCGATGGACACGACCTTGCCGGGCACTGCCAAACACATGGGTCACTCCTCCTGTCGTAGGTGCGCCGCGACCACCAGCTGGCCGAGGGCCAGCCCGCCGTCGTTCGGCGGGACTTCGCCGTGCCGGAGCACCGCGAAGCCGTCTTCGGACAGCAGCCGCGCGCACTCCTCCTCCAGCAGCGCGTTGGCGAACACCCCGCCGCTGAGCGCGACGGTGGCCAGGCCGGTGTCCTGACGCGCCCGCCGGCAGATCCCCGCCACCGCCCCCGCCACGCCGCGGTGGAAGCGCGCCGCGAGGACGGCGGCCGGGGTGCCGCGCCGCAGATCGGCGATCAGCGCGCCGAATACGGGCGCCGGGTCCAGCTCCCCGGCGAAGGCGTACACCGACCCGTCGGCGTCCCACGCCGCAGTGGCCGCCGCCTCCAGCTCCAGCGCGGCCTGCGCCTCGTAGCCCGCGCGGTGGCACACACCCACCAGCGAGGACACGGCGTCGAAGAGCCGGCCCATGCTGGAGGTCGCCACACAGGCCAGACCGCCGGACAACTGCCGTTCGAGCAGGGCGAGTTCATCGGGCGCGCAGGCGGTCACGCAGGGCAGGTCCGGATCCCACGGCAGTCCCGCCGCCCACAGCCGGGCCAGGGCCAGACGGCAGGGGTTGGCGACGCCCGCGTCGCCGCCGGGCAGCGGGGCGGGGGACAGGTGGGCGTAGCGGCGGAAACCGGTGTAGTCGGCGAGGAGGATCTCGCCGCCCCAGACAGTGCCGTCGTCGCCGTAGCCCGTGCCGTCGAAGGCGACACCGATCACCGGGGTGGTGCCGTCCAGGCCGTGCTCGGCCATCGCGGAGGCGATGTGCGCGTGGTGGTGCTGGACCGGCACGGGGGCGTGCCCGGCCAGCCGGGCGGCCCACCGCGTCGAGTGGTACCCGGGGTGCCGGTCGGCGGCGACCAGTTCGGGGCTCACGCCGGTGAGGGCCCGCAGGTGCGCGTCCGCCCTCCGGGCCGCCTCCAGGGTGGCCAGGTCGCCCATGTCGCCGATGTGCGGGCCGAACCAGGCCTGGTCGCCCGCGCCGAGACACAGGGCGTTCTTCAGGTCACCGCCCACGGCGAGGGCGGGCCGCACCGGCACCGGCAGCCGCAGCGGACGGGGCACGAAGCCCCGCGAGCGGCGCAGTACCTGTTCGGTGCCGTCGGGGCGCACCCGCAGCAGGGAATCGTCGCAGGGAGAGGCGATGGGCCGGTCGTGGGCGAGCCAGGCGTCGGCCAGCCCGGCGAGCCGGTCCAGCGCCTCGTCGTCGTCCGTGACGATCGGCTCCCCGGAGCGGTTGCCGCTGGTCATGACGAGCACACGCGGCCCGGGCGGATCACCGGGCAGGCCGAACAGCAGGGTGTGCAGGGGCGTGTAGGGCAGCATCACACCGAGGTGCGGGCTGCCGGGGCAGACGCCCGGCGCGAGGCCGTTCCCCTCCGGACGCCGGCGCAGCAGGACGATGGGGCGGCGGGCACCGGTGAGCGCGGCCCCTTCGGACGAGGAGAGCCGGGCGATGCGCCGTACCTCGTCGAGGTCCGCGCACATCACCGCGAACGGCTTGCCGCCGCGTGCCTTGCGGGCGCGCAGGGTGTCCACGGCCCGGGCGTCGGCGGCGTCGCAGGCCAGGTGGTAGCCCCCGAGGCCCTTGACGGCGACGATCCGCCCGGCGGCCAGCAACGCCCGTGCCGCCGCCAGGGCTTGGGCGTCCCGGGCCGGACGGACCCCGCTGCCGGAGGCGGGCACCAGACGGAGCCGGGGACCGCAGTCGGGGCAGGCCACGGGCTGGGCGTGGAAGCGACGGTCCAGGGGGTCGCCGTACTCCCGGGCGCACGCGGCGCACATCGGGAAGCCGGACATGGTCGTGACGGCCCGGTCGTAGGGCATGCCCGTGGTGATGGTGAAGCGGGGGCCGCAGTGCGTGCAGGTGACGAACGGGTGCCGGTGTCTGCGGTCGGACGGATCGCCCAGCTCCCGCAGGCAGTCCGGGCAGGTCGCCGTGTCGGGCGGGAGCAGGGTGCTGCCGCGGGAGCGGTCGGTGGAGCGGATGGCGAAGGTGCCCCCGGCGCCCGTCGCGGGCAGGTCCTCGAACCCGATGCCGGTGACGGTGGCCAGCGGCGGCGGCTGCCCGGCCAGGCGGTCGCAGAAGTCGGCGACGCCGTCCGGCGGGCCCTCCACCTCGATGAGAACCCCGCTCGCCGTGTTGCCCACGAAACCGGAGAGCGCGAGCTCCGTGGCGAGGCGGTGCACGAACGGGCGGAATCCCACGCCCTGCACGGTGCCCCGCACGGTGACACGACGGCGCACCGCCCCGGCGGCGGGCGCCGTCACGATACGAGGCCGGCTTCGGCGCCCTCGTGGCTGTGGGTGTGCGGGCGGGGCGACAGGGGCGGCCGGTGCGCGAGGGCTCCGTCCCGGGCGGCGAGCACCCGTTCCAGCAGGGCGTCGACGCCGGTGCCGGTGCGGGCGCAGGACCGCAGCACCTCCACCCCCGGGTTGACCCGCTGGACGTTCGTCTCGAAGGCCGCCTCGTCGAACCCGGCCGGCCCGGCCAGATCGGTCTTCGTCAGCACCACCAGGTGGGCGGACCCGAAGGCCGTGGGGTACTTGAGGGGCTTGTCCTCGCCCTCCGTCACCGCCATGAGCACGATCCGCAGGCTCTCGCCGAGGTCGTAGGACGCGGGGCACACGAGGTTGCCGACGTTCTCGACGAACAGCAGCGAGGTCCCCTCGGGCAGCCAGCTCTCCACATGACCGCGCAGCTGCCGCGCCTCCAGATGGCACAGCCCGTCCGTCAGCAGCTGCTTCACCGGGGCTCCCGAACGGGCCAGCCGGTCGGCGTCGTTCTCGGTCGCCAGGTCGGCGGTGAGCGCGGCCACCGGCACGCTCCGCTCCACCGCCCTGGCCAGCACCCGCCCGAGCAGTTCCGTCTTGCCGCTGCCCGGGCTGGACAGCAGGTTGACCACGCTCACTCCGCGCCGGGCCAGCTCCTCGCGCAGGCCCGCGGCCAGCCCGTCGTTCCTGGCCAGGACGGCCTGGGTGACCTCGTCCACGGAATCGCACATGGGCGCCGCTCCTCGCGGGTCGGTGGGGACATCGTGCCGCTACCGATCCTCCGCGCCGCCGCGCACCGTGTCCGGCAGCCCGGCCGGGGACAAGGCGGCGGATTCGTCCGGGCGGCTCAACGGGGGCGTCGCCGCCGGGTCCGCGAGCAGCACGGGCACCATCGTGTGCAGCGCCGCCACGGCCCGCCCCACCGCCTCCCGCACCGTCGCGCTGATGCCGGGGGCGATGTCCTCGTCGGCGGGGGCCCGCAGCTCGGGCTCGCAGGCCAGCACCAGGACCCGGGGGAGCGGCTCGTCGCCCAGGTGCGCGGCCAGGGCCAGGACTTTCGCCGGGTCCATGCCGTGCGCCTCCGGCGGGGCGCCCGCGGTGGAGGCCCGGGGCGGGTCCGGCTCGATCAGCGACAGCGTGCCCGGCACGTGTCCCCGGACGGCCGCGTCGACCAGGACGGCCGTGTCGTAGCCGTCGAGCAGCTCGTACGCCAGGTCCATGCCGCGGATGCCGAAGTCCCGCACCCGCACCTGCGGCGGCAGCGGGTTCCGGTCCAGGGCGCGGATCACCTCGGGGCCGAAGGCGTCGTCCGCGAGGAAGATGTTGCCGACACCCGCCACCAGCAGCCGCGCGCTCACTGCGCTCCTCCCGTGGCGAGCGGACGGGCGGAGCCGTTCGGGAGCTTGCGGACGAACGCGGACCGCAGCGCGTGGTACGGCGCCCCGGGATCGTCGAAGACGGCACGCATACGGGCGAGTTCGACCCGCCGGTACTCGGCGAGGGGCCGCTGGAGCTCGTCCGCGTGACGTGCCGTGGCCTTGGCGGTGATCCGGCGCGGCAGGTCCGGGTCGCCGGCCAGGTCGGCGGCCAGCCGCTCGACCTCGGCGGCGAACTCCTGGGGCGCTGCCGG
This sequence comes from [Streptosporangium] indianense, assembly GCF_021474405.1. GTDB lineage: Bacteria > Actinomycetota > Actinomycetes > Streptomycetales > Streptomycetaceae > Streptomyces > Streptomyces indiaensis. Next base: position 8,755 of record NZ_JAKEIO010000036.1, read on the forward strand.
CACCAGGCGGTCCACCAGACCGATCCGTCCGGCGGTCGCGGCGCTCACCGGCAACGCCTCGGTCGTCAGCCGCTCGGCCGTCTCGGCGCCCACCCGGCGGGGCAGCGAGTACGTCCAGTACTCCGACCCGTACAGGCCCATGTGGCGGTAGTGCGGGTTGAGGACGCTGCCCGTGCGGCACCAGACCTCGTCGGCGGCCAGGGCGAGCATGACGCCGCCGGCGGCCGCGTTGCCGCCGAGGGCCGCCACCACCAGCCGGTCGGTGGTCCGCAGCACCGCCTCGACCAGGTCGTTCATGGCGTTGAGGTTGGCCCAGGACTCGACCGCCGGGTCGCTCGACGCCTCGATGACGCTCAGGTGGATGCCGTTGGAGAAGAAGTCGCGGGCACCGCCGAGCACCAGCACCGAGGTGGGGCGGGTCAGCGCGTAACGCCAGGCGGCGAGGAGCCTGCGGCAGTGGGTGGTGCTCATCGCCCCGCCGGGGAACGAGAAGGTCAGGAAGCCGAGGGGACCGCGCTGCCGGTAGCGGATGTCGGTCCAGGTGGTGCGGTCCGGGGGCAGTTCGAGCGGGGCGGCGATCTCGGGCAGCCAGTACGGGCGGTCCTGCGCGCCCGGCATGCCCGGGCCGCTGCCGGGCGGGGCGGGGAAACCGGCGAGCACCGAGGCCGCGGGGCGACGGAAGGGGGCCGGGTCACCGGAGCTCTTGCGGGGACGCAGCTCCGGGATCCACACCGCGCCGTCCCGGGTGGCCCGGCAGAGCGCGCCGGCCCGCGTCGCGAGCAGTTCACCGGGCTCCCCGCGCAGCCGGTCCTCGGGGTGTCCGCCGTGCAGGAACACCTCCCGGCCGCAGATCTCGTCCCGGACGCCGGGCTGCGAGTCGGCCCCGCGGAGCTTGCGCAGCACCGTGGCCGTGTCGTCGCTCTCCCAGTCGATGCGCCGCTGCTCCTGGCGGAAGAAGTCACGCCACACCACGTGGAACCCGGGTTCGCTCTGTGGGCGCGGCTTGTAGGACCCGTCGGCGTAGCGCCGCACGGCCAGCAGCACGGCGGCCGTGGCGGCGTCCGCGACCTCGTTGCGGTACAGGTCGCTCTTGCCCGTCGGCGGCACCGTGAAGGTGGTGTCCGCCCACACGTCCCCCGCGTCCATGGCGGCCTCGGCCTGCAGCACCGTGACGCCCCACTCCGAGGCCTCCTCGGCGATCGCCCAGTCCAGCGACGACGGGCCCCGGTCGCCGGGTGGCCCGGGGTGCACGATCAGACAGGTGTGCTCCCGCCACACGTCCTCGGGCAGGGCCGACTTCAGCATCGGGGCGACGATCAGCTCAGGGCCCGTCTCGCGTACGGCGGCCCGGACGGCGTCGGGGCCGTGCGAGGCGAGCACGACGTCCACGTGGTGCCCCTCGTCCGACAGTTCGGCGAACACACGTTGGGACAGGCTGTTGAACGCGCTGGCGACGAGCAAGATGTCCATGACCCGGCATGGTCGCCCCTCCCGGGAGGGCCGTGAAGGACCACGGCGGCGTTTCGCGGTGGTCGTCCGCTTCCGGCCGAACGGATACGCGACGCCTCGCGTCGGAGTCCCGGACCTCCGGCCGTTCCGGTCGGTGGGCCGCCGGGGTGAGGCGTCCGGGCGGACCGCGCGGAGGCGATCCACCGGGCCGAACGCAACGAGCGCGGGGGCCGGTGCGTTTGACGCCGCCCTCGCCGCACGCGGCAGCGCGCAGCCGGCCCCGGCCGCACGGCGACTGGTCCGCCGCGTCCGTACAGGCGGCGGGCCGCGAGCTCGCCGCCCTCGGCGACTGCACGGCCGTGTTCGCCGCCGCCGACGCCATGGCCATCGGCGTCGTCCGCGCCCTGACGGAGGCCGGGCCGCGCGTGCCGGACGACATCAGCGTGGTGGGCTTCGCCGACATCCCCGTGGCCGCCTACGTCACCCCGCCGCCGACCACGGTGCGGCCGCCGTTCGACGCGGCGGCGCAGGAGGGGATCCGGCTGCTGGTGCGGGCGGTAGAGCAGCCGGAGGCGGAGCTGCCACCGCCGCACGACCCGCCGGTCGCCCTGTCCGTCCGCGCGTCCACTGCACCCCGCCCCGGGGCGCCCGCGGGCAGGCGCCCACCACTTTGGTGCCGTAGGACGGGACGGCACCCCGCCCGCGCGGGCTCCTCCGGGCCGTGAGACGTGGGACACCAAGTCGGCCGCGGCCGACTTGGCGGCTGCCGTGCGGTCGGACGGCACCCGGCCCATGGCTGTCCACCGGCACCGCGCACCGCTTCGCTGCCACGGCGCGACCCCGCCGGCCCCCGCGCTCCCCTTGCCCGGGGCGTACGCCTGGCGCACGCTGTTCGTATGGGTGCGCAAGACGGCCCTACGCTCATCAACTCCGTCCAGCGGGCCATGCGGCTGCTGGAGGTGGTGAGCGCGCACGTCAACGGCGCGCCGGCCAAGCAGCTGGCGCGCGAGTCGGACCTGCCCCTGGCCACGACCTACCATCTTCTGCGGACCCTGGTGCACGACGGGTATGTGCGGAAGCTGGACGACGGCGGCTTCATCCTCGGCGACAAGTTGCAGACGCTGCAGTCCATGGGCCGTGCGCAGGCCCTGCTCAGCCGGGTCCGGCCCACCCTCGCGGCGCTGCGGGACGAACTCGCCGCCGCCGCCTACCTCACCTTCTACGAGGACGGCGAGATCAGGGTCGCCGAGATCGTCGACGGTCCGGGGACGCCCCGGGTCGACCTCTGGGTGGGTTTCGAGGACGCGGGGCACGCCACCGCACTGGGCAAGTCCGTCCTGCGGGAACTGGACGAGCAGGCCCGCCAGGACTACCTCTCCCGGCACCACCTCGCCGACCTCACCCCGCGGACCATCACCAGCCGCCCGGAGCTCCTGCGCCGTCTCGAGGCCCCGCCCCTGGCACCGGCCATCACGGACATGGAGGAGTACGCCCTCGGCACGGTCTGTGTCGCCGTCCCGGTGTACAGCGGGGACGTGATCGGCTCGCTCGGCGTCTCGCTGCCCTCCCACCGGCTCTCCCGGCTGCCGGAGGTCCGCGAGCGGCTGCTCCCGACCGCGAGCCGTGTGACCAGGACTCTCTCGCTCACGACGTGACGCGGACCCCGTCGTTCACTATCTGAAAACCCGCTCCTTGCCGGTGTCCTCGCTCACCCCGTTCCCTGGAATAAGCAGACATTTCGGAGACGTGCCCCGCGCACAGGTGAGGACTGCGGACCCAGACATGAGTCAAGCCCGAAACCATGGCGTCGACCACCGGCCGGTACGGCCGTCCGACAACCGAGTGGCCGGTACCGGGGCTTCGGCCCGCAGGCACGTCGCCGCGCGGCTGGCCGTCGGCGCACCTGCCCTGCCCGTCCTGGTCGTCGCCGCCGTCGTGTGCGCCGACCTCGTGGAGGGGGCGGGGATGATCTGGCTGCCCCTGCTCGCGGCCGGACCCGCCCTCGCGGCCACGACCAACGGACCGCGCGGGGTCCTGTGCGTCGGTGTCCTCGCCGTGCTGGTCGGTGCGACGCTCGGGGTCCGCGACGGAGTGCCGGGCCGGGAGCTGGCCGCGGTGCTGTCGGCCCTGGTCGCCGTGACGCTCGCGAGCGGCCTGGCCGGTGTGCTGCGCGGACGCCGGGAGCGGGTGCTGGCCGCCGTGCGATCCGTCGCGGAGACCGCACAGCACGCCCTGCTCGTGCCCGTGCCGGCGACCGTCGGGCCGTTCCAGGTGGCCGTCCGCTACAGCGCCGCCGCGGCAGAGGCCCGTATCGGCGGCGACCTCTACGCCCTGATACCCACCCCGCACGGGGTGCGGCTGATCGTCGGCGACGTGCGCGGCAAGGGGCTGCCCGCCGTGGGGACCGCCGCGCTGGTGCTCGGTGTCTTCCGGGAGGCAGCCCACGACGAGCCCGATCTCCTGGCCGTGGTCGACCGCATCGAGCGGAGCCTCGCCCGTAACCTCGGCCGCGACGACTTCGTCACCGCCGTGGTCGCCGGGTACCCGCGGGAGGGGCAGCTGGAGGTGGTGAACTGCGGGCACGCGCCCCCGCTGCTGGCACGGGCCTCGGGGAGCATCAGCGCCGTGGAGCCCGCAGTCCCGGCCCCGCCACTGGGCCTGCGCGACCTCACGGGACACACCCCGGGACTCCAGACGCTGCCCTTCGCCGACGGGGACCAGCTGTTGCTCTACACCGACGGGGTCACCGAGGCCCGAGACGGCGGCCGGGCCTTCTACCCCCTCGCCGAGGGACTGCAGCGGCACGTCTCCCAGGAGCCGGCCCACACCGTCGGCGCGCTCCACGAGGAACTGCTGGCCCATGTCGGCGGCCGGCTGCACGACGACGCTGCCCTGCTCCTCATCCGCAAACCGGTCCCGTCCGGCGCGGAGCCGGAGGCCCCCGGGCCGAGCGGCACCGGCCCGGACGCTCACGCCCCGCTGCCCGAGGCGAGGTGCTGTTCCTGAGGCCGCCCGGACGCTCGCGGCCCGCTGCCCGAGGCCAAGTGCTGTTTCTCAGGCCGCGCCGACGCTCCCGCCCCGCTGCCCCGGGCGGCGTGCTGCCGCGGCGGCCGCCCCGGCTCAGCCCTCGCGCAGGTCCTTCACCCGGCGGAGCTTGCCGAGGGAACGCTCCAGGGTCTCGGGTTCGACGACGGTGACCTCGGCGGTGATCCCGATGCCGTCCTTGACGGCCCCGGCGATCGTCGCGGCCGCTGCCTCGCGCTGCTCGGGTCCGGTGCCCGGGCGGGTCTCGACGAGGACGGTCATGTGGTCCATGCGCCCGCGCCGGGTCAGCCGGATCTGGAAGTGCGGGGCGACACCGGGCGTGCGCAGCACGATCTCCTCGATCTGGCTGGGGAAGACGTTGACCCCGCGCAGGATGATCATGTCGTCGCAGCGGCCGGTGATCTTCTCGATGCGGCGGAAGGCGGGCCGGGCCGTGCCGGGCAGCAGCCGGGTCAGATCGCGGGTGCGGTAGCGGACGACCGGCAGGGCCTCTTTGGTGAGGGACGTGAAGACCAGTTCGCCCTCCTCGCCCTCGGGCAGCACCTCACCGGTGACCGGGTCGACCACCTCGGGGTAGAAGTGGTCCTCCCACACGTGCAGTCCGTCCTTGGTCTCCACGCACTCCTGGGCGACGCCCGGGCCGATCACCTCGGACAGGCCGTATATGTCGACGGCGTGGATGTCCGTCCGCTCCTCGATCTCGCGGCGCATCTCCTCCGTCCACGGCTCGGCTCCGAAGATGCCCACCCGCAGACTGCTCGCGCGCGGATCGAGGCCCTGCCGCTCGAACTCGTCGAGCAGCGTGAGCATGTAGGACGGGGTGACCATGATGATCTCGGGCCGGAAGTCCTGGATGATCTGCACCTGGCGCGCGGTCATGCCCCCGGAGGCCGGGATCACCAGACACCCGGCGCGCTCCGCACCGTAGTGCGCGCCGAGGCCGCCGGTGAACAGGCCGTAGCCGTAGGAGACGTGCACCTTGTGGCCCGGCCGCCCGCCCGCGGCGCGGATCGAGCGGGCCACGAGGTCCGCCCACGTCGACAGGTCGTTCTCCGTGTAGCCGACCACCGTGGGGCGGCCGGTGGTGCCGCTGGAGGCGTGCACCCGCCGCACCCGGTCCATGGGTACGGCGAACATGCCGAACGGGTAGGTGTCCCGCAGGTCGGCCTTCGTGGTGAAGGGGAAGCGGGACAGGTCCTCCAGCGAGCGGCAGTCGTCGGGCGAGACCCCGGCGCCGTCGAACTTCTTCCGGTACGCCTCCACGTTGTCGTAGGCGTGCCGGAGGCTGCTGCGCAGCCGGTCGAGCTGGAGCTCGCGCAGCTGCTCGCGGGTCAGCCGCTCACCGTCGTCGAGGAGGGCGTGGGGGAGGGGTTCGCCGAGTCGCCGCGGCGTCGGCCGGCCGGCCCGGGAGGCCGTGGTCTCGCTGGTCATTCAGGACTCCTCCGGCCTCGTGCTCCTGATGCTCCGGCTGCGGCCCCGGAACTCGGCGATCACCTCGTCGCCCCGCCGGACGCTCACGTCGTACAGGCCGCTGCGTCCGAACCGGGTGCGTTCCTCGGCCCGCGCCACGAGCACGTCGCCCTGGTGCGCCGGGGCCACGAAGGTGATGTCGGCGCCGGCCGCGACGGTCACCGGGCCGTGGCTGTTGCAGGCGCAGGCGAACGCGGTGTCGGCGAGCAGGAAGACGTACCCGCCGTGGGCGATGCCGTGCCCGTTCACCATCGCGCGCGTCACGGTCATGCGCAGGACGGCGACCCCCTCGCCCTGCTCCAGCAGCTCGATGCCGAGCCCGCGGGAGGCCTCGTCCGCGGCGAACATCGCCTCCGCCGCGGGTGTCGCGTCAGCGGTATGACTCACTTCTCGCACCACCTTGTAGCCCGACCGAACATTCGGTTAGCTTCGGTGCCGCCAAGTAATCAACTCGCCTCCGCGCCTGTCAAGGGCCGGGGTCTTACCAAGGCGCGGCGCCTTGTCATACGATGTACCGAACGAATGGTCGGTTGGGAAGTGGGACGGATGGACACGACACACTCCAGCCCCCCGGGGGCGGACGGCGCCGGGCCGGATCTCCAGCAGCACTTCGACGCGACGATCGCGCGGGACCAGCGGATCGAGCCGCGCGACTGGATGCCGGAGGGCTACCGCAAGACGCTGATCCGGCAGATCGCGCAGCACGCGCACTCGGAGATCATCGGCATGCAGCCCGAGGGCGAGTGGATCACTCGCGCCCCCTCGCTGCGCCGCAAGGCCATTCTGTTCGCCAAGGTCCAGGACGAGGCCGGACACGGGCTGTACCTGTACTCGGCGGCGGAGACGCTGGGCGCCGACCGCGCGGACCTGACCGAGCGCCTCATCGAGGGCCGCCAGAAGTACTCGTCGATCTTCAACTACCCGACGCTGAGCTTCGCCGACGTCGGCGTGATCGGCTGGTTCGTGGACGGCGCCGCGATCTGCAACCAGGTGCCGCTGTGCCGCTCCTCCTACGGCCCGTACGCACGCGCCATGGTCCGCATCTGCAAGGAGGAGTCCTTCCACCAGCGGCAGGGCTACGAGCTGCTGATGACGATGATGCGCGGCACCCCCGAACAGCGGGAGATGGTGCAGGACGCGGTGAACCGCTGGTGGTGGCCGTCGCTGATGATGTTCGGCCCGCCCGACGACGCCTCGCCCAACTCCGCGCAGTCCATGGCCTGGAAGATCAAGCGGCACAGCAACGACGAACTGCGCCGGCGCTTCGTCGACATGACCGTCTCGCAGGCCGAGAAGCTCGGCGTGACCCTCCCCGACCCGGAGCTGCGCTGGAACGAGGAGCGGGGACACCACGACTTCGGCACGCCCGACTGGGACGAGCTGATGCGGGTCATCAAGGGCGACGGCCCGTGCAACGACCAGCGGATGGAACGGCGCCGCACGGCCCACGAGGAGGGCGCCTGGGTGCGCGAGGCGGCCACCGCCCACGCCGCCAAACAGGCCGCCCGCGCGGAGAAGGGAGCGGTGGCATGACCGCCGACAAGCAGGACTGGCCGCTGTACGAGGTGTTCGTGCGCGGCAAGCGCGGACTGAACCACGTCCACGTGGGATCGCTGCACGCCGCCGACGACCGCATGGCGCTCACCCACGCCCGCGACCTGTACACCCGCCGCAACGAGGGTGTGTCCATCTGGGTCGTGCGCTCGGAGCACATCGCCGCCTCCACCCGCGACGAGAAGGACCCCTTCTTCGAGCCCAGCGCCGACAAGGTCTACCGGCACCCGACCTTCTACGACATCCCCGAAGACGTCCCGCACATCTGAAGGAGAGGGCATGAGCGACGACCACGTCTACCTGACCCTCGCCGAGGGACACGACGACGACACCCGCTGGGCCTACGGCACCGGCTTCGAGGACCCCCTGCACGGCGTCGACACGTCCGTGCCCGACGACCTCGACGCCGGCGAACTGGCGTCCGTCTGCGTCACGCTGGCCGACGACGCCCTGGTCTCCGCGCAGCGACTCGCCGAGTGGACCACCCGCGCCCCCGAGCTGGAGGAGGAGGTGGCGCTCGCCAACATCGGGCTCGACCTGCTCGGGCAGGCCCGCCTGCTCTACTCCCGCGCGGGCCAGGCCGACGGCACAGGCCGCGACGAGGACGCCTACGCCTACTTCCGTGACGCCGGCGACTTCCGCAACGTCCGCCTGGCGGAACTGCCCAACGGGGACTTCGCGTTCTCGATCGTGCGGCTGCTGGTGTTCAGCAGCTGGCGGCTGGCGCACTTCGAGCGGCTCACCGCCCACCGCGACCCGGTGCTCGCGGCGATCGCCGCCAAGGGCGTGAAGGAACTGGCCTACCACCGCCAGTACGCGGCCGAGTGGGCCGTGCGCCTCGGCGACGGCACCGAGGAGTCCCACCGCCGGATGCGCAAGGCGCAGGAGCAGGTGGCGCCCTACCTCGGCGAACTGTTCACGGCGTACGACGTCCGCGACGAGGTGGTCGCGGTCCTCCGCCAGGTCACGGAGGCGGCGGGGCTGCCCATGCCGGTCTACCGCCCCTTGCCCGGCTCGGGCCGCACGGGGGACCACACCGAGCATCTGGCCCCGCTGCTCGCCGAGTTGCAGGGCGTGGCCCGCGCCCACCCGGAGGCGACATGGTGACGGCGCTCCTGGACGAGCGACGGGCCCGGCGCATCGCCGAGCAGGTGCCCGACCCCGAACTCCCCATGCTCACCCTGGCCGACCTCGGCGTGCTGCGCGACGTGAGCCTGGCCGAGGACGGCACGGTGGTCGCGAGCCTGACCCCGACCTACTCGGGCTGCCCCGCGATGGCCGAGATGCGCGCCGGCGTCGCCGCACGGCTGCGTGCGGCGGGATACGCGCGCGTGGAGATCCGCACGGTCCTCGACCCGCCGTGGAGCAGCGACTGGATCACGGCGGAGGGCCGGCGCAAGCTCGCCGAGCACGGCATCGCCCCGCCCGGCGCCGCGCCCGCCCGCGCCGCCGGACCGGTCCCGCTCGTGCTGTCGCCGACCCGCCGCTCGGTGCCCTGCCCGCGCTGCGGTCACCCCGACACCGAGGAGACCTCCCGCTTCGGCGCCACGTCCTGCAAGTCCCTGTGGCGCTGCCTCGCCTGCCGCGAGCCGTTCGAGTACGTCAAGGAGATCTGATGGAGGACCTGATGGAGCCGGCCCCCGCCCCGGCGGCACGCCCCCGTGCCCGCCGACGTCCGGTCTTCCACGCCCTGCGGGTCGCCGCCGTGCAGCCGCTGTGCGAGGACGCGGCAGCCGTGAGCTTCGACATCCCGGCCGAACTGGCCGAGGAGTTCGCCTTCGCGCCCGGCCAGTCGCTCACCCTGCGCCGCGACGTCGACGGCCGGGACGAGCGCCGCTCGTACTCGATCTGCGCCCCGGCCGGCACGGCGCCGCGCATCGGGGTTCGGGTGGTGCCGGGCGGCCTGTTCTCCTCCTGGCTGGTGCGGGAGGTCCGCCCCGGCGACACGGTTGAGGTCATGGCGCCCACCGGCGTCTTCACCCCCGACCTGACCGCCCCCGGCCACCACGTCCTGATCGCGGCCGGCTCCGGCATCACCCCCATGGTCTCCATCGCCGAGTCCGTCCTGGCCGCCGACTCCCGCTCACGCGTCACCCTCCTGTACGGCAACCGCCGCACCGGCACGGTGATGTTCGCCGACGAACTCGCCGACCTGAAGGACCTCTACCCGACGCGGTTCCAGCTCGCCCACGTCCTGTCCCGTGAGCCCCGCGAGGCCGAGGTGCTCTCCGGCCGGCTCGACGCCGAACGGCTCTCCGCCCTCGTCGACGCGCTGGTCGACGTCGAGTCGGCCGACCACTGGTGGCTGTGCGGCCCGCACGGCATGGTCCGCGCCGCCCAGCAGGTCCTCGCCGGCCTCGGCGTCCCCGCCGACCGTGTCCACCAGGAGCTCTTCTACGCCGACGACGAGCCCGTCCGCGAGGTCCACCACGCCGAGACCGGCCCCTCCGGCCCGGTCAGCCAGGTCACCGTCACCCTCGACGGCCGCTCCACCACGGCCCCGCTGCCCCGCGACCGCACCCTCCTCGAAGGCGCCCAGCAGACCCGTCCCGACCTGCCCTTCGCCTGCAAGGGCGGGGTCTGCGGCACCTGCCGGGCCCAGATCACCGACGGCAAGGCCGACATGCGCCGCAACTTCGCCCTGGAACCGTCCGAGGTGGACGCGGGCTACGTCCTCACGTGCCAGACGTTCCCGGTGTCCGAGACGCTGACGGTCGACTTCGACACCTGATCGCCCTGGACCGGACGCGCGAACCGTTACCCGGGATGCCCTCCCGGGCCGGCGCGCAGGACCCGCAACGCCGTGAGCGCCACGTGGAGTTCCGTGCGGTGCGCGCCGGATTCGAGGTCGGTGCCGAGGAGGCGTTCGACGGTGCGCAGACGCTGGTACACGGTCTCCCGCGACAGGCCACCGCGCCGGGCCGCCGCGGTCTTGTTGCCTGCGGCGTCGAGGTAGTGGCCCAGGGTCGTCAGCAGGTCGGTGCCGTGCCGGTCGTCGTGCTCGACGATCCGGCCCAGCCGGCGTTCCGTGTAGTCCTGGATCCTGGTGTCCTCGCGCAGCGCGTACAGCAGCCGGCGCAGGTCGACGTCCGGCAGTTCGTGGAAGGACCGGTCCGCCGGTAAGGGCTGGCCGGGCGGGGTGGCCTCCATGACCCGGGCCGCCTCCCGGAAGGAGCGGGCGGTGTCGGCCAGGTCCGCCACGTCCGAGCCGACGCCGACGACCGCCCCCGGCGCCAGGGCCAGTGCCGCGCGGCTCAGCCGTTCGGCCACCGGCCGCCAGGGCCGGCCCTGGCGCAGCGCCAGCAGCACACCGAGGCGGCCGGGGGACAGCTCGCCGACCAGCGCCGGAACGCCGGCCGACCGCAGCTCCCGGTGCAGCCGGGCCTCCGCCTCCGCGCCCTCCACGCCCGGCCCCGGGTCCACGAGCACCGCCACGAACACACCGGCGTCCGTGGGAAGACCCAGCGCGGCACAGCGGGCGCGGACGTCCTCGGGGGAGTGGTGGCGCTGCTCCGCCAGTTCCCGCAGCGCGTTGCGGTGGGCCGCGTGCTCCCACGGCGTGGAGTGGATGAGCCGGGCCACGGTCAGGGCCATCGCCGTCCGCTCCAGGACGGTGACGTGCTCCGGCCCGAAGACCGGTCCGTCAGCGGGCAGCATGACCAACCGCCCCCAGCGTTCGCCCTGGTAGGAGACCGGCGCGGTGAGCCAGCCCTCCGGACCGGCCACCTCGGTGCGGTCGCCGGGCCCGGCTGTCCGTGAGCGCCGCTCCCAGTCCCCGAGCGCCTCCTCCACCGTGCTCCCCGAGGGCTCGCAGATCAGCGCCTGGTGCACCAGGTTCTCCAGCACGACCGTCCGGCCGCTCATCTCCGCCGCCGCGCGCAGCACGTCCTGCGGACCCGCCCCGCGCAACGTCAGGGCCGTGAACGCCTCGTGGATCCGCTGGGTCCGCCGCATCGCCTCCGCCTGGCTGCCGAGGATCAGCGCGTGCACGACCTGCGTGACCTCCAGGAAGTTGACGTCCCGGGCGAGGGTGACCAGGGGCAGCCGCCGGGCCCGGCAGGCCTGCACGAGGGCGTCCGGCGGCCGGTGGTAGCGCCGTACGAGCTCGATGACCAGGGCGGCCGCCCCCACCTCGGTGAGTTCCTCGACGTACCGGCGGACACCCGCGGCGTCCTCGGGCAGGGGCATGCCCGTGGTCAGAACCAGCTCCCCGCCCTTGAGGAACGAGGCGGGGTCCGTCAGCTCGGTGATGTGCACCCAGCGCACCGGCCGCTCCAACTGCGCCAGCCCCGTGACGACTTGGGGCTGCCCGGCGGCCAGGACCGGCAGGGCGAGGACGTCGGCGACGGTCGGCGCGCGACCGGCCGGGGCGGGGCCGCGGCCGGCTGCCGGGGGGTGAGCGTTCACGGTGCCTCCCTGCGTGCCCGGTCACTCTGACAAGCGGTGCTGACCTGTGCAACAGCTGTCCACGTGAGGGGCCTGCGATGCCACGGAGGTTCGGTGGTTGACACAACGTCCGAACAACGGGTTCCGGCTGGACAGATCACGCGTTGTCCCGTTTCGCGACGGCCCGGATGCTCGGGAACCGGAGCTGAGCCGAGCAACCAGACCGCGACGTAAGGCCGGGAGACCGCATGACCGCACTGTCGCCGCACCTTCGCCAGGCCACCCCCGTCGTGGCGGCCCGGGGCGAGGGCGTCCACCTCTACGGTGAGGACGGCCGCCGCTACCTCGACTTCACCGCCGGCATCGGCGTCACCAGCACCGGGCACTGCCACCCCCGGGTCGTGACGGCGGCGCAGGAGCAGGTGGGCACCCTCATCCACGGGCAGTACACGACCGTCATGCACCAGCCGCTGCGCCGCCTCGTCGACAAGCTGGGCGAGGTGCTGCCGTCCGGCCTGGACAGTCTGTTCTTCACCAACTCCGGCAGCGAGGCCGTCGAGGCGGCCCTGCGGCTGGCCCGCCAGGCCACCGGCCGGCCCAACGTCCTGGTCTGCCACGGCGGTTTCCACGGCCGTACCGTCGCCGCCGCCTCCATGACCACCTCCGGCATCCGCTTCCGCTCCGGCTTCTCGCCGCTGATGAGCGGCGTGGTCGTCACCCCGTTCCCGACGGCCTTCCGGTACGGCTGGGACGAGGAGACCGCCACCCGCTTCGCGCTCGAGGAGCTCGACTACACCCTCCAGACGATCTCGTCGCCCGCCGACACGGCGGCGGTCATCGTCGAGCCGGTCCTCGGCGAGGGCGGTTACGTCCCCGCCACCCGCGCGTTCCTCGAAGGCCTGCGCGAGCGGGCGGACCGGCACGGCTTCCTGCTGATCCTCGACGAGGTGCAGACGGGTGTCGGCCGTACCGGCCGTTTCTGGGGCCATGACCACTTCGGCGTCACTCCCGACATCCTGGTCACCGCCAAGGGCCTCGCCAGCGGCTTCCCCCTCTCCGGCATCGCCGCCTCCGGGGAGCTCATGACGAAGGCCTGGCCCGGCTCTCAGGGCGGCACGTACGGCGCCAACGCCGTCGCCTGCGCCGCCGCCTGCGCGACGCTGGACGTCGTACGCGACGAGAACCTCGTGGAGAACGCCGAGGCGATGGGCAAGCGGCTCCGCCAGGGCCTGGAGGCCGTGGCCGACCGCACTCCCGGCATCGGCGACGTCCGCGGCCTCGGCCTCATGCTGGCCACCGAGTTCGTCACCGAGGACGGCGGCCCCGACCCGGAGACCGCCGCCCGCGTCCAGCGGGCCGCCGTCGACGAAGGCCTGCTCCTGCTGCTGTGCGGCGCCTGGAACCAGGTCGTCCGCATGATCCCGGCGCTCGTGATCGACGAGACCGGCGTCGACGAGGGCCTCCGGGCCTGGGCGAACGCCGTCGAGGCCGGAACCTCGGGAGCGTCGGACCGATGACCGCCGCCACCCGCGGCCTGGCGAATCTGACGGCCCGTACCGCCGAGTTCGCGCCCGGTCCGCGGGTGGAGACCGGGCCGGGCATCCGCGCCCTGCTCCTCGACCCCGCCGCCGACCAGTCAGGAGAGACGACATGACCGAGGTTCTGACGCAGTTGTTCATCGGCGGTGCGTGGGTGGACGCCACCGACGGTGCCACCATGCCCGTCGACGATCCCGCGACCGGCGAGATCCTCTGCCACGTCGCCGACGCCGGCCCCAAGGACGCCCGGCTGGCCGAGGAGGCCGCCGTCGGCGCCCAGACGGCCTGGGCCCGTACCGCGCCCCGGGCCCGCAGCGAGATCCTGCGCCGCGCCTACGAACTCATCCTGGAACGCACTGACGAACTCGCCCACCTGATGACGTCCGAGATGGGCAAGCCGCTCGCCGAGGCCCGGGGAGAAGTGGCCTACGCGGCCGAGTTCTTCCGCTGGTTCTCCGAGGAGGCCGTCCGGATCGACGGTGGCTGCGGCATCCTGCCCGACGGCCGCAACCGCATGCTGCTCTCCCGGCGCCCGGTCGGACCCTGCCTGCTCATCACGCCGTGGAACTTCCCGCTGGCCATGGGCACCCGCAAGATCGGTCCGGCGATCGCGGCGGGCTGCACGATGATCCTCAAGCCCGCGCCGCAGACCCCTCTGTCCGGCCTGGCGCTGGCCGGGATCCTGCGGGAGGCGGGTCTGCCGGACGGCGTGCTGAACGTCGTCACCACCTCCCGTGCCGGCGAGGTGTGCGAGCCGCTGCTGCGCGGCGGGCGGATCCGCAAGCTGTCCTTCACCGGTTCCACCGCCGTCGGTCGGCTGCTGCTCGCGCAGTGCGCCGACAACGTCGTGCGCACCTCGATGGAGCTGGGCGGGAACGCGCCGTTCATCGTCTTCGACGACGCCGACCTGGACGTGGCCGTGGACGGGGCGATGGTCGCCAAGATGCGGAACATGGGGGAGGCCTGCACGGCGGCGAACCGCTTCTTCGTGCACCGGTCGGTGGCCGACGAGTTCGGGCGGCGGCTCGCCGAGCGGATGGGCGCCCTCGTGGTCGGGCCCGGAACCCGCGACGGGGCCGACGTCGGCCCGCTGATCGACGCCGCCGGACGCGCCAAGGTCGCGGAGCTGGTCGCCGACGCGGTGGAGCGCGGCGCCCGGGTGCTCGTCGGCGGCCGTACGCCGGAGGGGCCCGGCCACTTCTACCCGCCGACCGTGCTGGCCGGTGTCGATGCCGGCAGCCGTCTGATGGACACGGAGATCTTCGGCCCGGTCGCCGCGATCCTCACCTTCGACGACGAGGACGAGGTGCTGCGCCGTGCCAACGACACGCCCTGGGGCCTGGTCGGTTACGTCTTCACCCGGGGGCTGGACCGCGGGCTGCGCGTCAGTGAGGGCCTGGAGGTCGGCATGGTCGGCCTGAACACCGGTCTGGTCTCCAACCCGGCGGCTCCCTTCGGCGGGGTCAAGCAGTCCGGGCTCGGGCGAGAGGGCGGCCGGGTCGGGGTCGAGGAGTTCCTGGAGTACCAGTACGTCGCGGTGCCCGTGGTGTGACGGCGATGCGCGCTGTGCCGGGGCGGCGTGCAGCGAGGTCACATGAAGGTATGAATGAGTCTTCATGTGTTCCTGTATGGTGAGGTGGCCACGCGACCCCGCCAGAAGGACCCCTGATGACCTCCACGCTCGCGCCGCAACCGGTCGAACGGGCGAAGCCCGCACGCACCCGAGAGGCGGCCCGGCGGCGTACCCGTGTCCTCGCGCTCCCCGAGGCGCGCTGGGCCGCCGCGGCCACCGTCCTCTTCCTGCTCGCGCTGCCTTCGCAGCTGACCGGCGCCCCCGCCTGGATCTGGGGCCCCCTGTACGCCCTGTCGTACGTCACCGGCGGGTGGGAGCCGGGGTGGGAGGGGCTGAAGGCGCTCAGGGAGCGCACCCTCGACGTGGATCTGCTGATGGTCGTCGCCGCTCTGGGCGCGGCCGCGATCGGGCAGGTCATGGACGGCGCCCTGCTCATCGTCATCTTCGCCACCTCGGGCGCGCTGGAGGCCCTGGCCACGGCCCGCACCGCCGACTCCGTCCGAGGCCTGCTCGACCTGGCCCCCGCCACCGCCACCCGGCTGAGCGCGGCGGGTGAGGAACAGGCCGTAGCCGTCGAGGAGTTGCAGGTCGGCGACACCGTTCTTGTTCGGCCCGGCGAGCGCGTCGGTGCCGACGGACGTGTGCTCGACGGAGCGAGCGAGGTGGATCAGGCGACCATCACCGGTGAGCCGCTGCCCGTCCCGAAGGAGCGGGGCGACGAGGTCTTCGCGGGCACCCTCAACGGCACCGGCGCGCTACGCCTCCGGGTCGAACGCGACGCCTCGGACTCCGTGATCGCCCGGATCGTCCGCATGGTGCAGGAGGCGTCCGAGACCAAGGCGCCCACGCAACTGTTCATCGAGAAGGTCGAACAGCGTTACTCGCTGGGCATGGTGGCCGCGACCCTGGCCGTCTTCCTGGTGCCGCTCGCCTTCGGCGCACAGCTGACCGACTCGCTGCTGCGCGCCATGACCTTCATGATCGTCGCATCGCCCTGTGCGGTGGTGCTGGCCACCATGCCGCCCCTGCTGTCGGCCATCGCCAACGCCGGACGCCACGGTGTGCTGGTGAAGTCGGCCGTGGTGATGGAGCGGCTCGGCCAGGTCGACGCGGTCGCGCTGGACAAGACCGGCACGCTCACCGAGGGCAGCCCCCGGGCCACCGACGTCCGGCCGCTGCCCGGATCCGGCCTGGACGAGCGGGAGTTGCTGACCCTGGCGGCCGCCGCCGAACGGCCCAGTGAGCATCCGCTGGCCCGGGCGGTCGTGGACGCGGCCCGCGAACGCGGCCTCGACCTGCCCGACGCGCGGGACTTCACCTCCGCGCCCGGTGTGGGGGTCACCGCCGTGGTCGGCGGCCGTACGGTCGCAGTCGGCGCACCGGCCCGGCTGGCGGACGACGCCGTCGGCCCGGCCGCGGAACTGGAGGAGTCCGGCCGCACCGCCGTCCTGGTCGTCGTGGACGGCACCCCCGCCGGACTGCTCGGCGTCGCCGACCGGCTGCGCCCGGACGCCACCGCCACGGTCGCCGCCCTCACCCGGCTCACCGGCACCGCCCCCGTGCTCCTCACCGGCGACAACCCCCGCGCCGCCGCACACCTCGCCGCCGAGGCCGGGATCGACGACGTGCGCGCCGGGCTGCTGCCGCAGGACAAACTGGCGGCCGTCAAGGAGATGGAGGGCGCGGGCCGCAAGGTGCTGGTCGTCGGGGACGGCGTCAACGACGCACCCGCCCTGGCCGCCGCACACACCGGTGTCGCCATGGGACGGGCCGGATCCGACCTGGCCCTGGAGACCGCGGACGCCGTCATCGTGCGCGACGAACTCACCGCGGTCCCCGCCACCGTCGCCCTGTCCCGCCGCGCCCGCCGGCTGGTCGTGCAGAACCTCGTGATCGCCGGGGTGTTCATCGCCGGTCTCGTCGTCTGGGACCTGGCCGGTGACCTGCCGCTGCCGCTGGGCGTCGCGGGCCACGAGGGCTCCACGGTCCTGGTCGGCCTGAACGGGCTGCGGCTGCTGCGGGAGGGGGCCTGGCAGCGGGCTGTGGCGGGGGGGGGAGACGGCTGAACGAACGCCGGTCGGGGCAGCGGGCCGTGCCGGAGACGGCTGACGGACGCCGGTCTGTGCAGCGGGCCGTTGCGGGAGACGGCTGACGGGCGCCGGTCAGCGTGGCGGTGGCGGGGCGCTGCTCCCCGTACGGCCAGGTCCACGGGCACCGGCCACAGGATCTCCCCGCGGCTCCCACGAACCCTGAAGATCCGCCAGGATTGCCCCGTTGCCGTTCGGGTACGCGAGCAGGACCGTACCCGGGGCGGATCTTGCCCCGGGCAGGCCGCACGACCGCCGCTACCAGGGAATGTGCCATGGAGACACCTGCAAACGACCCCACGCCCACGCCCGCCCAGCGGGCACTGGACGTCCTCGCCGAGAACACCGAGGACGCGGCGGCTCTGGACGCGCTCGCCAACAGCGACGTGCTCATCCCCGTGCCCGACGACGCGGCCGACGCCGACGCCGCCAACCCCTCGGCGGTGGCGCTGCCCGTGCTGGAGCAGCCTGGCGGCGAACCGGTGGTGCCCGTGTTCACCTCCGAGGTGGAGATGGCCGGGCTGCTGCCGTTCGTCTCCCGCTACCGCATGGTGCCGCTCGGCGCCCTCGCCGCCCAGTGGCCGGCCGACGACCTGTCGCTCACCATCGACGGCAGCTCGGAGCACCGGCTGACGCTCACCTCGGAGGGAGTCCGCACCCTGCTGGCCCGCTAGTCGGACGACCGGCTCGATCCGGGCCTGGGCGGCTGGCCGCCCAGTGCCCGGGTCAGGGCCGCCCGCTGCAGTGGCAGCACCTCGGTGTGCAGGTCACGGCCCTTCGACGTGAGGGAGACCCATACGCCCCGCCGGTCCTCCGCGCAGACGGACCGTGTCACCAGGCCGTCCTTCTCCAGCCGGGCGATCAGCCGGGACAGCGCGCTCTGGCTGAGGTGGACCCGCCCCACGAGGTTCTGCACCCGGCACTGCTCGCCCTCCTCGGGCGCGGCGGTCGCGAGCAGGTCCAGGACCTCGAAGTCGGACGCGCCGAGGCCGTGCGGATGCAGCGCCCGGTCGATCTCGCACATCGTGCGCGCGTGCGCCGACAGGATGTCCCGCCACCGTTCCTCGAGCTGTCCACCAGCCGTACTCGCCGCCATAGGGGAACGGTAACACCGGTGCAGGGTTCAATGACCGCGCATGGATCGTCTCCGGCGCGCCTGCGTCGGCTCCCGCCCGAGAGCCCCGACCTGGGCGTCTTCTCCTGGGAGGCCATCTGGACCGCCGTGGGCGGCAACGGCTGCGACCCGACCGACGCGGCCTCAGGCAACGCCAGGGAGAACCAGGCGCTGTTCGGCCACGACGGCCGCCCGCAGTCGTCGATGCCCTGGTTCCGGCACCGCTGAGCACACCGGGGAGGGCCCGCCGCCGGGTCCTGCCCGCCGTCCGCGCATCTGTCCGAAGTCCTGTGCACGACAGGGCAGTTCGGTATCGGACAAGCATGCCGAGTGCCGGACACGGCGGCCCCCGCTGCGAGACAGTGGGAGGACGCGGTGAGCGCGAAGCCGCGAGGCAGGGGCACGACATGCTGAGGACTCCCACGGACGAGACGCGGCTGCGCATCCTGGCCTGGCTGAAGGAGCCCGGGCCCGCGGCGGACGGTGTCACCGCGGACGCCGTCGCCGAGCGGTTCTCGCTGCCGCGCCCGGTCGCCGTCACCCATCTCCGGCTACTCGAGGCCACCGGCATGCTGCGCACCAGCAGGTCCGCGGGCCGGGTTCACTACCACCGCGACGACATCCGGATCGCCGAGGTCGCCCGCATGTTTGAAAAGGGCTGGTAGGCGACCCGGTACCGCGGTATCACTCCCGACGGTGAAGGACACGCACGTGATGGACCGACCCACGGCACTCGTCCCCCGCCACTACGTCGCCGTGGGCCCCGGCCCCGAGGACGTGGTCGCCGACCCGCGCGGCCGCGTCCTCACCGGCGTCGCGGACGGCCGCATCCTGCGGCTCGAGGGCCTCGGCGATCGGGTCGCGGCCCGCGTCGAGGTGATCGCCGAGACCGGCGGCAGGCCGCTCGGGCTCGAACTCCTGCCGGACGGCGACCTGTTGGTGTGCGACGCGGCACGCGGGCTGCTGCGCGTGGGCACCGGCGACGGCACCGTCCGTGTCCTCGCCGACTCGGTGGCGGGCGAGCCGCTGCGCTTCTGCAGCAACGTCGTGTCCCTCTCCGACGGCAGCGTCTACTTCACCGTCTCCAGCCGCCGTTACCCCCTGGAGCAGTGGATCGGCGACATCGTCGAGCACACCGGGACGGGACGGCTGCTGCGGCTCGCCCCCGGCGGTGACAGTCCCGAGGTGGTGCTGGACGGGCTGCAGTTCGCCAACGGCGTCGCCGTCGGAGCCGACGAGTCCTTCCTCGTCGTCGCCGAGACCGGCGCACGCCGGCTCCTGCGCTTCCGGCTCACCGGGCCCGGGGCCGGACGCGGCGAGCCGTTCGCCGAGGACCTCCCGGGCATGCCCGACAACCTCTGGCGCGGCGCACCCGACGGACCGATCTGGGTCGCGCTCGCCGGGCCCCGCGTCCCGGCCCTCGAACTGCTCCACCGCAGGGCGCCCGGCGTCCGGGCCGCCGCCGCCCGTGCCGCCGTACACGCCCCGTTCCGCCCGGTCGGCACGATCGCCCTCCAGGCCTATGACGACCAGGGCCGCCTCGTCCACCACCTCGGCCGCCGCCACTCCGGCTATCGCATGCCCACCAGCGTCTGCGAAGCGGGCGGCCACCTGATCCTCGGCAGCCTCTGGGAACGCGGCGTCGCCGTCTGCGAACCACCCGCCCCGAAGTGACCCTCACCGCAGCCTCGGAGTGACCCCGTTCGGCCCCGGGGTTAATCTGAACTCCGGCCGCGGCTGACGTCGCGGCGCGGCGGTGGGGCCCGCCGTACCCGAACCGCGGCAAGGACGCCGCCAACGGTCCCTACTTGCGACGGCACGCGCCCGCACGACCCCGGGCTCCCGGCGAGTAGGAGACGCACCCCCATGACATCCCCCGAGAGCCTCCACGTGCGAGCCTCCACCCCGCGGCGGCCCTCCTGGCGCGCCCAGGCGCCCGTCGTCACCGTCGTGGCGCTCGGCGGGGGAGCGGGGGCGACCGCCCGCTACGCCGCCTCCCTCTGGTGGCCCTCGCCCGCGGGCGGCTTCCCCTGGACGACCTTCGGGGTCAACATCGCCGGCTGCGCCGTGATCGGCGTGTTCATGGTGATCATCACCGAGGTCGGGACCCCCCATCCCCTCGTCCGGCCCTTCTTCGGCACCGGCGTCCTCGGCGGCTTCACCACCTTCTCGACGTACGCCGTCGACATCCGGCGGCTCGTCGACGGCGGTCAGGCCGCCACCGGTCTGGCCTACCTGGTCGCGACCCCGCTCGCGGCCCTCACGGCGGTGTGGCTCGCCGCCGGGACGACCCGCCGCGTCCTGAAGAGGAGGCAGAGATGACGAGACAGACCGCCAGGGCCCTGCGCCTGACCGTCTTCGTCGGCGAGAGCGACACCTGGCACCACCGGCCCCTCTACTCCGAGATCGTCCACCGGGCCCACGCGGCCGGACTGGCGGGCGCCAGCGTCTTCCGGGGCATCGAGGGCTTCGGCGCCTCCTCCCTGATCCACACCTCGCGGCTGCTGTCCCTCAGCGAGGACCTGCCGGTCGCCGTGGTGATCGTCGACACCGAGCCCCGCGTCCGCGCGTTCCTCCCGCACCTCGACGACATCGTCACCGAGGGGCTCGTGACCCTCGACGAGTGTGAAGTGATCCGGTACACCGGCCCCGGGGACGATCCCGGCCCGGCCGACACGAAGGGTGAGAACTCGTTGTGAACTGGCTGCTGGTCGTCGGCGGTGCGATGGTCGGCGCCCCGCTGCGCTACCTCACCGACCGCGCGGTCCAGGCGCGGCACGACTCGGTCTTCCCCTGGGGCACCCTGACGGTCAACGTCTGGGGGTCGTTGATCCTCGGCCTGCTCACGGGCGCCGCCACCCACCTCCAGCTGCTGCTCGGCACCGGCCTGTGCGGGGCCCTGACGACCTACTCGACGTTCTCCTACGAGACGCTGCGGCTGGCGGAGACCGGGGCGCGGCTGCAGGCCGCCCTCAACGTCGTGCTCAGTGTGGCGGCCGGCCTCGCCGCGGCCTTCGCGGGGGCGGCCCTGGCGCGTCTGTGAGGCGCGTCCATGGGCTCCGTTCTCGTCCGGGTGTAGTAAGACGGTCCCCTCCGCTCCCGCTCCCGAGCAGAACTGGATCCCATGAGCGTCATCAGCGTCGGTCAGGCCGTCGTCCTCGGAGCCGTCGAGGGGGTGACCGAGTTCCTGCCCGTCTCCTCCACCGGCCATCTGAAGATCGTCGAGGGGCTGATGGGCATCCCCGTGGACGACGACGCCGTGGTCGGGTTCTCGGCCGTCATCCAGGTCGGTGCGATCGCCGCGGTGCTCGTGTACTTCTTCAAGGACATCGTGCGGATCGTCTCCGCCTGGGGGAGGGGCCTGCGCAACCGGGAGGAGCGGTACCGGCACGACTACCAGTTCGCCTGGTGGGTCATCTGCGCGACGATCCCGATCGTCGTGGTCGGGCTCGCCGCCAAACCGCTCATCGAGGGTCCGCTCGCCTCGCTGTGGGTGGTCGCCGGCTCGCTGATCGTCGGCAGCGGCGTCATGTGGGCGGCGGACCGGAGGGGCCGGCACAAGCGCGGGGAGGACGACACCTCGTTCAAGGACGCGATGCTCGTCGGCAGCTCCCAGATCCTCGCCCTGCTCTTCCCCGGCTTCTCCCGCTCCGGCGCCACCATGTCCACGGCGCTGCTCCTCGACCTGGACCGCGTCGCCGCCACCCGGCTCTCGTTCTTCCTCGGCATTCCCGCGCTGACCGGCGCCGGCCTGTACGAGCTCAAGGACGCCCTGGGCACCGGGGCGGGCGCGGCGCCGCTGGCCGTCGGCACGCTCGTCTCGTTCGTCGTGGCCTACGCCTCGATCGCCTGGCTGCTGAAGTTCGTCGCCAAGCATTCCTTCACCGCGTTCGTGATCTACCGGATCGTGGTGGGCGTACTGCTGTTCGGGCTGCTCGGAGCGGGTGTGCTGCACAGTTGAGCGTCTGCCGGGAGGCGCCGTCGTCCGTCTGCGGCGCCGTCGCGGCTCGTCGCGCAGTTCCCCGCGCCCCTTTCGGGCACCCTCTTGACAGCCGCCTCCCGTCGCCCGGAGTATCTCTCCCGTGAACCTGTCAGACAGCCGGACAGCCGGACAGCCTGTGCGTCGCATCAGTGCCATGGAAGCGGTGCTGGCGCACCTGCGCGGCGCCATCGAGCGCGGCGAGTACGCGATCGGCGACAAGCTCCCCTCCGAGGCCGAGCTCTGCCGCACCCTGGAGGTCTCCCGGCCCGTGCTGCGCGAAGCGCTGCGGGCCCTGCAGACCATGGGCCTGACCGTCTCCCGCACCGGCAAGGGCACCTTCGTCGTGGCCAGCACCGTCGAGGACCCCACCTTCGGTGACTACGCGGCCAGTGACCTGCTGGAGGTGCGCCGCCACGTCGAGATCCCGGTCGCCGGGTACGCGGCCCGGCGCCGCACCCCGGAGAACCTCGACCACCTGGCCCACCTGCTGGAGCGGATGGAGCGGGAGACGGACACCACCGCGTGGGTCGCCATGGACACGTTGTTCCACCTCGCCGTGGCCGAGGCCGCCCAGAACCCGGTCTTCCGCCGGGTCATCGAGGAGATCCGGGACGCCCTGGCCCGCCAGTCCGCCTTCCTCAACGAGCTGGGCGGCCGCCGCGAGCAGTCCAACCGCGAGCACCGGGCGATCGTCGAGGCGCTGACCGACGGTTGCGAGAACGACGCGGTGGAGGCCATGGCCCACCACCTCGACCGCGTCGAGACCACCCTCACCGACATCGTGCGCTCCTCGCGCACGGACACCCCCACGGAAACCCCCATGGAAGGCGGAACCGAGGCGTGAGCGAGCAGTCCCTGCACGACGAGGTGCAGAAACGTTCCATCCATGTCGACGCCGGAGACGCGGGCTACAGCAAGTCCCTGAAGTCCCGGCACGTCAACATGATCGCCATCGGCGGAGCCATCGGCACCGGCCTGTTCCTCGGCGCCGGCGGCCGTCTCGCCGACGCCGGCCCGTCCCTCTTCATCGCCTACGCGGTCTGCGGCCTCTTCGCCTTCCTCGTCGTGCGCGCCCTCGGCGAACTCGTGCTGTACCGGCCCTCCTCGGGCGCCTTCGTCTCCTACGCCCGCGAGTTCATGGGGGAGAAGGGCGCCTACACCGCCGGCTGGATGTACTTCCTCAACTGGGCGACCACCGGCATCGCCGACATCACCGCCGTCGCCACCTACACCCACTACTGGGGCATGTTCTCCGACATCCCGCAGTGGGTGATCGCGCTGATCGCGCTGGCGGTCGTCCTCACCGTCAACCTGATCTCGGTGAAGATCTTCGGCGAGCTGGAGTTCTGGTTCGCGATCGTCAAGGTCGGCGCCCTGGTCGTCTTCATGTGCATCGGCATCTTCCTGCTGGTCACCCAGCACCCCGTCGACGGCCACACCCCGGGCCCGTCCCTGATCGGCGACAGCGGCGGCGTCTTCCCGCACGGCCTGCTGCCCATGCTGCTGATCATCCAGGGCGTCGTCTTCGCCTACGCCTCCGTCGAACTGGTCGGCGTCGCCGCAGGTGAGACCGAGAACCCCGAGAAGATCATGCCGAAGGCGATCAACTCGATCATGTGGCGTGTCGGCGTGTTCTACGTCGGCTCGGTCGTGCTGCTGTCGATGCTGCTGCCGTGGAACAAGTACACCGCCGGGGAGAGCCCCTTCGTGACGGTGCTGTCCAACATCGGTGTCCCGGCGGCGGGCGGCGTGATGAACCTCGTCGTCCTCACCGCCGCCATGTCCTCCCTCAACTCCGGCCTCTACTCCACCGGCCGCATCCTGCGCTCCATGGCCATGGCCGGATCCGCGCCGAAGTTCACCTCCGTGATGAGCCGCAGCCAGGTCCCCTACGGCGGCATCCTGCTCACCAGCGGCATCTGCGTCCTGGGCGTCGGCCTCAACTTCGTCGTGCCCGCCGAGGCGTTCGAGATCGTGCTGAACTTCGCCGCGATCGGCATCCTCGCCACCTGGGGCATGATCATGATCTGTCACCTCCTCTTCTGGCAGAAGACCCAGAGGGGCGAGCTGACCCGCCCGGGCTACCGGCTCCCGGGCTCCCCCTGGACCGAGATCGTGACGCTGGCCTTCCTCGCCTCCGTCCTGGTCCTCATGTACGCCGACGGCGGCGCGGGACGCACCACCGTGCTGTGCCTGCCGCTGATCGTCGGAGCCCTGGTCGGCGGATGGTTCGCCATACGCGGCCGTATCGCACCCAAGTCCACCAGCGGAGCCGACGCGTGAGGAACGCGCCGCTCCCCGAGAAGCAGGCAGTGATGTACAGCAGTTCACTCGCGGACACACCCCTGGTCCGTGAACCCCTCCACGCCCCCGTCGCCCACCTCATACGCGGCGGAATCACCGAAGGCATCCACTACGGCTCCGTCGTCGTCCTCGACGCCGACGGAGAGGTCCGGCTCCAGATCGGAGACATCGAGGCCGCCTTCTACCCCCGCTCCGCGATCAAGCCCGTCCAGGCCGTGGCCATGGTCCGTGCCGGGCTGCCCCTCGACGGCGAGCTGCTGTCGCTGACCGCCGCCAGCCACTCCGGCGAGGAACGCCACCTCGCCGGGGCCCGGCGCATCCTCGAACTCGCCGGGCTCACCGAGGGCCACCTGCGCAACGTCCCGGACCTGCCGTTCGACCCGGTCGTCCGGGACGCCTGGGTGCGCGAGGGCCGACTGCCCTCACGGCTCGCCCAGAACTGCTCCGGCAAGCACGCGGCGATGCTCTACACCTGCGCCCTCAACGGCTGGCCCCTGGAGAACTACCTCGACCCCGGCCACCCGCTCCAGCAGGCCGTCGCCGAGATCGTCGAGGACCTCACCGGGCAGCGCATCGCCCAGGTCACCGTCGACGGCTGCGGCGCGCCCCTGTTCTCCCTCTCCCTGCACGGACTGGCCCGGGCCACCGCCCGGATCGTCACCGCCGCGCCGGGCACGCCCGAGGCCCGGGTCGCCGACGCCATGCGCGAACACGCCGAGATGGCCTCCGGCTCCGGGCGGGACGTCGCCGCGCTGATGCGGGCCGTGCCGGGGCTGCTGTCCAAGGACGGTTTCGAGGGTGTCCAGGTCGCCGCGCTGCCCGACGGGCGGGCTGTGGCGGTGAAGATCGCCGACGGGGCGAACCGGGCCCGGGTGCCGGTGGCTGCGGCCGCGTTGGCCCGGGCCGGTGTCGACCCGGAGCTGCTCGCCGAGTTCGCGGGTGAGCCGCTGCTCGGTGGTGGGCGGGAGGTCGGGCGTGTGCGGCCCGTTCGCTCGCTGGAGCCGCTTGCCGGTGCTGACCGCGCCTGACGGCGTGCCGGGTTCTCCCGTCCGGCGGCTGCGGCGCCCATGTGGCTGATCGCGCAGTTCCCCGCGCCCCCGAAGGGCGCGCAACCACCCTCACTTCCCTCAGAAAGAGGCCCCTCACCGTCATGACCGCCGCCACCCGCTCCGAGCACGATCTGCTCGGTGACCGTGACGTTCCCGCCGAGGCGTACTGGGGTGTGCACACCCTGCGGGCCACGGAGAACTTCCCCATCACGGGCATGACCATCTCCGCCTACCCGCACCTGATCGACGCCCTCGCCGCCGTCAAGGAGGCCGCCGCCCTCGCCAACGAGGAACTCGGCCTGCTGGAGCCGAGGAAGGCCGCCGCCATCGTCGAGGCCTGCCGTGAGATCCGCGACGGCAAGCTGCACGACCAGTTCGTCGTCGACGTCGTCCAGGGCGGCGCCGGCACCTCCACCAACATGAACGCCAACGAGGTCGTGGCGAACCGGGCGCTGGAGCTGCTGGGTCACGCCAAGGGCGAGTACGGCTTTCTGCACCCCAACGAGGACGTCAACCTCGGCCAGTCCACCAACGACGTCTACCCGACCGCCGTCAAGATCGCGACGGTGTTCGCGGTGCGCGGGCTGCTCGACGCGATGTCCGTCCTCCAGGACACGTTCGCCCGCAAGGCCGTCGAGTTCCGCGACGTGCTCAAGATGGGCCGCACCCAGTTGCAGGACGCGGTGCCCATGACGCTGGGCCAGGAGTTCTCCGCGTACGCCGTCATGCTGGACGAGGACCGGTCCCGGCTCGCCGAGGCCGTCCTGCTGATCCACGAGATCAACCTCGGCGCCACCGCGATCGGCACCGGCCTCAACGCCCCCGCCGGATACGCCGAAGCGGCCCGCCGCCACCTCGCGGCCATCACCGGACTGCCCCTGGTGACGGCGGCCAACCTGGTCGAGGCGACCCAGGACTGCGGCGCCTTCGTGCAGATGTCCGGCGTGCTCAAGCGCATCGCGGTCAAGCTGTCCAAGAGCTGCAACGACCTGCGGCTGCTGTCCTCCGGCCCGCGCGCCGGCCTCGGCGAGATCAACCTGCCGCCCGTGCAGGCCGGTTCGTCCATCATGCCCGGCAAGGTCAACCCGGTCATACCCGAGGTCGTCAACCAGGTCGCCTTCGAGGTCATCGGCAACGACGTCACCATCACCATGGCCGCCGAGGCCGGACAGCTCCAGCTCAACGCCTTCGAGCCGATCATCCTGCACTCGCTGTCGGAGTCCGTCACGCATCTGCAGAGCGCCTGCCTGACCCTGGCCGAGCGCTGCGTGTCCGGCATCACCGCCAACACCGAGGCGCTGCGCGCGAGCGTCGAGAACTCCATCGGCCTGGTCACCGCCCTCAACCCGCACATCGGCTACACGGCGGCCACCGACATCGCCAAGGAAGCCCTCGCCACCGGCCGGGGCGTGGCCGAACTCGTCCTCGAGAAGGGCCTGCTCCCCGCCGAGACCCTCGCCGGCCTGCTGCGCCCCGAGGTCCTCGCCGGCAGCGGCCGGACCCCGGCCTGACCTGCCGGAGCGCACCGGGACCGGCGGAGGGACAATAGCGATCATGACGTCGTCGACGACCTTCCAGCCGGTCCTGGAGCGCATCGCCGAGGAGATCGAGCGGACCCCCGGCCGCGGCCGGCCCGCCGACTACATCCCGGCGCTCGCCGCCCGCGACCCGCGCAGCTTCGGCATGGCCGTCGCCGAGCCGGACGGCACGGTGTACGGGGTGGGCAACTGGCGGGAGCCGTTCTCCGCCCAGTCCCTCACGAAGGTCTTCACCCTCGCCCTCGACCTGGCCCGCGAGGGTGACGTCCTGTGGGAGCACGTGGGCCGCGAGCCCTCCGGCAACCCCTTCAACTCCCTCGTCCAGCTGGAGTACGAGAACGGCATCCCGCGCAACCCGTTCATCAACGCGGGCGCCCTGGTCGTCACCGACCGGCTGCACACCCGTACCGGCGACGCGTCGGGTGAACTGCTGGCGTTCCTGCGGGCCGAGAGCGGCAACCCCGACCTCGGCTTCGACCGGGAGGTCGCCGCGTCCGAGACCGCCCACGGCGACCGCAACGCCGCGCTCGGCCACTTCATGGCGTCCTACGGCAACATCGACAACCCCGTGCCGACGCTCCTGGAGCAGTACTTCCGGCAGTGCTCGATCGCCGCGTCCTGCGCCGATCTCGCCCTCGCCACGGGCTTCCTCGCCCGGCACGGCATCCGCGCCGACGGCACCCGTCTGCTCACCCGCAGCCAGGCCAAGCAGATCAACGCGATCATGCTGACCTGCGGCACGTACGACGCGGCGGGCGACTTCGCCTACCGGGTCGGCCTGCCCGGCAAGAGCGGTGTGGGCGGCGGGATCATCGCGGTCGTCCCCGGCCGCTGCACCCTGTGCGTGTGGAGCCCGGGCCTCGACGAGCGGGGCAACTCAGTGGCGGGCGTCGCGGCCCTCGACCGGTTCACGACCCTGACCGGTCTGTCGGTGTTCTGACCACCCGTGCGCCGCGTGAGCGCCGTGTGCGTGGTGTCCGGGAGCATCGCCAGCCGCGCGTCGGGGATCAGTTCCCTCATCCCGGCGGCGTGCTCGACGCGCACGAAGTCCGTGTCGCCCGGCACGAGGAGCGTGGGCGCCGTCAGGCGGCGCTGGTCGTCTGCGGTCCAGGCCACGTGCGGGGCGTGCGCCGCCGCCCCCGCACGTGGCCATGAAGTCCCCGAAATGCGGCCGCCTCTACGACTACCGGGTGCCCGGCACGACGTACGGCTTCACCTACCCGCCGTTCGCCGCGGTCGCCATGCTGCCGATGGCCCTGCTGGGGCTGCACACGGCGATCGCCGCGGCCCTGCTGCTGAACCTGGCCGCGCTGGCCGTGATCCTGCGGCTGCTCGCCGGACCGTCCTGGCGGCGTCACGGCTGGTTCGCCTGGGCCCTGACGGCCTGTCTGCTCGCCCTGTTCGAACCGCTCCGCGACACCCTCAGCTTCGGCCAGGTCAATCTGTTGCTGCTGGCGCTCGTCCTCACCGACGCGAGGTTGCTCGCCACCGGGCGCGGGCGCCTGGCGGGCGTCGGCATCGGTCTCGCCGCGGCGATCAAACTCACGCCGGCGCTGTTCATCGCTCTGCTGCTGGTGGCCGGACGCAGGCGCGCGGCGGCGCTCGCGACGGCCGTGGCCCTCGGCGCCACGGCCCTCGCGGCCTGGGTGGACCCGGGCGCCTCGCGCTTCTACTGGACGCGGGCGTTGTGGGACACCGACCGCGTGGGACGCCTCGGCTACGTCTCGAACCAGTCGGTGCAGGGCATCCTGGCCCGGCTCGGCGAACCGGACCGCGCGGTGTGGGCCCTGGTGGTGCTGCTGGTCCTCGGCGTGTGGGCGATGCGGTCCCGCCGGGCGGTCGCGGCGGGGGACTGGACGGCGGCGTTCGCCCTGACCGGTCTCGCCGCCTGTCTCGTCAGCCCGATCACCTGGGTGCACCATCTCGTGTGGCTGCTGCCCGCCTTCGCCGTGCTGGTCCGCGCGGGACGCCTCCGGGTCGCGGGCGCCCTGTACGCAGTGCTGTGCACCAGTGTGGTGTGGCTGTGGTTCGACGACGCGTCCGGCGTCGACGGGTTCCTGGGCGGCCACACCTACGCCTGGATCACCCTCGGTCTGCTGCTGTGGCTGCCCGCGGGTCAGCTCCGCCCGGGTCTGCGGACCGGAAGCCGCAGCACCAGCACCACGACCGCCGCGCCCGTACCGGCGGCGCCCGCGATCATCCCCGCCTCCGTCCAGACGGACCCGTGCTGCTGCCGAACGGCCGCCGCGACCGCGGGCGGCGTCGTCATGGCCGACTGGGCGGACGTGCCCGGCGCGCCGAGCGAGCCCACCGCATCGACCTTCCCCGCCGACGTGAAACCCCAGTCGAGCAGTGCACGGGCCTCCTCGTACACGGCCGAGCCGCCGCCCTCCTGAGGGTTCATCACGGTCACGACCAGGGTGCGCCCCTCCCGGCGGGCCGCCGCGACGAGCGTGCTGCCCGCCTTGGAGGTGTAGCCGTTCTTGATGCCGATGAGCCCCCGGTACGGCTTCACCCCCTTGGCGCCGCTCAGCAGCCGGTTGGTGTTGAGGATCGGGTACGACCCGCTGCCGCCGCCGGGGAACGTGGCCTCGACGGTGGCGCAGTACCGGGCGAAGTCGGGGTTGCGCAGTCCCACCCGGCCGAACACGGCGAGGTCGTACGCCGACGACACCTGGCCCGGTGCGTCGTAGCCGTCGGGTGACACCACGTGGGTGTCGCGGGCACCGAGGGACCGTGCCTTGGCCTGCATCTGCTGGGCGGTGACCCGCCAGCCGCCGTTGAGCTCGGCCAGGACGTGCACCGCGTCGTTGCCCGAGTTGAGGAAGACACCGCGCCACAGGTCGGAGATCCGGTACGTGTGGCCCTCTTCGACCCCGACCAGGCTGCTGCCGGCGCCGATGCCGCGCAGCTCCCGCTCGCGGACCGTGTGCCGGACGCCCGCCGGCAGCCCGGGCAGCACGGTGAGGGCGAACAGGGTCTTCAGGGTGCTGGCCGGGGGCAGCTTGCGGTGCGCGTTGTGGGCGGCGAGCACCTCTCCGGTTCGGTCGTCGGCCACCAGCCAGGACAGTGCGGAGACCTCCGGGAGACGTGTCACGCCGGTGCGCAGGCGGACCTGCGTGCCGGGCCGGTACAGCAGGGAGGGGTGCGGGGCCGCGGCCCTGGGCCCGCCCGGGGGCGTGGGCTCGGCCCCGCCGGAGTCGGCCGCCGCCGCGGGCGTCAGCGCCAGAAGCCCCGCGACGCAGAGCGCACCGGCCCACGCGGTCACCCGGGAAGAGAATCCGTTGATCATGTGATCAACGTAGGAACGGAGATGCTCCGCACGGCGACGACGGGCCCGCACTCCACGCCCCAGCACCCGGATGGATGACCTCCCGTGCCCGACCCTGTGACCGTCCGCCGGGTCTTCGGCGACCTCCTTTTCGCGGAGATCGGCGTGCCCTCGGCCGTCGCGGTCAGCGAGACGAGGGCGATCGCCGTCCTGGGCGGAGACCTGGGGCGCCTCGCGTGGACGGGCGGCGGCTATGCCTTCGAGGGGGAACTGCTCCTCATCGATCCGACGTCGGGGCGGTCGCGCTCGATGACGCGCACGCCCCGCGAGATCCTGCGGAAGGCGGCCCCTCTCGTCAGCCCGAGGGCAGCGTCGGC
This sequence comes from [Streptosporangium] indianense, assembly GCF_021474405.1. Lineage (GTDB taxonomy): Bacteria > Actinomycetota > Actinomycetes > Streptomycetales > Streptomycetaceae > Streptomyces > Streptomyces indiaensis. The sequence goes on from NZ_JAKEIO010000036.1 coordinate 39,492, forward strand.
TGGATGCGCCGCAGGAACGTCGCGTTGTCCGGCGTCTCGCGCATCCGCTCCAGGAGGGTCTCCAGACCGCCTTGGCCGTCCCGGCCCTGCAGCACGCGTCGCAGGCCGTGGACGGCCGCCAACTCGGCCGGACGCAGCAGGAGTTCCTCGCGGCGCGTGCCCGAGAGGGTGATGTCGACGGCCGGGAACACGCGCCGGGACGCCGGGTCCCGGCTCAGCCGGAGCTCCATGTTGCCGGTGGACTTCAGCTCCTCGAAGTAGAAGTCGTCCGCCCGCGAACCGGTCTCCACCAGGGCCGTCGCGAGGATCGTGAGCGAACCGCCCTCCTCGGCCGACCGGGCGGCGCCGAAGAACCGCTTGGGGCCGGTCAGCGCGGACGCGTCGACACCCCCGGTGAGGATGCGGCCGCCGGAGGCGGCTGCGTTGTTGTGCGCCCTGCACAGCCGGGTCAGCGAGTCGAGGAGGACCACGACGTCCTCACCGGCCTCGACGAGCCGCTTGGCGCGCTCGATCACCAGGTCGGCGAGCGCGATGTGCTGCTTGGCGCTGCGGTCGAAGGTCGAGGCGTACACCTCGCCCCGCACGCAGCGCCGCATGTCGGTGACCTCCTCGGGCCGCTCGTCGAGCAGCAGCATCATCAGCCGGGCCTCGGGGTGGTTGCCGGTGACGGCGGCGGCGAGCTGCTGGAGGAGGACGGTCTTGCCGGTCTTGGGCGGGGCCACGAGGAGCCCGCGCTGGCCCTTGCCGACGGGTGCCAACAGGTCGACGACGCGTCCGGCGAGGCCGGCCGCCGGGTGTTCGAGCCGCAGCCGCTCGCGCGGGTGCAGCGGCGTCAGGTCCCGGAAGTGGCGCCGTCCGTGCAGGCCGACGGGCGCTCGTCCGCCGACGCGTGCGACATCGGTCAGGGCGCGCCGGTCGCCGGTCACGCCCTCGACGAGGTCGCCCTTGCGCAGGCCGTACCGGCGGATCAACGCGGGGGAGATCACGGCGTCGGCGGGCGAGGGCAGGCAGTTCTCACCGCGCAGGTGCCCCTTGCCGTGCGTGTCGATGTCGAGGACGCCGGACACGGTCCGGTCCGGGGACTGCTGCTGGAGGGACGGGCTTTCGAGTGTGGTGGTCATGGTGGTGGGTGTCCTTTCACGGACGGCAGGCACGGGGACATGCGAGGTAGGGGGGAGAGGCCGCGAGGGGAGGGCCTGTGGCACGCCTCCGGGCGGCGGGGAAACAGCACCTCGGGTACGACGAACACGTCGTGGTGCCGAGAAAGGAGAGAGAAGAAACAGCACCGGCGCCCATCAACAGGGGCGTGCACGAGTGCTGTTCGCACTGTACCACCGAAAGCGGTGGAGGCAAGCCGTTACTTCAACGCGTGGCCAGCAGCCCGTACAGCAACGGAATGCGCGGCTCGGGCAGCCGCCACCAGCCGGACTCCGTGCGGACCATCTGCGGCCAGCGCGGCCAGGGAAGCTCGTCGCCCTCCCGCAGTCGCCGCACGGCGAGTCCCGCTCCCGTCAACGCGTTCACGACCTCACCCATTCCGTGCGGCCACTCGTAACTGTCCGTGGCGCCCTCGACGGCCGGGCCGTCCGTGTAGGTGTGGGTCCCGTCGCGGTGCACCGGACCGGCGCCGCCCAGGTAGTCGTGGCGCAACAGCAGCTCGGGCCCCTCGCCCGGACCGGGCTTGGGCCCGAGCGCGTGGAGCAGGGGGTGGAACTCGACGACGTACAGCAGGCCGCCGGGGCGCAGGAGCCGGGCGACGATCTCCGCCCACCGGCTGAGGTCGGGGAGGTAGCACAGGGCGCCCTTGCCGGTGTACACGACGTCGAACCGCCGCCCGTCCAGCGCCTCGACCGCGTCGTACACGTTCGCCCGGACGTACGTCACGTCCGCTCCGGCCTTCGCCGCGATGTCCCGGGCGGCCGCCACCGACGCCTCGGAGAAGTCGAGGCCGACGGCCCGGGCGCCGCGCCGCGCGAAGGCGATCGTCTCCGTCCCGAGATGACACTGCAGATGCAGCACGTCACGCCCGGCGAGCTCGCCGAGGTCCTCCCACTCGAACGGGGCGAACCAGCGCCCGGGGTCGAGGTCCTGGTCGAGACCGTAGAAGCGGCTGGCGAGGTGGACGGGCGTGCGGGCGTCCCAGTTCGCCTGGTTGGCCCGCATCAGCCGCTTGTGCTCGACGGATGTCATGGGGACATCCAACCGCGAACCGGCCGCCGGTGCCGGGAGAACGCGGGAACGGGCCCGGGGCGTGGCGCTCAGACCGAACGGGAGCGCGCCTCCTCGGCGATCCACTCGAACTGCTCGCCCATGGCCGCCGCCAGAGCCTGGGCCGCCGACAACGGACGGACCATCACCGTGAATGCGTCGATGCGCCCCTCCTCGTCGACATGGATGAAGTCGCAGCCGTTGATCTCCCGGTCGCCCACACGCGCGGTGAAGACCAGGGCGGAGTCGCGGCCGTCCACGTCGTTGATCTCGCGCACGTAGCGGAAGTCCTGGAAGACCCCGGAGACGGCACGCAGGATCGCCGCCGTGATCGCCTTGCCGGTGTACGGCTTGAACACGACCGGACTGGTGAAGACGACGTCCGGCGCCAGCAGCGCCTCGGCGGCGTCGAGGTCGAGCTTCTCGATCGCCTCTCGGAATGCACGCATCGAAACCGCCTTAGTCGCATTGTTGAGTAGGTGCGGAGTAGATTAATCATCCCTTGGTACGGTGTCCACATGTCTCTCAAGTACGCCGTGCTGGCGGCCCTCCTGGAGGGCGAGGCCTCGGGGTACGAGCTGTCCAAGGTGTTCGACGTGTCGCTGGCCAACTTCTGGGCCTCGACTCCCCAGCAGCTCTACCGCGAACTGGAGCGTCTCGCGCAGGACGGACTGATCGAGGCGAGGGTGGTGCGCCAGGAACGGCGGCCCGACAAACGGATGTTCACGCTGACCGAGGCCGGCCGGCGGGACCTGGACGCGTTCGCCGCCACGCCGCCCCGTCGGCCCACCGCGATCCGCGACGAACTCCTCATCAAGATCCAGGCCATGGACGGCGTGGACCCGGACGCCACGCGTGCGCTGGTCGAGGAGCGCGGGGCGTGGTCCCGCGGCAAGCTCGCCCGCTACCGGCGGGTGCGCGAACGCCTCCTGGCCGGCCGCACCGAGGCGGAGTACCTCCGGGAGACCGACCGCGTCGGCCCGTACCTCACGCTGATGGGCGGCATCGGCTTCGAGGAGGAGAACCTCCGCTGGTGCGAGCGCGTACTCACCGTCCTGCGGCAGCGGGCTCCCCTAGGCTGAGCCGATGTTCAGCCCCGAAGGCCCCAGTCTGCGTGAACTCGCCGTCCAGGCGCTGTCGTCCGTCGAGCGCGGCTACGACCTCCTCGCGCCGAAGTTCGACCACACGCCGTTCCGGACACCCGACGCGGTCCTCGACGCCGTCGGCTCGGCACTGCGGCGGACCGGGCCCTTCGACGCCGGACTCGATCTGTGCTGCGGTACCGGGGCGGGCGTCGGAGTGCTGGCGCGGGTGTGCCGGGAGAGGGTGACCGGTGTCGACTTCAGCGCGGGCATGCTCGAGGTCGCACGCGAGCGGGTCGGGACGCCGGGCCCGCCGGTCTCCTGGGTCCGGGCCGACGCCCGCGCGCTGCCCTTCGGGCCCGCCTTCGACCTCGTGGTCAGTTTCGGGGCCTTCGGGCACTTCCTGCCCCGCGAACTGCCCGGGCTGTTCGCGCAGGTCCGCTCCGTGCTGCGGCCGGGCGGCTGCTTCGCCTTCCCGCTGGTCGCCCCGCCCCGCCCGGGCTCGCCCGGCTCCTGGGCACTGCTCGGCTTCGACACCGTGATGCGGGTGCGCAACGCGCTCTGGCGGCCTCCGTTCGTCATGTACTACCGCACGTTCCGCCTGGCGGCCGTGCGACGCGAACTCACGGAGGCCGGCTTCCGGGTGGAACTGCTCGCCCTGCCGGAATTCGGTCGGCGGCCGGACGGCAGCCCCCGGGTGCGTCTGGTCATGGCGCGGCTGCCGGACCCGGCCCGGCTGCCGGCGTGAGGGTCAGCCGCGCAGGAAGTTCAGCAGGTCGTCGTTGAACGCCTTCTCGTAGTCGCCGACCAGGCCGTGAGGGGCGCCCGGGTACACCTTCAGCGTCGCGTCCCCGATCAGCTGCGAGGTGCGGTGGGCCGAGGCGGCGATGGGCACGATCTGGTCGTCGTCCCCGTGCGCGACGAGCGTCGGCACGTCGATGCGCCCCAGGTCCTGCGTGAAGTCGGTCTCGGAGAACTGCGCCACGCAGTCGTAGGCGCCCTTCAGACCGGCCTGCATGCTCCACCTCCAGAAGGCCCTCCGCATCCCCTCCGAGACGGCGGCGCCGGGCCGGTTGAAGCCGTAGAAGCTCTCGCTCAGGTCCCAGTAGAACTGCGAGCGGTCCGCCGCCACGCCGGCGCGGATCCCGTCGAAGACCTCCTTCGGCGTGCCCTGCGGATTGGCCTCGGTGCGCAGCATCAGCGGCGGCACCGCCCCCAGCAGCACGGCCTTGGCGACCCGCGCGGTCCCGTGCCGCCCGATGTAGCGGACCACCTCGCCGCCGCCGGTGGAATGCCCCACCAGGACCGCGTCGTGGAGGTCCAGCGCCTCGATCAGCTCGGCCAGGTCGTCGGCGTACCGGTCCATGTGGTTGCCCTGCCAGGGCTGGCCCGAGCGGCCGTGCCCGCGACGGTCGTGGGCGATGGCCCGGAAGCCGTGCTCGGCGACCAGCCGGGCCTGTCCGTCCCACGCGTCCGCGTTGAGGGGCCAGCCGTGGCTGAACACCACGGGCTGCCCCTCGCCCCAGTCCTTGTAGTAGAGCTCGGTGCCGTCGGAGGTCGTGAACATGGTCATGGGGGATCCTCTCGGGACTCGCCGGGGAAGCCGTGCCGTCTCTCGATGATCTCCGTCATCTCCACGAGCCCGCGTGGGCAGTCCGCCGAACGGGTGAGCGAGGGCTACCGTCCGCGGACGGCGCCTCCCGGCCCGGCAGGGCGAACTCGTGGACGAACCCGTCCCGTTGGGCGTCCCTCACGAGACCGGTGATCTCCAGCGGGCGCGCCTAGCGGCCGTGCACCCGCCGGGTGCGCGCACCGACGGCCTCATCCCGGGAGGAGCCCCTCACAGCGCGCCGTACAGGGCCTCGACCAGAGCCGTCTTGCGCGGGTCGTCGGCGATACGGGGCCCCATCCGGTTCATCACATAGCCCAGGGACGCATCCGCCTCGGGGTCGGCGAGCCCGCAGGAGCCGCCGAAACCGTCGTGCCCGAAAGCACGCGGGTTGGGTCCGTACGAGCCGGCGGGGCCGCTGAGCCAGACCCCGAGGCCGACCTCCGTCTCGTGCTCGAAACCGGCGCCGAGCACCAGGTCCCGGCAGCTGCCCTGCCCCTCGCGCACCCGCTCGGCCGCCTCGGGCGACAGCAGGCGGTGGCCGCCGTGGGTACCGAGGCCCGCGAAGACGCCGTACAGCCCGGCGACGGCACGCGCGGTGCCGTGCCCGTTCGCCGCCGGTATCTCCGCGGCCCGCCACTGCGGAGTGTTCGCCTCGGCGGCGGACACCGGCGGGTTGGTCAGCGCGGCGACGGCCGCCGGCACCAACTGGGCGAAGACCGAGGCATGTTCACTGCTGCCCGTGGTCGGCGCCTGCACCAGCTCGGCCGCCCGGCCGGCGTCCTCCTCCGGCAGGCCGATGCGGAAGTCCAGGCCGAGCGGGCCGGTCACCTCCCGCTCCAGGAAGGCCCCCGGCTTGCGCCCCGACACCCGGCGTACCACCTCGCCGACCAGATGCCCGTAGGTCAGCGCGTGATAGCCGGACCGGGTGCCCGGCTCCCACCAGGGCTCGGTCGCCGCGAGCCGCTGCGTGGTCAGCTCCCAGTCGCAGAGCTGCTCCAGCGAGTGCGGCTCCCGCAGACCGGCCAGACCGGCGCGGTGGGACAGCAGATGCCGGACGAGCACCTTCTCCTTGCCCGCCGCCGCGAACTCGGGCCAGTACCGGGCCACCGGCGCGTCCAGGTCCAGCAGCCCCCGGTCGGCGAGGATGTGCGCGCACAACGCCACCGGCCCCTTGGAGGTGGACCACACGTTGACCAGGGTGTCCCGCTCCCACGGCCGGGAGCGCGCCGCGTCCGCCCAGCCGCCCCACAGGTCCACCACCGTCCGGCCGCCGATGATGACGGTCACCGCGGCGCCCAGCTCACCGCGCTTGCGGAAGTTCTCCTCGAACGCCTCGCGTACCGCCGTGAAGCGCGCGTCGCACTGACCGTGCACCTGTGTCCCGAACTCGGACATGAGCCCCCTCCGCCGACCGTCCCGGGCCCGGGGCACCGCGTCGCGGCCCGGGCGCGATGAACGTACCGACGGGTCGGACCACGCGGAAGTCCGGCGCACGGAAACGGCCGGATCAGATGTACGAGCCCATCCAGCGCAGCTTGACCGCCTGCTGGAAGGGCCCACCGCCCTCGTGGTCGTTGAAGTCGTAGACCTCGATCGCCTTGTCGTCGTGGGCCCAGGCGTTGAAGGCCGCGAAAACGGTCGACGGCGGGCAGGTCTGGTCCTCCAGGGCGGCCGAGAACAGCGCGGGGGCCCGGCCGCGGGCGGCGAAGTGCACGCCGTCGAAGTACGACACCGTGCGCAGAGCGTCCTCGGTTCGACCGCGGTGGGTCTTGAGGTAGAGACCGATCTCCCGGTACGGGTGCCGGTCCGTGAGCGTCGCCGCGCGCGGGAAGTCGCACAGGAACGGCACGTCCGGCGCGATGCCCGCCAGGTCCGGGACCAGCCCGCCGACCGCGATCGTGATGCCGCCGCCCTGGCTGGAACCGACGGCCACCGTGCGCTCCGGGTCGGTCAAGGGGTGGGAGCGGGCCGCCTCCACGGCACGCACCGCGTCCGTGTAGACCCGGCGGTAGTAGTAGTTCTCCGGGGCGTCGATACCACGGGTCATGAAACCGGGGTACGCGGGCGCGCCGCCCACCGGGTCCGCCGTACCGCCGCCCCCGCCCCAGGCGCTGCCCTGCCCGCGGGTGTCCATCACGAAGTGCGCCCGGCCCGTGGACGCCCACAGCAGGTGCTCGTGGGGGAGGCCGCGCCCGCCGCCGTAACCGATGAACTCCACCACCAGCGGCAGCGGGCCGTCCGCGCCGGCCGGGAGCGTCAGCCAGCCCTTGACCGGGTGACCGCCGAAGCCCGCGAACGTCACGTCGAACACCCGCACCGTGGTCAGGCCCGTGTCGACCGGTTCGAAGCGGGCGTCCAGGTCGTGTGCACGCGCCTGCTGGAGGGTCTTGGACCAGAAGGCGTCGAAGTCCTCGGGCTCGTCGGCCACGCTGCGGTATGCACGGAGCTCGTCGAGCGGAAGGTCGAACAGGGCCATGCGGGACCGCCTTCGGTGAGAAGCAGCTACGGGGCCGTGCGGATGATCACCCTACGGGTGGGGTCGGAGGGCGGGCCAGGCGTGTGTCCTCATGCGCCGGGGCCCGCCCGTCAGGCGTTGCGACGTGTCCACTCCGGCTCCGTACGGGCCCACGCCCGGTCCCACTCGGCCATCCGCCGGCGCAGCGCCACCCGGCGTACCAGGAAGTGGCCGAAGAGCACCACGAACACCGTCGCGCCCGCGGCGCAGGTCCCGACGGTGAGGGTGTGCTGCCACACCGCCGCCCCGTCCAACGGCGGCGCCGCACTGCGTCCCCGATCGTCGAACCAGATGTCCACGGTCTCGCCCTGCCGGGTGTCGGCGGGGACCCGGGCCGTCGCGGTGCGCGTGGCGCCGTCCGGCTCCGTCCAGCGCACGGGGGCCCGGTAGGCGCGGTGTCCGCCGGCCTGCACCGACGGCAGCGAGTCGTTCCTCCCGACCACCTCGGCCCGGACCCGGTGCCGCTCGGCCCGTTGCTCCACCGCCAGCGACCGCGCCTCGCCGTGGGCCCACCGGGCGGCGGCCACCCCGGCCAGGGGCGCGCCCACCAGGAGGAGGACGGCGACCACCAGCACGGTCCACGCCTCGACGACGTCCGACCGGCGCCGCAGCGGACTGCGCCGCCGGCGCCGGTACCCCTTCGGGATCCGCACTGCCCGCCTCCTCGCCGTCGTCGCGGCCGGAGGGCCGGACCGGCCGTGCGGTGCGCCGCCGTCCCTCCACGTCACGTCACGCGTGCGAGTGCCCTCACCGACCGGGTACCCCGTCCGGCACCCGTCGATCGCTCCACGGCCACCTGCACGGCAGGAGCGACCGGCCGAAACCCCCGGGTCAGCCGAACCGTTCGATGCGGATCCGGTCCACCGGCTGACCGGCCGTCACCAGCAGCCGCGAGGCGTGCTCGGCGAACGAGTTGGAGCCGCACACATAGGCCTCCCACCCACCCGACGGCTGCTCGGCCAGGAGGGGCGCCACATGTGCGCCCGCCATACGTCCCACCGCCGCACCCTCCGGCGCGCTGCGGGTGAACACGGTGGTGGTCTCCGCACCCAACTCCCGGGCGTAGACGAGCTCCTCGGGACTGCGCGCCGACACCACCATCCGCAGCGGCACGGTCAGCCGCCGTGCCCGGTGGTGCCGGATCATCGACATCAGCGGTACGACACCGGAGCCGGCACCGATGAGCAGGGCGGGCCGGTCGCCGGGCCAGGCGAAGAAGCCGCTCACCGGGCCCCGCACCTCGACCCGGTCGCCGGGCCGGGCGACGGTGTGGAACCAGCCCGAGACCTCTCCGCCCTCGACATGGTCCAGGGTGAGTTCGACGTGCCCGGAGTCGTCGGGTGCGGACGCGAGCGAGTAGTGCCGCTGGGCGGTGTAGCCGTCCTCCGCGGTCAGCCGCACCATCAGGTGCTGGCCCGGCAGATGACCCGGCCAGCCGGGCACGGCGAGCCGGAAGGTGGCCACGCGCGGCGTCTCGCGGCGGATCTCGACGAGGGTGGCGGTCTGCCACTCGGACGCGGCCTGCTCGTGCACGGCGATGCGCCCGGGCACGGCGAACCGCGTGGGCGGTACGAAGCTCTCCGTCACGGCGGTCTCAGTCACCGGAGTACCTCTGCTCCTCCCACGGGTTGCCCCGCTCGTGATACCCGTTGCGCTCCCAGAAGCCCGGCTCGTCGTGGTCGAGGAGCCGCAGGCCCGCGACCCACTTGACGCTCTTCCAGAAGTACAGGTGCGGAACGACCAGCCGGGCCGGGCCGCCGTGCTCGGGGGCGAGCGGCTGCCCGTCGTACTCCCAGGCGATCCAGGCGCGGCCGCCGGTCAGGTCGGCGAGCGGCAGGTTCGCGGTGTAGCCGGTGTGCGAGTAGGCGATGGCATGGGTGGCCGACCCATGGGGCCGGACCACATCCAGGAACGCGTCCAGGGACACGCCCGCGAAGCGCACCCCGAACTTCGACCAGCTCGTCACGCAGTGGATGGCGCCCTCGTACGCCGACGGCTCCAGCCGGTGCGCCGCCTCCCAGTCCCAGGTACGGGGCTCGGCCACCAGTCCGTCGACGCGGAAGGTCCAGTCGGCGGCCGCCAGCTCGGGAGTGACCTCGGCCGACAGGACGGGCCAGTCGTCGCCCGCGTCGTACTGGCCGGGCGGCAGGCCGGGGTCGGCGACGCGGGGGCGCCCGGTGAAGCCTCGGGTGATGTGCATGCGGTGGTGCCTCCGGGCCGGGCCGGCGGTGCCCCGCCGGACCGGTGTGCTCGGTGTGTGCGTACTCAACCGTACGTGCCGGGGGTCCTAGTCCTGCCGGCCGGGACCGGGCGAGGCGTTGTAGCGCACCAGGTAGTGCGCGAACCGGCTCAGATCCTCCGCGGACCAGTCGGCCAGACGCTCCCGGAAGGCCGCACGGCGGCTCTCGGTGACCTGGGCCAGGATCCGCTGCCCGGCCCCGGTCAGATGCAGCACTTGGACGCGGTGGTCCGCCGCGTCGGGGCGGCGCTCGACGAGACCGGCACGCTCCAGTCCCGTCACCTGGCGGCTGACGGTGGACTTGTCGAGGGCGTAGTGGGCGGCCAGATCGGTGGACCGGCACCCACCGCTCTCCTCCAGGTGCCCCAGCAGCGTGTACGACACCAGCGACAGCTCGGGGTGCATCCGGCCCGCCGCGGCCCGGGCCCGGCGGGCGAAGACCGTCATCTCGCGCTGGATGGTCTCCACGGCGTCTGCGGTGTGCACGGGACCTCCCTCACCGGTGCTGCTCTACTCCTGCCATGGTTGCACAACCCAACCACCTCGCCGGTGTCGTCCCGAGGGCCGTACCGGGCGGCGGGCCCGTCGGGTAGGGTTGCCGTCCGGCCGGGGGAGGACCCCGCCGTCGGAAGCCGAGGAGGTGAGACCCATTACCGCTGTGTCAGCTCGGGTGCTCTCCTCTCGACGTCGCGCGGATCGCCGGTCGTAGGCGATCGCCGGAGCGCCCTTCGGTTCCCGAAAGGCTCTGGGCTTCCATGCCGTCTGTCTCCGCAGTCCCCCCTTCCACGCCGGTGTCCCGTGACTCCGTCGTCGTAGCCCTGCGCGCCGCGGGCTGCGTCTTCGCCGAGGACGAGGCCGGGATGATCCTCGCCGCGGCGCGCACCCCGGCCGAGGCCGCCGCCATGGTCGAGCGCCGCGTCGCGGGTCTGCCGCTCGAACTCGTCGTCGGCTGGGCCGAGTTCCGTGGTCTGCGCATCACCGTCGCCCCGGGCGTCTTCGTGCCGCGCCGGCGCACCGAGTTCCTGGTGGAGCAGGCCTTGCGGCGGGCCTCGGGCGCCGCCGTGGTCGTGGACCTGTGCTGCGGCTCGGGCGCCGTGGGAGCGGCCCTGGCCGCCGGACTCGGTGGAGTGGAGCTGCACGCCGCCGACATCGACCCGGCCGCCGTGCGCTGTGCCCGGGACAACGTCGCCGCCGCCGGCGGCCGTGTCCACCAGGGCGATCTGTTCGAGGCACTGCCGGTCGCCCTGCGGGGCCGCGTCGGCATCCTCGCGGCCAACGTGCCGTACGTGCCGAGCGACGAGATCGGGCTGCTGCCGCAGGAGGCCCGTGGCCACGAGCCACTGGTCGCCCTCGACGGCGGTACGGACGGCCTCGACGTCCTGCGCCGGGTCGCGGCCGGGGCACCCGACTGGCTCGCCCCCGGCGGCTGTGTCCTGGTGGAGACGAGCCGGCATCAGGCCCCGGCCGCCGTCGAGGCGTTCGAGCGCAACGGCCTCACGACCGACCTGGCCGTGTCGGAGGAGTTGTACGCCCACGTCGTGGTAGGCGTCCGGCCGTGAGGCCGCTCAGCCCGGTGCGGTGGCCCGCGCGATGAGCAGCGCCACGTCGTCGAAGTTGTCCGGCTCGTGCAGGGTGCGCAGCAACAGGTCGCAGACGTCCTCCAGCGGCAGGTCGGGCCCGTCGAGCAGGGACAGCAGCGTCTCGAGCCGTGCGTCGATCGGGTCCCGGCGGGTCTCGACGAGGCCGTCCGTGTAGAGCACCAGCCGGTCGCCGGGCTCGAGGTCGACGGTGGTCGTGGAGAAGGCGACGCCGCCCACGCCGAGCGGTACTCCGGTCGGCAGGTCGAGCAGTTCCGGCGGCCGGCCGGCCCGGACACGCACCGGCGGCAGGTGCCCGGCGTTGGCGATCCGGCACTGGCGCAGATGCGGGTCGTGGACGGCGTAGACACAGGTGGCGATGGCCTGTTCCAGACCCGCGGTGATCTTGTCGAGGTGTTCCAGGAGCACGTTGGGGTCGAGACCGAGGGAGGCGAGGGTGTGGGTCGCCGTGCGCAGCCGCCCCATCGCGGCGGCCGCGGGGATGCCGCTGCCCATCACATCGCCCACGACGAGCGCCGTCCTGCCGCCGTCCAGCGGGATCACGTCGAACCAGTCGCCGCCCACCTCGCTCGTGGTGCCCGCCGGCTGGTAGCGGGAGGCGACCTCCAGCCCGCCCGTCACCCGCGGATGAGTGGGCAGCAGACTGCGCTGCAGGGTGAGCGCGGTCTCACGGGCGCCCTGGTACCAGCGGGCGTTGTCGATCTGCACCGCGGCCCGGGCGGCCAGTTCGCGCGCCAGCAGCAGGTCGTCCTCGCTGAACGGCAGCGGATTGCGGGTGCGCTTGAGGTCGAGGGCCCCCAGGACCTCGCCGCGCGCGATCAGCGGCACGGCCAGATAGGAGTGCACCCCGGCCCGGCCCAGCAGCTCGGCCGCCTCCGGGGAGCGGGCGATGTGCACCAGGTCCTCGTCCTTGACCTCCGGCAGCATCACCGGGCTCGCCGTGCGCACGCACTGGGTGACCAGCCGGTCGGGGGCGTACCGGGCGACCTGGCCGGGGGTGTCGGCCGCCTCCAGGGCCTCGGCGGAGTCATAGGCCTGGACCGCCAGCGCGCGGATCACGGCCGACTCGGCGGGCCCGAGGCTGGTGCGCCGGCCCTGCACCACCGCGTCCAGCAGGTCGACCGCCGCGACGTCGGCGAGCTCAGGCACGGCCACGTCGGCCAGCTCACGGGCCGTACGGTCGAGGTCCAGGGTGGTGCCGATGCGGCCCGAGGCGTCGGCGATCAGGGCCAGACGCCGGCGCGCCGCCTCCGCCTCGATGCCCGCCCGGTACTGCTCGGTGACGTCGACGATCGAGACGGCGACGCCCAGCACCGTCCCGAAGGCGTTCTCCAGGCGGTACAGCGAGACCGACCAGGCGTGGTCCTGGTGCGGGTCGGCCGGGGTGCGGCCGATCGAGGACTGGTCGACGACCGGCGTGCCCGTCTCCAGCACCCGGCGTGTGGCGGCTTCCAGGGCGTCCACGTCCATCTCGGGCACCACCTCGCGGGGGGTGCGGCCCAGGTGCTCCTCCGCCGGTACCCCGTTGATCTCCTCCAGTGCCTTGTTGACCGAGACGTAGCGCAGCTCGGTGTCCAGCACGGCCAGCCCGGTGGGGGACTGCGCGATCATCCGCGTCGACAGCGCCACCTCGCGCTCCAGCCGGTGCACGGTCCTCTGGTCGGCGCACAGCCCCAGCGCGTAGACGTCGCCCTGGTCGTCCAGCAGCCGCATGTTGCGGAACTCAACGAGCCGTGTGGTGCCGTCCTTGCAGCGGACCGGGAAGGCTCCCGCCCAGCTCTGACCGGTGCCCATGACGTCGGCGAACAACTTGACGACGAGGTCGACGTGCTGTTCGTGGACCATGATCCGGGCGGCGTACTGCCCGAGCGCCTCCCGCGCCTCGTACCCGAACAGTTCCTCGGCCTGCGGGCTCCACAGCACGATGCGGCCCTCGGCGTCCAGGACGACCGAGGCCACGCGCAGGACGTCGAGCAGCCCGCTCGGGCGCGCCGCACCGCGCACCGGACCGTCGCCTGCGGACTCGGGAGACCCGGCTGCACTCATCCCACGCCCCGCCTTCGCCGTCCTCGCGGCACGCCGTCGTGTGCCGACACCCCATGTTCTACCGCGCGGAGCCGTTCCCGAAGGCCCCTTCCGTCACCTTCCACCATCTCCCAACACGGCCCGGACCGCCCCGCAAGACCCGCTCCCGCGAGAACGGCACCGCCGGTAGTGCTCGCCGGAAGGTGGTGCTTTGCTGGGGTGGGGGCGGATACGGCAGCCGGTGGCCACGTAAGGAGCGATCACGATGGCGATGGACCAGGAGCGACCGCACCCCCACTCCGTCTTGGTGGAGATCAGCGGGTGCAGCAAGCACGACGCCCGCACCGTGTTCGACGCACTGTGCTCCTGCTTCGAATCCGACCGGTGCGCCGACGACGTGCCGGAGGAACTGCACGAGACCCGTCCCACGGTGTGGCTCGGCACGTTCGACGTCGCCGACGAGCACGAGGGCGCGCGGCCGGTGCACCTGTCGTCCTCCGTCGACGCCGACCTGCACGGCGGCTACTGGGCGATCGAACGGTTCCGCATGGCCCTGGACTCGCTGTTCGACGTGCACGACCTGAGCGCCGTCTCCGGCGACCAGGAGAAGGAGCTGCACGTACGTCTGCAGAGCCGCTGACCGCCACCTCGCGCCTCTCCCCGTGAGCAGCCCCGCGGTGACCTCGGTCGGCCGCGGGGCCGGGCAGGGGTGCGTCCGGCAGCCGTCGTCGGCGCCCGGGACACCCGGTCCTCCAGGCCCCCACGATGGGTGGGGTGTCGTCGAGCCCGGACCGGCTCGGCCGGCGGATCGGCTCGCCCGCGAGGTCCACCACGTCGGCCGGCGGGGCAAGGCCCATGGTCATGGCTCCACTGTGCCCTCCATCACCTTGTGCAACTAGTTGCATAAACGGTCGGTCGTCCTCTACAACTACAGGCACGACACCGCGCACGGAGGGCCCGATGAGCCGTTACCCGCACCTGCTGACCCCCCTCGACCTGGGCTTCACCACCCTGCCCAACCGGGTCCTCATGGGCTCCATGCACGTCGGCCTGGAGGAGGCCGAGGGCGGCTTCGCGCGCATGGCCGCCTTCTACGCCGCCCGCGCCCGCGGGGGAGTGGGCCTCATCGTCACCGGCGGCATCGCCCCCAACGACGAGGGGCGGCCCTACGAGGGCGGCGCCAGGCTCACCACCGAGGAAGAGGCCGAGCAGCACCGGGTCATCACGGACGCCGTGCACCGCGAGGGCGGGCGGATCGCCATGCAGATCCTGCACTTCGGCCGCTACGCCTACCACCGGGACCTCGTCGCGCCGAGCCCGGTCCAGGCGCCGATCAGCCCCTTCCCGCCCCGCGAGCTCACCGACGCCGACATCGAGCGGACGATCGACGACTACGCCCGCGCCGCCCGCCTGGCCCGCGAGGCCGGCTACGACGGCGTCGAGATCATGGGCTCCGAGGGCTACCTCATCAACGAGTTCATCGCACAGCAGACCAACCACCGCACCGACCGCTGGGGCGGCACGTACGAGAACCGCACGCGCTTCCCGCTGGAGATCGTGCGCCGGGTACGCGAGGCCGTCGGCGAGGACTTCATCGTCATCTACCGGCTGTCCATGCTCGACCTCGTCCCGGGCGGCTCGACGCTGGACGAGGTCGTCACCCTCGCCAAGGCCGTCGAGGCCGCCGGGGCGACGATCATCAACACCGGCATCGGCTGGCACGAGGCTCGCATCCCCACCATCGCGACCTCGGTGCCGCGCGGCGCGTACACCTGGGTGACCAAGCGGCTCATGGGCGAGGTGTCCGTCCCGCTCGTCACCACCAACCGCATCAACACCCCCGAACTCGCCGAGGAACTGCTCGCCGAGGGCGCCGCCGACATGGTGTCGATGGCCCGCCCGATGCTCGCCGACCCCGACTTCGTCACCAAGGCCGCCGCCGGCCGCCCCGAGGCGATCAACACCTGCATCGGCTGCAACCAGGCCTGCCTCGACCACACCTTCAGCGGTCTGATCACCTCCTGCCTGGTCAACCCGCGCGCCTGCCACGAGACCGAACTGGTGCTCTCCCCGACCCGGCTGCGCAAGCGCGTCGCGGTCGTCGGCGCCGGACCGGCCGGTCTGGCCTGCGCGGTCTCCGCCGCCGAACGCGGCCACGACGTGACGCTGTTCGACGCGGCGGGCGAGATCGGCGGCCAGCTCAACGTCGCCCGCAAGGTCCCCGGCAAGCAGGAGTTCGACGAGACGCTCCGCTACTTCCGCACCCAGCTCGACTGGCACGGCGTCGACGTACGGCTGAACACGCCCGTCACGGCCGCGGACGTCGACGACTACGACGAGGTCGTCGTCGCCACCGGCGTCACCCCGCGCACCCCGGAGATCCCCGGCGTCGACCACCCGAGCGTGGTCGGCTACCTCGACGTCCTGCGCGACGGCGCCCCCGTCGGCGACCGGGTCGCGGTCCTCGGCGCGGGCGGCATCGGCTTCGACGTGGCGGAGTTCCTCACCGACGGCGGCGACAAGGCCCACGAGGACCCGGCGACGTACTTCCGCCAGTGGGGCGTCGACATGGACTACAACGGCCCCGGCGGCCTCGCCGCGCCCGAGCGGCCCGCCCCGCCGCGCACCGTCCACCTGCTCCAGCGCAAGACCTCCAAGGTCGGCGCCGGCCTCGGCAAGACCACCGGCTGGATCCACCGCACCGAGCTCAAGCTCCGCGGCGTCACCATGGTGCCGGGCGTGCGCTACGACCGGATCGACGACGCCGGTCTGCACATCACCGTCGGTGAGGAGAGCACGGTCCTCGAGGTCGACACGATCGTGCTGTGCACGGGCCAGGAGCCGCGCCGGGGCCTGTACGAGGAGCTGATCGCCGCCGGACGCAGCGCGCACCTCATCGGCGGCGCCGACGTGGCCGCCGAGCTGGACGCCAAGCGCGCCATCAAGCAGGGCACGGAGCTCGCAGCCGCCCTGTAGTGCGGATACGCGTCCCTAGGATGAGGCCATGTCACTCCCGCACGCGATCCTCACCGCCCTGCTCGAGAAGCCGTCGTCGGGCCTGGAGCTGACCCGCCGGTTCGACCGGTCGATCGGCTACTTCTGGTCGGCGACGCACCAGCAGATCTATCGCGAGCTCGGGAAACTGGAGGCCGACGGCCTCATCAGGGCGCTGCCGTCCGAGCAGCCGGCCCGAGGGCAGAAGAAGGCCTACGAGGTGCTGCCCGCGGGCCGTGCCGAACTGGCGCGGTGGACCGCCGCCTCCCAGGACCCCAGACCGCACCGCGACCCGCTGCTGCTGCGGCTCAGGGCGGCGGCCGTGGTCGGCACGGAGGGCCTGGAGGCCGACCTGCGCCGCCACCTGGAGCTGCACGAGCGGCAGCTCGCGGAGTACGAGGAGATCGAGAAGCGCGACTTCCCGCCCGGCCGGGACGGCACCGAGGACCGGCTGCGGCACCTCGTGCTGCGGGCCGGGATCGATCTGGAGACCTTCTGGACCGGGTGGCTCAGGCACGCCCTGGAGGATTTCGCCGAACTCCCCGACGAGGCCACCTGACCGGCCCGCCGACGGACCAGCCGACCGCCGGCCCGCCGACGGACCAGCCGACCGCCGGCCCGCCGACGGACCAGCCGACCGCCGGCCCGCCGACTCACCGGCCGACCGACTCACCGGCCGATCGGCCGGCCCGGCCGGCCGGCCCGGTCAGGACGTGACGTCGGCCCGCCCGCCCGGAGCGCATCGGGGGAGCGGGCCGATGTCCGTACCGGATCAGAGCCGGTACGGCTTGTTGCGCCGGCGCAGGTACCAGGCCGTTCCGAGGAGGCCGGCCCCGACCAGCGTGCCGCCCGCCACCAGAGTGACGGTTCCGTAGTCCGTCGAACTGCCGCCGACCCCGCCCATGACGCCTCGGGACGGCGAGACGGAGGGGGACGCGGACCGCGAGGGGGAGGGGGCGGTGGAGACCACGACGGACTGGGTGCCCGCAGTGGTGCCGTCCGAGCACACGACGATGACCGTGTACGTGCCCGGGGAGACGTTCGACCAGGCCGCCGACTGACTCGTGGACGTCCCCGACAGCGTCACCTGGCGGCCCTGGGCGAAGCTGCCCTGGCTGCTGGTGAGGAGCGAGGCGGTGCCCCAGCTGCCGTTGATCTGGGTGCACGAGCTGGTCGTGACCGACACCGTGGAGCCCGTGGTGCTCACGGAGATGCCCGGGGCCGCGACGGCGGGTACCGCGGCCAGGGCGAGGGGCAGCGCGGCGACTGCCACGGTCAGGCCGGAGCGGAGAACTGACGATGAGTTGCGCATGTGGACTGCCCTCCGGCGGCACGGTCGGCGGTACATCCCTGGCGCCGCCGAGGGTCGGGGAACGCCCGTGCTGCCTCGGGGTCAGCCAAAGCGCCCCCGGCCACGGCCGCACTCCGAGCGCCCCCGTGCAGGTGACGCGTTCCTCCACCCGGCCGATGACGGCAGGGTGCAGGACCGACGACGGCCGACGGCACGGCGCCGTCAGTGCCCCGTGGTCACCACGCGCTCCGCCGAGAGACCTCCCCAGGTGCCGTCCGGCAGCATCGCCCGGACGCGGACCCGGTGCGTGACACCGGCGGTGCGCCCAACGTAAAAGCTGTACGTGGCGCGCTCGTGCGGGGCCCTGCCGCCGTACACGAGGGACGTCGCCGGCCGGCCGTCGAGCTCGATCCGGTACTCGGTCACCTCACCGTCCACCCGGGGCGGCACCCAGCTCAGGTCGAGGTGGTAGGCCCCGTCCTCGCGGTGGCTCGTCGCCCGGAAGTCCGTGGGGGCGGTGCCGCGGCCGTCGTCGGTGCCCGGGGTGGTGAGGCGGACGGCGGGTCCGGCGGGGGAGACGTTCCCGGCCGCGTCCCTGGCCCGGACGGTGAACGTGTAGCGCGTGCCGGGGCGCAGCCCCGTCAGCACGGTGGCCGTCTGCCGCCCGCCCACACTGTGGATCTTCGTGTCTCCCTGATGGATGTCGTACGACACCACTCCCCGGTCGTCCGTCGAGGCCGACCAGGACAGCTGGACCGCTCGGCTCCCCGCCGCCCGCCCTTCGGACGACTTCGGCCGGCTCGGTGCGGAGCGGTCGTCCGCGACGGCCTCGGGCGTCTTCGCCCGTACCTCGCGGCTGGGCGGCCCGAGCCGCCCGTCGGTGTCCCGCGCCCGCACGGAGAAGACGTACAGGGTGGCGGGCCGGAGTCCGGTGACATCCACCATGTGCTGCGAACCCGGCACCTCCTCGACTTTGGTGGCGCCCCGGTACACCTCGTAGGCCTCGGCCCGGGCGGTGGTGTTCCACATGACGTGCACGCTCCGCGCGCTGCCCGCCGCCGCGGTGACACCTGTCGGCGCGCCGGGCACTCGGCCGCCGTCCCCCTCCCGGGCCCCGGCTCCGCCGCAGGCCGCGACGAGTGTGAGGGTTGCGCAGAGCGCCAGGCGGCGGAGGAGGAACGAGGGGGTGGAACGTCCTCGCACGGCACTGCCTCCCGGGGTGGTCGGCCGACGGGTACAACCGAATGGTCCGGACCAATATGGCCTTGTTGGCGGGGGCACATCAAGAGGGCAGGTCCGGCTGAACCGGCGTGTCGCTGCCGGCGCCGCCTCGCCCCCGGCCGCGCGTGACCATCCGGGAGCGTTACGCACGCTGAGGGCATCGCGACCCAACTCCTGCTGTGAGGACGGGAGTTCGGCCCCACGCACGGACAGTTGTCGTCGCGGATGGTGTCGGCCCGGTGGGCCGGAGCCTCACACGGACTCAGGCCCCCGGCGACCGTCGGACGTTGGGGGCCTGCTCCGTCCGGCCCCACAGTGGTGGCCGGATGATCACCCCGGGGACAGATTGAGCTGAGTGCCCGTCAGGTCCCCAGCGAGAGGCTCCCGTATCGTGCGTGTCCAGTCTTCGCTCACTCTGGCCGCGGCCAGTGCCGCCCTGCTCGCCCCGACGACACTGTTCGCTCCGGCTGCATCTTCAGCGGCTTTGCTTGCTCCGGCGGCATCCTCAGGCGCTCTGCCTGTCCCGGTGACGTCTTCGGCGGCTTTGCTCGCTCCGGCGGCATCTTCAGCGGCTCCGCTCGCTCGGGCGGCATCTTCAGCGGCATTGCTTGCTCCGGCGGCACCCTCAGGTGCTCTGCCCGTCCCGGCGGCACCCCCAGGCGCCCTGCCCGTCCCGACGACACCCCCAGGCGTTCTGCCCGTCCCGGCGACACCCCCAGCCGCTCTGCTCCCCCC
>NZ_JAKEIO010000037.1 GCF_021474405.1 [Streptosporangium] indianense
CCCCCGGCCCCCGGGGCGGCGCCCGCCGCCGCCCCCCCCCCCTGATGACCGTCTCCCGGATCGTCGCCGGGGCCGCGGCGGCAGCCGCCGTCGGGACCGTGGGGTACGGGACGTACGGTGTGCTGCGCGGGCCGAAGGTCAAGCGGGTCACCGTGCCGCTGGCCAAGCTGCCGCGCGCCGCGCACGGGTACCGGATCGCCGTCGTCAGCGACGTGCACCTCGGCCCGGTCCTGGGACGTGGCTTCGCGCAGAAGGTCGTCGACACGATCAACGGCACCCAGCCCGACCTGATCGCGGTCGTCGGCGACCTGGTCGACGGCAGCGTGAAGGACCTCGGTCCCGCGGCGGCCCCGCTCGCCCGGCTGAGGGCGCGTCACGGGTCCTACTTCGTCACCGGCAACCACGAGTACTTCTCCGGCGCCGAGCAGTGGGTGGAGGAGGTCCGCCGCCTGGGCATCGACCCCCTGGAGAACGCCCGCCGGGAGATGCCGTACTTCGACCTGGCCGGGGTCAACGACGTCGCGGGCGAGAACGAGGGCCAGGGCCCCGACTTCGTGAAGGCGCTCGGCGACCGGGACACCGCACGCGCGTGCGTGCTGCTCGCCCACCAGCCCGTCCAGATCCACGAGGCCGTCGAGCACGGCGTCGACCTCCAGCTCTCCGGTCACACCCACGGCGGCCAGCTCTGGCCCGGCAACCTCATCGCCTCCGGCGCCAACCCCACCCTCGCGGGACTGGACCGCTACGGCGACACCCAGCTCTACGTCTCCCGCGGTGCCGGCGCCTGGGGCCCGCCCACCCGCGTCGGCGCACCCTCGGACATCACCGTCATCGAGCTCGCATCGAAACAGGCCTGACCGCCGCAACCCGGTGAGAACGCCGTGAAACCGGACCGAACGGCCCATTAGTCAGTGCTTTCGGAGGTCGGCGGCGGGCAGTACCCGTCGGACGGCACGGGCGTGTTCCGTCTGCGGAGCCTCACCGCGCTCTGAGGGCCCGCCCCCCTCAGGACTCGGTGCGCCGCCGGGCCGCCGGATCGGGGATGGCGTTCGTCATCCCCGGCAGGAACTCCGTGAACAGCTCGTGCACCTCGCGCACGAGCGGCCGCAGCACCCGGAAGCGGGCCAGGGCGACACCCCGCGCGGTGAGCCGGGCACCGCGCTCGGCCAGCCGGTAGCTGCGCTCGCGCCCCTCGGTGCGGTCGAAGATCCAGTACAGGACGAGCCCCATCTGGGACAGCCACATCAACTCGGGCAGGATGTCCCGCAGCTCCTCGGGGACCTTGGTCTTCGTGGCCCCGGCGAGCACCTCCCGGTGGACGCTGATGGCCTCCTCCCGCGCGTGCTCCGACTCGGGGGAGAACGGGCTGAGCGGGCTGTCCGGGTCGGCGGCGTTCTTGAAGAACTGCACCGCGAACTCGTGGTACGGCGCGGCGATGTCGAGCCAGGCCCGCAGCACCCCCGCGAGGCGGGGCTCCAGGTCGCGCTCCCGGTCCAGGATCTCCCGGACCGCCACCTGGTGCTCGGCGGCGATCCGGTCGTAGAAGCCCTGGATCAGGTGCTCCTTGCCCGCGAAGTAGTAGTACGCGTTGCCGACGGAGACCCCGGCCTCCTTGGCGATGGCCCGCATCGTCGTCTTGTCGTAGCCGCGCTCCTGGAACAGCCTCATGGCCGTCTCCAGGATCAGGGCGCGGGTCTGCTCGGACTTGGTGGGGTGGGCGCCGTCGTCGGGGCCGTCGTTCTTCGCGGACACGGGAAGAGAGCCTAACGTCAGCGCGGGTCCGGCCACCGCGGGGCGCAGGTGCCGTCGGCGCAGCCCGGCGCGGTGTAGCTCCAGCCGCCGTCCGGGTCGTACGACCAGCCGTCCGCCCGCCGGTAGACCCGGCCGCCCCACTGCGCCCCGCCGCGCTGTCCCCGGTGCCACTGCGCGCCACGCCACTTGGCGGCGGCGAGCACCGCGCCCTTGGCGAGCCGGGCGCCGGCCGGGGTGCTCAGCCGGTGGGCGAGCGGCCGGTGCTCGCGCAGCGCCCACAGGGTGACCACCCAGGCGGCGGGGCCCCGGTAGACCTGCCCGGCGTCGCCGACGACGGTGATCTCGTCGAGGGTGGCGCCGTGGTCGAGGCCGGGGAAGCGCCGCCTGGCCTCCTCGGAGGCGGCCGGGACCAGCTCCAGCGGCACCAGCTTCGGCTGCCGCAGGAGCCAGTCGCGCAGGAACGCACACAGGGAGCACTCGGCGTCGTAGAGGACGGTGAGCCGGCGGACCGGGGTGGCCGCGTGTGTGCCGGTGGCGCGCGTTCCGGTCGTGCTGGTGCTGGTGCTGGTGCTGGTGCCGGTGGCGTTCACGTGGGTCTCCGCTCAGGCCTGCGGCTGCGGGGCGACCCAGCCCTGCGGCGGCACCGGCGGCACCTGCTCCCGTTCCATGGCGCCCCGGCGCCGGATCCGGTTGAGCACGTAGACGTTGGCGAGGTGCATCACGCCGAGGACCAGCAGCACCACGCCGAGCTTCGTCGACAGGGCCTCGAAGATGCCGCGTGCGTCGGTGATGGTCCCGTCGCCACTCAGGTACAGCGCGACGAACCCGAGGTTGACGAGGTAGAAGCCGACCACCAGGAGGTGGTTGACGGCGTCGGCGAGCTTCTCGTTGCCGTGCAGCACGTCGGCGAGGAAGACCTTGCCGTTCCGGCTGAGCGTGCGGGCCACCCAGACGGTCAGGCCGATGCTGACCAGCAGGTAGATGACGTAGGCGATGACCGTGCGGTCCATTGCCCCACCCTTCTTGAACACGTTCAAAACGCTGTCGGGGATGACTCTAGACCTACTTTTGAACATGTTCAACACAAGGGCTCGGTGGGATTGTCAGTGGTGCCTCGTACTGTCGTCCGCATGGGAATCGTGACGTTCGTCGACGAGACGACGGTGGGGGAGCGACGCACGGCCTGGGGGCTGGAGATCGCCCAAGAACGGCTGACCGTACGGGAACTGATCCGGCGCCGGGTGTTCCAGGAGGTCGCCGAGTACAACGCCCGTACGCCGGAGGCCTTCCAGGGACTCGTGCAGCCCGAGGACACCGAGCGCGTGCTCAACGGCTACGCGGTGCGCACGCCCCGCCGGATCGACCCCGAGAGGCAGACGGCCCTGGCCGAGCGGGCCTTCGCGGGGAACGGCTTCCTCGTGCTGGTGGGAGACCGTCAGGTCACCGACCCGGACGAGGAGATCGACCTCGCCCTCGGCACCGAGGTCACGTTCCTGAAGCTCGTCCCCCTGGTAGGTGGCTGATGAGCTCCTTCCGCACGCCCCGGTCGCACGCGGACCGGCTGCGCGACAGGATCGCCGACGGCGACATCGGCCGGGTCGCCGACGAGGCGCTGCGCGTCATGGACTCCAGCCGGGGCGCCTGGGGCGCGGGCTGGGAGAGGGTGCTGGACCAGCTCCGGTCCCTGCCGGCCGAGCACCGCCGCGCGCTGCTGCACGCCTTGGCCGACCGTTTCCACCAGGCCGGTGACGACACCGAGGCCCGCTGCCGCCATCTCGCCCTGGGCGCCCTGGTCGCCGAGGGCCTCGACGGCGCGGAGCGGCTCGCCGACGATCCGCTGGCCGCCGAGCGCCGCAAGGCCCTGGACGACCTCGCCCGCCAACACTCCTTCTGGTACGCGGCCCGCTTCGAGGTCCTGTGCCGGGCCGAACTGGCCGCCGGCCGCCCCCTCCCGGCCCCCGTCGTGGCCGTCGTCCGCCGCGCGGCCCTGGACGCCTACCGCGCGGCCGACCTCGTCGCGCTGGCCCGGCAGCTCACCGACCCCGTCCTCAACGTCGGCGAGGCCTGGGCGGAACAGGCCCTGAGCGACGCCACCGGCCCCGACTGGCAGGCCCTGCTGGCCCACGCCCTCACCGCCACCGCCTCCAGGCCCACGGCCAAGTGGGACAAGGGGGCCCGTGCCCTCCTGGACGCCCTCGGCACGGACCGGGTCCGCGAGACGGTCCTGTCCTGGCTCGCCCTCGTCGGCCGCCCGCGCACGCTCCCGCTGGAACGCCGGGCGTGGGAGCCGGACGTCGACAACGCCTACGACCCGTACAACGCGACGGCCCTGCGCGGCCTGGCCTGGCTCCTCTCCCTGCTGCCGCCCCACCCCGGCACGGCCCGGGCCCTGGGCGCCCTGGTCGAGACGTCACTGAAGAAGGTCGCGGGCCTCGGCCCCCGGAACCCCAAGGTCGCCAACGCCGGCGTCGTCGCGCTGGCCCGCATCGACTCCGAAGCGGCCCTCGCCGAACTCGCCCGGCTGGCCACCCGGGTGACGTACAAGAACACCGCCAAGCTCCTCGACACCGCCCTGGAGGCGCGCGCCACCGCCCTCGGCCTCGCCCGCGAGGAGATCGAGGAACTGGCGGTACCGGCGTACGGCCTGACGGACGTCGGCCACGCCGAACACCGCCTGGGCGAGACGACGGCACTCCTCGAAGTCCGCGGCCCGCGCGCCGTGCTGAGCTGGCGCAACGCCGCCGGCAAGCCGGTCAGGACGGTGCCGGTGGCCGTGAAGCGGGACCACCCGGACGAACTGAAGGACCTCAAGACGGCGGTCAAGGACATCGACAAGATGCTCTCGGCGCAGACCGAGCGCCTGGACCGCCAGTTCCTGGCCCGCCGCAGCTGGCCGTACGCCGTGTGGCGCGAGCGGTACCTCGACCACCCGCTGGTCGGCACCCTGGCGCGCCGCCTGCTGTGGACGATCGACGGCACGACGGCCGGCTACGCGGACGGTGAGCTGCGCACGCTGGCCGACGAACCCCTGACGGGGGGCGACCGGGTCGAACTGTGGCACCCGGTCGGCCACGAACCCGCGCAGATCGTCGCCTGGCGCGACTGGCTGGAGCGGCACGGCGTCACCCAGCCGTTCAAGCAGGCCCACCGCGAGGTCTACCTGCTCACGGACGCCGAGCGGGCCACCCGCACGTACTCCAACCGCTTCGCGGCCCACATCGTGCGCCAGCACCAGTTCCACTCCCTGGCCGCGCTGCGCGGCTGGCACAACAAGCTGCGCCTGTGCGTCGACGACTCGGCTCCGCCCGCGACCCGTGAGCTGCCCCGATGGGGCCTGCGCGCCGAGTACTGGATCGAGGGCGACGGCGAGGAGTACGGCGTCGACACCACCGACTCCGGCAGCTATCTGCGCCTGCGCACCGACCAGGTCCGCTTCTACCCGCTCGACGCCCCGCAGAACTCGGCACACTGCTACGGCGGCGCGTACACCATGTGGCTCGCCCCCGGCCAGGACCCCGCCGCCCCGGTGCCGCTGGAGGACATCCCGCCCCTGGTCCTCTCCGAAGTCCTGCGCGACGTGGACCTGTTCGTCGGCGTGGCCAGCGTCGGCAACGACCCGACCTGGCAGGACGGCGGCCCCGGCGGCCGCTTCCAGGAGTACTGGACGTCGTACGGCTTCGGCGAGCTGAACGCGAGCGCCGAGACCCGCAGGCTCCTGCTGGAGCGCCTGGTCCCGCGCCTGGCGATAGCCGAGCGCTGCACGCTGGAGGGCCGCTTCCTCCACGTCAAGGGCGACCGCCACACGTACAAGATCCACCTGGGCTCGGGCAACATCCTCCACACCCCGAACGACCAGTACGTCTGCATCGTCCCGAAGTCCACCCCGACGACCCCGGCAACGGGCTACCTCCCCTACGAGGGCGACCGCATGCTGGCGGTCATCCTCAGCAAGGCGATGCTGCTGGCGGCGGACACGAAGATCACAGACCCTTCGATCCTGAGCCAGTTGTGAGACTCAGTCGCTCGTCCTCGCCTGTCCGGCCTTGAGGATCTCGGCCACGTCGAGGGTCACCTTCGCGCCGATGGAGTCGGGGAGGGTGACGAGCTCGCCGGGGGCGTGCGGGCGGTGGTTCTCGTAGCCGCTTCCCGCCGGGTCGGTCAGGACGTGGAGGCGTTGGTGCTTGCGGTCCACGATGACGTAGACCGGGACTTTCGCCTCGGCGTAGGCGGCCACCTTCGTCTTCAGGTCGTTCTTCCAATTGCTGGAGGTGACCTCCAGCACCATGCGGAAGCACACCGCTTCGTAGGCGTTGTTCTCGACGTGATGGTCCTCGAAGTCGACGTCCACGATCGCAAGATCGGGGATGGCGTAGTCCTCCGCCTCCATGGGCAGCCAAAGACCGACGCCCTGAAGGACCTCGGTTTCGCCTCCATCCAGGTCGGCTGCCATGAAGGGACGCATGAGCTTGGTCAGCGCGCGAGCATGGGCGCCGTCAGGGGACGGGGTCACGAGGAGATGGCCTCCGATGATCTCGACGCGGTAGCCCGGATGGCGCTCCATGATCTCGTCGGCGATGGTCGTCAGGGTGACCGGCTCTTCGTCGTGGAAGGGCTGCTCGACGGAAGCTGCGGACATCAGGTGCCTCCTGGGAACTGGTGTCGAGAGCATCATCGTAGGCCGGGCCCGGCCCACGGGTCCGTTCGGAGCGTGTTCACCCGATGGTGTGGCATATGCCAGAGGGCCCCGTCTCCAGCGGAAACGGGGCCCTCCTCAGCAACCTGCGAGGCTCAGTAGCGGCGCGTGATCAGCGCACGCTTCACCTCGGCGATCGCCTTCGTGACCTCGATACCGCGCGGGCAGGCGTCCGTGCAGTTGAAGGTCGTGCGGCAGCGCCACACGCCGTCGCGGTCGTTGAGGATCTCCAGGCGCTGCTCGCCCGCCTCGTCACGCGAGTCGAAGATGAAGCGGTGCGCGTTGACGATGGCGGCCGGACCGAAGTACTGGCCGTCGTTCCAGAAGACCGGGCACGAGGTGGTGCAGGCCGCGCAGAGGATGCACTTCGTCGTGTCGTCGAAGCGCTCACGGTCCTCGGCCGTCTGGAAACGCTCACGCGTCGGCTCGTTCGTGTCCTTCGTGATGAGGAAGGGCATGACGTCGCGGTACGCCTGGAAGAACGGCTCCATGTCGACCACGAGGTCCTTCAGCACCGTGAGGCCCTTGATGGGCTCCACCGTGATCGGCTTCTCGGGGTTGATGTCCTTGATCAGCGTCTTGCAGGCAAGACGGTTCTTACCGTTGATCCGCATCGCGTCCGAGCCGCAGATGCCGTGCGCGCAGGAGCGGCGGAACGTGAGGGTGCCGTCGAGGTCCCACTTGATCTTGTGGAGACCGTCGAGGACACGCTCCTTGGGGTCGATCTCCAGCTGGAAGTCTTCCCAGACGGCCTCGGCCGCGACCTCCGGGTTGAACCGGCGGATGCGGAAGGTGACCGTGATGTAGGGGGAGTCGGCGAAACCGGGCTCGGGCTTGCCGGCCGCGTCTTCCTTGTCCAGAACGGGGGTAGCCATCAGTACTTACGCTCCATCGGCTGGTAGCGGGTCTGGACGACCGGCTTGTAGTCGAGACGGACGGTTTCGGAGCCGTCGGCGCCGACCTCGCGGTACGCCATGGTGTGCCGCATGAAGTTGACGTCGTCGCGGTTCGGGTAGTCCTCGCGGTAGTGACCGCCGCGGGACTCCTTGCGGGCGAGCGCGGAGACCGCCATGACCTCGGCGAGGTCGAGCAGGTTGCCCAGCTCGATGGCCTCCAGCAGGTCCGTGTTGAACCGCTTGCCCTTGTCCTGGATCGAGACGTTCTTGTAGCGCTCGCGCAGCTCCGCGATCTTCTCGACCGCCGTCTTGATGGTCTGCTCGGTGCGGAACACCATGACGTTGGCGTCCATGGTCTCCTGCAGCTCGCGCCGCAGCTCCGCCACCCGCTCGTTGCCGGTGGCGTCGCGCAGCCGCTCCACCTGCTCGATCACGAGCTCCGCCGGGTTCTCCGGCAGCTCGACGAACTCCGCCTTCTGCGCGTACTCCGCGGCGGCGATGCCCGCGCGCTTGCCGAAGACGTTGATGTCCAGCAGCGAGTTCGTGCCGAGACGGTTGGCGCCGTGCACGGAGACGCAGGCGACCTCACCCGCGGCGTACAGGCCGGGAACGACCGTGGTGTTGTCCGCCAGGACCTCACCCTCGACGTTCGTCGGGATGCCGCCCATGGCGTAGTGGGCCGTCGGCTGGATCGGGATCGGGTCCGTGTAGGGCTCGATGCCGAGGTAGGTGCGCGCGAACTCCGTGATGTCCGGGAGCTTGGCGTCCAGCTGCTCCGGCGGGAGGTGCGTGAGGTCGAGGTAGACGTGGTCGCCCTCGGGACCGCAGCCGCGGCCCTCACGGATCTCCGTGTAGATGGAGCGGGACACGACGTCACGGGACGCGAGGTCCTTCATGACCGGCGCGTACTTCTCCATGAAGCGCTCGCCGTCCTTGTTGCGGAGGATGCCGCCCTCACCGCGGGCGCCCTCCGTCAGCAGGATGCCCATGCGCCAGATGCCGGTCGGGTGGAACTGGAAGAACTCCATGTCCTCCAGCGGCAGCCCGCGGCGGTAGACGGCCGCCTGGCCGTCACCGGTGAGCGTGTGGGCGTTGGACGTCACCTTGAAGAACTTGCCGCAGCCGCCGGACGCGTAGACCACGGACTTCGCCTGGAAGACGTGGATCTCGCCGGTCGCCAGCTCGTAGGCGACGACACCGGCCG
Organism: [Streptosporangium] indianense; assembly: GCF_021474405.1. Taxonomy (GTDB): domain Bacteria; phylum Actinomycetota; class Actinomycetes; order Streptomycetales; family Streptomycetaceae; genus Streptomyces; species Streptomyces indiaensis. The sequence continues at coordinate 8,546 of NZ_JAKEIO010000037.1, forward strand.
ACTTCTTGACGCCGTCGACCTCGGTGATCAGCTGGTCCAGGACGTAGAACTCGTTGAAGAACTCCACGCCCTCCTTGACGCAGTTCTGGTACAGCGTCTGGAGGATCATGTGGCCGGTGCGGTCGGCCGCGTAGCAGGAGCGGCGGACCGGGGCCTCGCCGTGGTTCCGGCTGTGACCGCCGAAGCGGCGCTGGTCGATCGTGCCGTTGGGCGTCCGGTTGAACGGCAGGCCCATCTTCTCCAGGTCGAGGACCGAGTCGATGGCCTCCTTCGCCAGGATCTCGGCGGCGTCCTGGTCGACCAGGTAGTCACCGCCCTTGACCGTGTCGAAGGTGTGCCACTCCCAGTTGTCCTCCTCCACGTTGGCGAGCGCGGCGGCCATGCCGCCCTGCGCGGCGCCCGTGTGGGAGCGGGTGGGGTACAGCTTGGTCAGCACGGCGGTGCGGCTGCGCTTCGTGGACTCGATGGCCGCGCGCATGCCCGCGCCACCGGCGCCGACGATGACGGTGTCGTACTTGTGGATCTTCATGATTCTCGCAGCCCCGTGCCTAGCGGATGTTCGGGTCGAAGGTGAAGATCACCAGCGTGCCCAGCAGGATGGTGAACACCGTGGCGGTGTAGAGCAGGCCCTTGAGCCACAGCCGGGTGTTCGCGCGCTCCGCGTAGTCGTTGATGACCGTGCGCAGGCCGTTGGCGCCGTGCAGCATGGCGAGCCACAGCATCAGCAGGTCCCAGACCTGCCAGAACGGGGACGCCCAGCGGCCGGCCACGAAGGCGAAGCCGATCTTGGAGACGCCGCCGTCCAGCACGAGCTGGATCAGCAGGTGGCCGAGGACGAGGACGACCAGCACGACGCCGGACAGACGCATGAAGAGCCAGGCGGCCAGCTCGAAGTTGCCCCGGGTGCTCTTCGGGGTCTTCTTGGTGCGCTGGCGCGGGGCCTCGATGAGCGGCGCCGGGTTGTCGACGGTGTAGACGGCGCCGCCCTCGACGGGGCCGACGCCGGCGGCGGACTTCTCAGTCGTGGACATTGGCGTCAGCTCCCGAAGAGTTCACGAGCGGCGTGGCCGAGAACGGGGTAGATCGCCCCGAGCATCAGCACGACCCAGAGGGCTACGACGGTCCAGAGCATCTGCTTCTGGTACCGGGCGCCCTTGATCCAGAAGTCGACGGCGATGACGCGCAGGCCGTTGAGCGCGTGGAAGAGGATGGCGGCGACGAGGCCGTACTCCAGCAGCGCGACGATCGGCGTCTTGTACGTGGCCACGACGTTGTCGTAGGCCTCAGGGGACACGCGGACGAGGGCGGTGTCCAGCACATGAACGAACAGGAAGAAGAAGATGAGGACGCCGGTGACTCGGTGAGCCACCCAGGACCACATTCCTTCCCGGCCGCGGTACAGCGTTCCAGCCGGCACGGAAGTTTCCTCCGGGAGCGGGGATTGGGGCCGCGCCGGCTTGGTGTGTCGGTCGGGCCCGGCCGGGTACGGTCCACCGGCCCCCAGCATCGTAGCGAGGCGCTGCCGCTGGGCTGAGCCGGGGTCCCGGGGTGTGATCAAACTGGCACGCAAAGGGGTACTGGTGGGCTAGTGCGGCCAGGGAGGCGAGGGGTGCCTCCGGGGCTGCCGGGTGCGGGCCGTCAGTGGTTGATCGCGCCCGCGCGGCGCCAGCCGCTTGTCGATTGGGGTCCCGCGCCCCTGAGGGCGTGCAGCAGCCGTTCCCTCGCGAGCCGCCGGAGTTCGTCCGCCGCGACCACGCGCTCCTCTTCGGGATCGTTCGTCAATCGTGACCGGACGGCCTCCAGGAGCCGGTCCAGGGCCTCGGAGGGGGACACGCCGTCCAGGCAGATGACGAACACGTGTCCGAAGCGGGCCTCGTAGGCGGCGTGCGCCGCGCTCAGGGCGGTGTGGGCGGCGGAGTACATGTCGGGCGGGAGCGTGGGAAGCGGCTCGGCCGCCAGTGCTTCGGTGAGGTCGGGCCAGCCGAGGTCGTAGGCCGCCTCGTCCGCCGCGGCCAGCAGGGAGTCCAGGTCCGGGTAGGGACGGTGCTCCGCGACGCGCCGGGCCCAGCGGAGGCTGCGCAGGCAGGAGAGGAGGACCTGCTCCAGGTCCTCCTCGGAGGCGGCGTTGAGGTGCTCCACCGGTATGGCGCGTCGACCGGGGAGATCGGGGAGACGGTGCGCGGGCAGCGTGGGTCCTCGTGGGCGTCACGTGTGTCAGCAGGGCAAGTCGTGAGAGATGTGACGCCACGCTATCGAGTACGACCATGACGTGTCCGAGGGATGCCTGAATTTCACTCGGGAGGGAGGGTTTCGACGCGCGTGGTGGACGCGCGCCATGCGGCCCCGGGTCTTAGGTTGGCTGGGTGAGTCAGCACAGGCGCCGGACTTCGGCGAAGCAGGGGAAACAGCGGCAGGTGCTGGTCGTGGCCATGGCGGTAGCCCTGGTCGTCGTCGCGGCCGGGGTGAGTCTCGGGCTCTGGGCGGCCTCGGGCGGCGACGACGGGTCCACCGGCTCGGAGGCCAGATCCTCGCAGGGGGCCAGCGCGGCGGCGCCCCCGGACGGGGCGCCGGAAGCGGCCCCCAGCCCGACCCGCTCCTACCCCCTCTCCGAGGCGCCCCGCACCATCCCCGCCGTGCGCGACCACGAGCCGGCGCGCGGCCCGGGCTGGCAGCCCGAGAAGGGCAGCCGGGTGGTCGTGGACGACCCCGCGCTGGCCGACGAGGGGAAGCTGGTCGCCGACGAGCTCGGGATGACGTACGCGGGCGAGAAGGACGACAAGAAGGCCGGGGACCTGCGGCTGGCACTGAACGGCGACAAGGGGGCGAACCCCGAGTCGTACGTGATGACCGTGCGCGACGGGCGGGTGGAGATCGACGGGCCCACCGATGCGGGGGTCTTCTACGGCACCCGCACGCTCAAGCAGGAGACCCACGACGGCGGCACGGCCCCCGAGGGCGTCGTGAAGGACGAGCCGGCCAAGCCGCAGCGCGGGTTCATGCTGGACATCGCCCGGAAGTACTTCACGGCCGACTGGATCGAGGACCGCGTCCGGGAACTGGGCGACCTGAAGTTCAACCAGCTGGGGCTGCACTTCTCCGACGACCAGGGATTCCGGATCGAGTCCGACACGCAACCGGAGATCGTGTCCCAGCCGCATCTGACCAAGGCGCAGGTACGGAAGATCATCGACCTCGCGGAGAGCCGGCACATCACCGTCGTGCCCGAGATCGATTCGCCCGGGCACCTGGGCGCGGTCCTGCGTGCCCACCCCGACCTGCAGCTGCGCACCGCGCAGGGCTCGGCGGTGCAGGGCGCCATCGACATCTCCAAGCCCGAGAGCGCCGAGATCGTCGACGAGCTGCTGAACGAGTACGCGGACCTCTTCCCCGGCAAGCCCTGGCACCTCGGGGCCGACGAGTACCAGGCGCTGGTCCGCTCCGACCCGGAGGCGTCGTTCCCGCAGCTGGCCGCGGCCGCGCAGGAGAAATACGGCTCCGGCGCCACGGTCGCCGACCTCACCACCGGATGGCTCAACGACCGGGCCGCCACCGTCCGCAAGCACGACCGCACCCCGCGCGCGTGGAACGACGGCTTCTTCCGCGGCACGTCCGTCGAGCCCGACAAGGACATCCAGGTCGCCTACTGGACCGGCAAGGAGATCGGCGCCCGGGAGCCCCTGGAGTACCTCCAGGCCGGCCGCAACGTGATCAACTACAACGACGAGTTCCTGTACTACGTGCTCGGCGAGCCGCAGACCTTCGTCTACCCGACGGGGCAGCGGATCTACGAGCAGTGGACGCCACGGGTGCTGCGCGGCACCGCGGCCGTGCCGGCGCGTTACGACGGCCAGATCCTCGGCGGGAACCTCGCCGTCTGGTGCGACCTGGCGAACTCCCAGACGCAGGGCCAGGTCGCGGCCGGGGTCCGGATGCCGCTGCGGGCGACCGTCCAGAAGCTGTGGGACCCGGGCGAGCCCGAGCTGACCTGGGCGCAGTTCCGGGCGCTGGCGGACAGGCTCGGCTGACCGGCACGAATTGGGCCATACGCCTGCGAACTCCCGTACGACTGTGGTGGTCTTCTCACGAGCAGCATCGAATATGCCGGGGGGAACCGGGACATGGGCTACTGGGGATATTTCGTCGTGGGCCGCGGGGAGCGTCCGCTGCCGGAGCTGGACGCGCTGGCGGGGGCCGGGGACGCCGTCACGCAGCGCGCCTCGGCGCCGGGCGGATGGCAGGTGTGGGAGTTCCCGAGCAGCGAGGGCGACATCGGGAACATGAACGCCCTCGCCCGGGAGACCGGGGCGCCCGCGCTCTTCGGGTACGTCATGAACAGCGCGTGCGTGGTGCTGGAGGCCGCGGCCCCGGAGAGCGGGGCGTGGACGACCTGCCTCGCGCGCTCCGCGATGGCCGGGTACCTGGGGTCGGGCCGGGAGGGGCTCACGCTGGAGGACTACTTCCTGGAGCCCGGTGACGCCGCCGAGCGGGCGGTGCGCTGGGCCGCGGAGGCCGGGCGCGAGGTGAACGCCGACGCGCTGGTGGACGTACTGACTTCAGACCCTGATCCCCTGGCCGAAAACCTCTTGTTCCACTTCCTCGACAGGCTGGGTGTGGTGCCCCTGTGACACTCCGGGGCCGTCGCACGCAGTAAGGGGAGGTGCGGGTTCCGTGAGGGGTGACGGCTGGCAGCGGCCTGGCCGGGCCTCGGAGAAGGCCCGCGGAGGGAGACGTGGATGAGCCTGGTGGAGTTGATCGCACAGGCCGACGAGCGCGGGCTGGCCGCGAGCGGGCTGGCTTGTTTGGATCGGTGCGTGCCCCTGCTGGGCGGCGACGACGAGATCCTCAGGCCGGTGTGGGCGAGTCTCAGCGACGGCGCCGGTGCCGAGGAGTGGGGCGAGCGGCTGGAGCAGGCGCGCGGCAAGCTGGACGCGGCCGGCGCCGGGGACGAGGCGGCCGCGCTCGCCCACCGGATGCTCGAGGCCGCCCCCGCCGAGCGGTCCGCCGCCGCGGTCCGGGTGTGGGCCGACGCCTGCTCCGTGGCCTCCCTCCAGATCCACCGGCTCCTCGACACCGCCGAGGACGACGCCGCGTCCGTCGACTCCCGCCGCGAAGGGCGCACGGACGGCATGTCGCCCCTCGTCGCCGCCGAACTGCGCCGCCAGGTCACCGTCCTGGAGGTCCTCGCCGGACACGGTCCGGCCGGGCTGCGCCGGGCCCTGGAGGTGTCGGTCGAGGGACGTCGGGTCCTGCGCGCGGTGGTCTCCCGCCGGAGCCGGCAACAAGGCTGACGGAAGCGGCCCCGGGTGCCCCGACCGGCCTAAACCCCGTTCCTGGGAGAGTCCTGTGACTGTCCCTTGGGCGAGGTGGGGTGGTCCTGCGCCGCTTCGAAGAAGTCGCCGGTTCCGGGTGACGAAACGCTTCGCCCCAGCGCTTTCCCGGGTGTGACGACTCAAGCGGAGACCAGGCCATCGGCGGCTGCGAAGCCGCTGCGATGGGCGGCGGACACGGTGGCGACGATGCGCGAGGGAGCCCGGCTGCACCTCGACTACTCGGCGCAGAGCCTGTGGAGCGTCGACCGGATGATCGAGGGGATACGGAGGGAGGGGGCGCCCGACGCCGCCGTGCAGCAGGTGCTGCGCGGCTTCGGCGCGTACGCCGGTGAGGTGATGGCGCGTCAGACCGGCGCCGAGTGGTGGGCGACCGGCGGCGACCACTGGATCCGCACCCCCGACGGGCGCCTGTGGGACCCCCTCGACGAGGCCCGCCGCTGCTACGGCGGCCATGGCTCACTGCGGCTGCTGTGCCGGGACGCGATGAGCACCGCGCCCCGGCGTTAGCGTCACCGCGCCGGGAGGTTCTCGTCGCCCTCGTCGCGGTCCTCTTCCAGGCCCTCGGCCCCGGGCCAGGGCGGCTCGGTGGCGAGTGCGGCCGTCGTGGTGGCGTTCGCGGCCAGGGCGCGGATCGCGGGCAGGTCGTCGTAGAGGTGCTGCCCGGGGCACTCGGTCGGGTAGCCGTCGCGGTGGCCGGAGACACGGTGGAACGTCACCCGCTGGCCCAGCTTGTACTTGCCGTTGTCGGCACCCGAGGTCAGCACGACCGTCCCGGTCGGGTCGATGCCGTAGAGGCCGAGCTTCCACGCGGCGACCTTGGCGACCGACTGGCGCACCGCCGCGTTGGTGGCCGCCGTGGAGTAGTCGCCGAGCACCGAGACGCTGCTGGTGGCGGTGTTGAACCCGTAGGTGTGCGCGCCGAGGACGGGCTTGTCGACGCCGCCCGCACGTCCCTCGAAGACCGTGCCGCACTTGTCGACGAGGAAGTGGTAGCCGATGTCGTTCCAGCCATTGCTCTGCACGTGGTAGAGGAACACGCCGCGCACGATCGACGCCGACTCGGAGCAGGCGTAACTGTTGGTGCCCGCCGTGTGGTGGACGAACATCGCCTTGGTGTTGCCCGTGTAGGTGGGCGGGTCCTTCACCAGGGACTCGTTGGCCCCCCAGGCGGAGCGCGAGACCATGACGGGACGCTCGGCCGACCGCGGACCGGCGGCCGGGCGGACGAGGCCCGGCCCGACGGCCGCGGTGTGCACAGCGGCCGGCCCGGCCTCGGGATCGACCAGTTCGACGCGGAGCCCCTCAGGCAGGCGTGAGCCCGTCACCCGCACCTGGACGCCGTCCGAGGGCCCCGTCCACAGCGGCTGGGTGCTGCCGCGCACGCCGGTCCGGTCGCGGTCGGGGCCGGTCTCGGGCGCACGGCCGTCTGCCTCCAGGGGGCGCCAGGCGGTCCACGCGCCGCTCCCCCGGGAGCGGGTGCGGACCTGAGCGGTGCCGTCCAGGGTCGCGTGCGGGTCGTCCCAGGTGATGCCGATCAGACTGAACGGCTCGGTGGTGCGCGGGGCGAGGGACCTGTCGTGGGGATCGTCGTCCGGCACCCCGAGGGTGTGCACACCGTCCGAGGGGGTGGCCCGGGCGGGCTGGGTGAGGCCGAGGGCACCGAGGGCCAGGGCGGTGGCGACGGCGGTGCGCAGGAGGCGGGATGTCATACGGCGCTCGCCTTTCGTGGGCGGTGGCATCGCCGGCAGAGGTCCCCGGTCCGTCACTTGGCCGAAACGTCCACGGCGCCGGCGTCCCGAGGACGGCGGGCCGGGATGACCCGAACGGTCCTCGTGCCGGGAGGCCCAGCGGGGCCGTCGGCCGGATGCCCCGGACGGCCGCCGGGCCGGGAGGACCCGAAGGGCCGTCGGGCCGGATGCCCCGGACGGTCGTCGGGCCGGAGGACTCGAAGGGCCAGGCCGCGTCGCGCCGAACGGTCGTCAGGGCTGCTCGCCTCGAAGGGACTTCGGACCCCGGCGTCTGACGCGCTGTGACACTTCCGCGCGGACCGGCGCTGATCACCGTGGCAGGGCGCGCAGGCGGCACGGACGAGGACGGTACTTGGGTCAGGGAGCGGCACCCCGGCGCGGGCAGGCGTACGACGGGGAACTGGGTGCGGCCGTCGCGCGGGCCCAGCAGGGCGACGAGGCGGCCTTCGCGGTCGCCTACCGGCTCGTGCAGCCCGGACTGCTCGGCTATCTGCGCGGCCTGGTCGGGGACGACGCGGAGGACGTGGCGTCCGACGCCTGGCTGGAGATCGCCCGGGACCTCGGAAGGTTCCGGGGCGACGGGGCCGGCTTCCGCGGCTGGACGGCGACCATCGCCCGGCACCGGGCGTTGGACCACCTGCGCCGGCAGCGGGTACGGCCCCGTTCGTCCGCGCTGGAGCAGGACGTCCTGGAACTGCCCGGACCGCAGAACACGTACGACCTGGCGCTGGAGGCCATCTCCACCGAGCACGCCCTGGAGCTGGTCCGGGGGCTGCCGCGGGACCAGGCCGAGGCCGTGCTGCTGCGGGTCGTGGTCGGCCTCGACGGCCCGGCTGCCGCACGGGTCCTGGGCAAGCGGCCGGGCGCGGTTCGCACGGCCGCCCACCGGGGCCTGAAGCGCCTCGCCCGGCAGCTGGGCGCGGAGAGTGTGACGGATGAGGCTCCCCGGACGCTGGGTGAGTCGACGTAGCGGAACCGATGGTTTCGCGGACGGGTCCACAGGGGCGGCGTGGGCCGGGCGCTCTGAACAGGGCGGACCGGCGGGACGTACTGGGGCCCGGCGGACCGGCCCGCGCCGGTTCGCCAGAAGAATCGATCGGATCGAGCAGGGACGGAAACGGACATGGGTGAACGGCCGAACGACGGCGGGCTTTCCAGCCGTGGTTCCCGTCATGCCCTCCTCGACTCCGACGTGGAGGCGCTGATCGTCGCCTCCCTCGTCCGGGACGGTGTCGATGCCGGGGCCGAGCAGCGGGCCGTCGCCGCCTTCCGGGCCGCCCGGGACGCCGGGGCCGCGCGCACGCGCACCCGCGGCCGGGACGACTGGCGGGCCCGCGAGCGGCGGTACCCGGGGCGGTCCCTGCGGACGACGCTCTCCGTGCTGCTCGCCAGCCTCACGCTCGGCGGCGTCGCCATGGCGGCGATCGGCGTGGCGGGATCGCCGGAGGAGGGCACCGAGGACACGCCCGAGCACCGGCCCGCCCCGAGCAGCGCCCCACGCGACCCGGCGGGACAGCCTGCCCCCGGCAGCCACAGCCCCGACCCCGGCCCGGGCACCCGCTCGGCCCCGGCGCACCCGGAACGCCCGGCTCCCGCCCAGGACACCGAAGCCCACTGCCGCGCCTATGAAGGAGCCCGGCAGCACGGCAAGGCGATGGAGGCGACGGCCTGGCAGCGTCTGGTGGCCGCCGCGGGCGGTGAGAGCAACGTCACGGCGTACTGCGCGGAGCGGCTGGACGACTCGAAGGACAACGGCCGTGACTCCGGGAACGGCGATCCCGCGCAGCACGACGGCACGCCCACCACGGACCCGGGCGGGGGCAAGGAGTCGGGCGACGACTCGGGCAGGAGCGCGGAGACCGGCGCGGGGAAGAACCGCGGCGAGGACAAGCGCTCCCAGTCCAACGATCGTCAGCCGTAAGGGATTTCGCGAGCGCCGACCGTCACCGCCGGGCCACTGTGCGCACCCTCCGGTCCCCGCCTTGGCAACGGCCGAGGCCGCCACCCCCCACAGGAGAGGCCCCGGCCGTCGCGCGGCACGGGCCGCGCGGCGGCCCGTACTCCCTACAGCGCCCCGTGTGCGTTTTCTGTCACACCCCACCGCGTCACGGCTTAGTTGCATCCTGGACGGACATGGACGGGGAGTGGTTTCAGGTCGTAACGTGCCATTCGCGCCAAGGCGAAGGCGGTACGACCACCGCAACCACCTGCGGTCTTGATACCGCAACCACCAATTGGGCAACCACGACAGCGACAACCCGGTCCGCGAGAGCGGCGCCGGTTCAGGCGCAGAAGGGCGCGCGGTGCTGGGGGACGACGCGGAGCTGACCGCCGCGGTGCGTGCGGCACAGGACGGGGACGAGGACGCGTTCCGGACCGTGTACCGCACCGTGCACCCGCGGCTGCTCGGGTACGTACGGACGCTGGTCGGCGATCCCGACGCCGAGGACGTGACGTCCGAGGCGTGGCTCCAGATAGCCCGCGACATGGAGCGGTTCACCGGCGACGCGGACCGGTTCCGCGGCTGGGCCGCCCGGATCGCCCGCAACCGTGCGCTGGATCACATACGCATGCGCGGGCGCCGGCCCGCGATCGGCGGTGACGAGACCGAGCTGACCGGCCGGGCCGCCGAGTCGGACACCGCGGGCGAGGCCATCGAGGCGCTGGCCACCGACGGCGCGTTCTCCCTGATATCCCGGCTGCCGCAGGACCAGGCCGAAGCGGTCGTGCTGCGCGTGGTGGTGGGGCTCGACGCGAAGACCGCCGCCGAGACGCTCGGCAAGCGCCCCGGTGCGGTCCGTACGGCGGCGCACCGGGGTCTGAAGCGACTCGCCGAACTGCTCGGCGACGACCCGCAGGCCGATCCGGAATCCGCCGGGGTGCTCGACGCCCTGCCGCCCCAGAGAGAACCGCGCGGTGGCGCGGTGACGTCCGCACGTGTGACGCACAGCGTCGCGCGGACGCAGAAGGATGTGTGATGGCCGACGAGCAGTACAGGTGGCTGGACCGCGAAACGGCGGAGCGTTTGCTGAGCGGAGAGCCACTCGGAGCTGTCGAAGGCGCCGGCCGGGACCAAGCCGAACACCTTGCCAGGACCCTGGGCGCGCTGTCCGCCACACCCTCGCTGACCAGCGATGAACTCCCCGGCGAGGCGGCCGCGGTGGCCGCTTTCCGCAAGGCACGGGCAGAGCGCGCCGACGCGGCCGCGGCCCGTGCGGACGCCGCCGGACGGGACGCGGCCGAGGTCGCCGACGCCGGGCTGGTCCGTATCGGCACTCCCGGCGACCGCGGCACCGTCACGGTCCGGCCGCCGCGCTGGGCCCGTCCCGTACGTCTCGCCCTGGCCGCGGCGCTGGCCGTCGGCATGGTCGGCGGGGTCGCCCTCGCGGCCGGAACCGGAGCGCTGAAGGCACCCTTCGGCGAGGACGAGCCCCACCCGGGCGCCTCCGTCTCGGCCTCCGTGACGCATCCGGAACGCCCGCTGGTGTCGCCGTCGCCGAGCGACGCCGCCCAGGGCGGCTCCACCCCGGACGACGCTCCCGGCCGGGACCGGGACGAGCGGCGCGACGACGCCGTCGCGCAGCCGGACGGCCCGAAGGCGCGCCCCGGCGACCGTGACGAGATCGTCTCCGCCTGCCGGGACCTGCGCGACGGGCGGCGGCCGGATCCCGACCGCAGACGCGCCCTGCTGGACGCGGCGGGCGGCCTGCGGGTGTGGAAGTACTGCAAGGGCGTCCTGTCCTCCGGCGACCAGGGGCGTCACCAGGGAAAGGGCGCGGACCGGGACCACCGGCAGGACCGCGACCGGGACCGGAAGCAGGACCGGAAGCAGGACCGCGGCCGTGAGGCACAGCAGGAAAAGGGCGAGCGGAAGGCCGAGCGGAAGGCCGAGAAGCGGGCCGCGCAGCGGGACGGGGACCAGGACGGGCACGGGGACGGCGCGGACCGTGGCCGGTTCCGGACCTCGCTCGCACCGCTGCGACCTGCGGTTTCGCACTCCGTGAAAATCGTCGGGCCGAGGGTGTGACGTTTTCGGCCGCCCCGGCGCAGTAATGAGTGAGCCGACTGGTCATCGGCCGTCGCACAGAGCCGGGGTTCCCCCCGTACCTACGGCTCGTGCACCTGAGCGCGGGCGGGACACGTTCCCCCGGTCCCGCCCGCGCCCCAACTTCCTCCCCGCTCCGTCACCAGGACACGACGACCTTGTCGCCGTTGCGGACCTGCGCGAACAGCTCCGCGATCGCCGCCTCGTCCCGGACGTTGACGCAGCCGTGCGAGCCGCCCGCGTAGCCCCGGGCGGCGAAGTCCGCCGAGTAGTGCACGGCCTGGCCGCCGCTGAAGAACATCGCGTAGGGCATGGGCGAGTCGTAGAGCGTCGAGACGTGGTCGCGTGACTTCCAGTAGACGGAGAAGACGCCCTCCCGGGTCGGCGTGCCCTGCGAGCCGAAGCGGACCGCCATCGTCGACACCGTCCGCCCGTCGATCATCCAGCGCAGTGTCCTGCTGGTCTTGTCGATGCACAGCACCCGGCCGCTGCGGCAGCGCGCGTCCGGCGGATCGGCCGGCTGCCCGCCCATCAGATACAGGTCCCAGCGGCCCGGCTCGCGTGTCATGCCCAGCAGCCGCTGCCAGGTGACGGTGTCGGTCTGCCCGGTGCGCGGCAGCCCGCGCTTGCCCTGGAAGCCGCCGACCGCCCGCTGCGTCGGTTCGTCGTACGTCCCGGTCGGTCCCTCGAAGAGCCAGGCGACCTGGCGCAGCCGGGCCTGGAGCTCCCGGACGTCCCGGCCGGTGTCGCCGCGCGACCACAGCACACGGGACGGGGTGGGGGCGGAACGCGGCTTGCTGTCGCCGGACGGCGGCGCGGAGCGCGGCCCGTCGCCGCCACCGGCGGGTGTGCGGCCCGGGGACGGGGTGTCGTCGGGCAGCTCGATGTGCACCGGCAAGCGGCGCTTGCCCTCGCCGTCGGGGGTCTGCACCGTGCAGCCGGCCAGCGCGGCCAGCACGGCGAGTCCCGCCACGAACGCTCTCCCCATGCCCGTAGTACGCACACGGCCCCCCGCTCGTCTCACCGGCACCCCGGATGTCACCTGAGATGTTCCCCGGGCGTGACCCGCGCCGAACCAGGGGGCATGGTGGTGAGCGAGGTCACTGCTCTGCGGGAGGCAACCCACCATGGCGCGTGAGTCGGAGTCCGGACTGCCCATCGAGCCGCTCTACGGGCCGCAGGACCTTCAGGGCTGGGATCCGGCGGAGAAGCTGGGGGAGCCGGGGGCGTACCCGTACACCCGGGGCGTGTACCCGTCGATGTACACGGGCCGCCCCTGGACCATGCGCCAGTACGCCGGTTTCGGCACGGCCGCGGAGTCCAACGCCCGCTACCGGCAGCTGATCGCCCACGGCACGACCGGGCTGTCGGTCGCCTTCGACCTGCCCACCCAGATGGGCCACGACTCCGACGCGCCGATCGCCCACGGCGAGGTCGGCAAGGTCGGGGTGGCCGTCGACTCGATCGAGGACATGCGGGTGCTGTTCGGCGGGATCCCGCTGGACCAGGTCTCGACGTCGATGACGATCAACGCCCCGGCGGCCCTGCTGCTGCTCCTGTACCAGCTGGTGGCCGAGGAGCAGGGCATCCCGGCGGACCGGCTGACGGGCACGATCCAGAACGACGTGCTGAAGGAGTACATCGCCCGGGGCACCTACATCTTCCCGCCCAAGCCGTCCCTGCGGCTGACCGCGGACATCTTCCAGTACTGCCGGGCCGAGATCCCGAGGTGGAACACCATCTCGATCTCCGGTTACCACATGGCCGAGGCGGGTGCCTCGCCCGTGCAGGAGATCGCCTTCACCCTGGCCGACGGCATCGAGTACGTGCGCACCGCGGTCGCGGCCGGCATGGACGTCGACGACTTCGCCCCCCGCCTGTCGTTCTTCTTCGTGGCCCGCACCACGCTCCTGGAGGAGGTCGCCAAGTTCCGTGCCGCGCGCCGGATCTGGGCCCGGGTCATGCGCGAGGAGTTCGGCGCGCGCGACCCCAAGTCGCTGATGCTGCGCTTCCACACCCAGACGGCCGGGGTGCAGCTGACGGCCCAGCAGCCCGAGGTCAACCTGGTCCGGGTCGCCGTGCAGGGGCTGGCCGCGGTGCTGGGCGGGACGCAGTCGCTGCACACCAACTCCTTCGACGAGGCCATCGCCCTGCCCACCGACAAGTCCGCCCGCCTCGCCCTGCGCACCCAGCAGGTCCTCGCCCACGAAACGGACGTGACCGCCACCGTCGACCCCTTCGCCGGGTCCTACGTCGTCGAGAGGATGACCGACGACGTCGAAGCCGCCGCCATGGAGCTGATGGCCAGGGTCGAGGAGCTGGGCGGTGCCGTCGACGCCATCGAACGCGGCTTCCAGAAGAACGAGATCGAGCGCAACGCCTACCGCATCGCCCAGGAGACCGACTCCGGCGAGCGGGTCGTGGTCGGCGTCAACCGCTTCCGGCTCGACGAGGAGGAACCCTACGAGCCGCTGCGCGTCGACCCGGCCATCGAGGCGCGGCAGGCCCGGCGGCTGGCGGAGCTGCGGGCGGGGCGGGACCGGCCGGCCGTCGACGCGGCCCTGGCCGCGCTGAAGAAGGCCGCCGGGGGCGACGACAACGTCCTCTACCCGATGAAGGACGCCCTCAGGGCGAGGGCCACCGTCGGCGAGGTGTGCGACGCCCTGCGCGAGGTGTGGGGCGCGTACGTCCCGACCGACGCCTTCTGACCGAGGCCCCGGGCGGGGAGGCCGGACCCGCGTGCGAGACTCATGCGCATGTTCGGTGTCGTCGATCTGCCCACCTACCTGGTGGGCCTCGTCCTGATCGTCCTGCTGCCCGGTCCCAACTCGCTGTACGTGCTGTCCGTGGCCGCCCGCCGTGGTGTGCGCGCCGGGTACACCGCCTCGGCCGGGGTCTGGTGCGGGGACGCGGTGCTGATGACGCTGTCCGCCGCGGGCGTCGCCTCGCTGCTCCAGGCGAACCCCGTGCTGTTCGCGGTCGTCAAGTACGCGGGGGCCGGATACCTGACCTGGCTGGCCGTCGGCATGCTGCGGGCCGCGTGGGGCATGTGGCGGACGCGCGCGAGCGGGTCCGCCGGTGACGAGGCGCCCGCGCCCGCCGGGGAGCGGCCCTTCCGCCGTGCCTTCGTGGTCAGCCTGTTCAACCCCAAGGCGATCCTCTTCTTCGTCGCCTTCTTCGTGCAGTTCGTGGACCCGGGGTACGCCTATCCGGCCCTGTCCTTCGTCGTTCTGGGCTCCCTCGCCCAGCTCGCCAGCGTGCTCTACCTCAGCGCGCTGATCTTCGGCGGCACCCGGCTGGCCGCCGCCTTCCGCCGCCGCAGGCGCCTGTCGGCGGGGGCGACCTCGGCGGCAGGCGCGCTGTTCCTGGGGTTCGCGGTGAAGCTGTCCCTGGCGAGCTCGTAGGGCGCTCCCAGGGGCCTGTCGTTCGGATCATGACGCAGACGCGGGGCAGGCCCTAGCCCTGGCCGAAGCGGGCCAGGTGGTCGGCGAGTCCGGCCGCCGTGTCCCCGGCCCAGCCGACGTGGCCGTCGGGGCGGACGAGGAACAGACCGGGCCCGTACGGCCCGGGGGCGGGGCCCCGTACGACCGGGATCCGCGGGCCGAGGTCCGGAGCCTGTGCGTCCCCGAGGGCCAGCAGGGTCCAGTGCGGGCCGCGGAACGCGTCGAAGAGCCGGACGCCGGCCACGGACCCGTCGGGTGCGCGGTCACCCGCCCGCACCGGGCCGGGGTCGGTCCGGGTCTCGCGCGTGAGCGGTGACCGCCGGTAGCCGATGCCGAGTTGGCCGGTCGCCTCGCCGCGCCGGGTCTCGCCGCGGTGCACCCGGGTGGACAGCCCGAGCATCTCGGCGGCTATGGGCCGGCGCTCCTGTTCGTAGGAGTCGAGCAGGGCCGCGTCCGCGCCGTCGCACAGCACCGCACCCAGCTTCCAGCCCAGGTTGTAGGCGTCCTGGACGCTGGTGTTCAGGCCCTGGCCGCCGGCGGGGGAGTGGACGTGCGCCGCGTCACCGGCGAGGAAGACCCGCCCCGAGCGGAAGCGGTCCGCGAGTGCCGCCCGGGGGCGGAAGTCCGAGGCCCACCGCAGCTCCGTCACCGACTCGGGCGCGAGGTGTGACCGTGCGGCGACGACCTTGCGGACGCCCTCCAGGGAGAGGTCCGGTGCCGTGTCCTCCGGGAACTGGGCCACCAGCTGGAAGTCCTCGGTGCCGGCCAGTGGGCAGATCGCCAGGAAGCCGTCGCCCGCGCCGGGCGGGAAGACGTGCCAGTTGTCCCGGTCCAGGCCGGTGATCCGGACGTCCGCGACCAGCGTCGGGTGCGGGTCGACGGTCTCGCCCGCCATGCCGATGCCCAGCAGTCCGCGCACGGTGGAGCGGCCGCCGTCCGCCGCCACGGCGTACCGGGCGGTGACGGCCTCGCCCGAGGCGCACTCCGCGCGCACCCCCTCCCCGTCCTGCGTCAGCCCGACGACCTCCCGGCCGAAGGCGACTCCTCCGCCGAGTTCCTCCAGTCGCGCCCGCAGGATCTGCTGCGTGCGCCACTGCGGCACCATCCACGGCTCGGTGTACGGCGCGTCCTCGCTCGGTTCGGTGGCGTCGAACATCCGGTGCTCGCCCGCCGGCCTGCCGTCCTGCCAGATCCGCCCCACCGGGTAGGGGCCGCCCGCCGCGCGGATCGCGTCGAGCACTCCCAGGTCGTCGAAGACCTCCATCGTGCGCGGCTGGATGCCCTTGCCGCGTGAGCCGGGGAACAGGGCCCCGGCCCGCTCGACGACCAGCGCCGTCACACCCCGCCGGGCGAGGTCGATGCCGAGCGCCAGGCCCGTCGGGCCCGCGCCCACCACCAGCACGTCCGTGTCCATCACGCCAGCCTCCCCTTAACGCTGTTAAGCAGCTTCGTTTCCGAGGGTCGCCTTAACGGTGTTAAGTTGTCAAGCGTGAGTACGGACCGACGCGAGCCCCTGGACCGCCGCCGGGTCGCGGACACCGCGCTGCGGCTGCTGAACGAGACCGGCCTGGACGGCCTGACGCTGCGGGCCATCGCCCGGGAGCTGGACGTGAAGGCGCCCGCCCTCTACTGGCACTTCAAGGACAAACAGGCGCTGCTCGACGAGATGGCGACGGAGATGTACCGCCGGATGGTCGCCGGGGCCGCCCTCGACCCGGCCGACACCTGGCAGGACCGGCTGCTCAAGGCCAACCGGGGCCTGCGCGCGGCGCTGCTCGGCTACCGGGACGGCGCGAAGGTGTTCAGCGGCTCGCGCTTCACCGGCATCGAGCACGCCGGGCAGATGGAGGACAACCTGCGCCTGTTCACGGCCGCCGGGTTCACCCTCGCCCAGGCGGCCCGCGCGCTCACCACGGCGTACCTGTACACGCTGGGCTTCGTCACCGAGGAGCAGGGCGTGCAGCCGCTGCCGGGCGAGCGCCGCGAGGGCTACGACATGGACGAACGCGCCCGCCTGATGGCCGACTTTCCCTTGTCGGCCCAGGCGGGCGCGGAGATCTTCGAGGACTACGACCGGCACTTCGAGGAGGGACTCGCCCTCGTGATCGGGGGGATCGGGGTGCGCTACGGGGTCTCATGACGCGGTCCGGCGCGTCAGGACCGTTTCGCGCGGGCCCGCCGTACGGCCCGGGTGACCAGCGGCGGCAGCAGGTCCTTGGCGAGCCTGCGGGCCGCGGACGGGGCGGGCCGGGCCGGGCGCGCCGCACTCGACGCGGCCTCGGGAGCGGGGGCCGGCGCGGGCGCGGGCTCCTCGTAGTGCCGCGAGAGCGGGAAGGGCGGCGGCTTCATGCCCCGGGAACGGGTCCGGATCAGTCGGTGCCCGGCCGCCTCCTGCACGCTCAGCCCGACGTCCGTGCGCAGCCGTAGCATGGCGAGCAGTTCCTCCTGGAGCGGCTCGGGATCGCCCCAGGTCGCGTACATCTTCTGCGTGCTGAGGCAGATCGGGCGCAGGCCGCGGTTGAGGACCGCCTCCCAGGCGGCGACCGAGACACCCGGGGTGTGCTCGGACCGGAAGTCGTCCAGCACCACGACGCCCTCGGGCAGCAGGATGTCGTGGGCCGCGCCGATGTCGCCGTACACGTGCTCGTACAGGTGCGAGGCGTCGATGTGGATGAAGCGGCAGGAGTCCGGGGAGACCTTCTCGTCCACCAGGGAACTGGGGCCGGTGATCACCGTCGGCAGGACGTCGTGGAAGGAGAGGTAGTTCCGCTCGAACGCCTGCTGGGTGAGCGAGGCGTACGACTGGGCCGACTCCGCCTGGTTGGCGTCGTCGGGGGCGTCACCCTCGAACAGGTCGCAGACCGTGAACCGCTCGCCGTCCTCGAGGTGGTGGCCGAGGAGGATCGCGCTCTTGCCCATGTAGACGCCGAGTTCCAGCAGGTCACCCTTTATGCCGGCCTTCGTCTGCTGCTCGAGGAACCAGGTGAACAGCGTCTGGTCCAGGGCCGGGAACCAGCCCGGTACGTCGGCGAGTTCGCCGGGGTGCTTGTCGGTCACTTGTGCGTGGGTCATGAGACGAGCCTTCTCTCCGAGCATTGCCCCGATCGACGGCCGGTTGAACGCCCCGTGAACAGGGTCAGCGGGTCTTCGACAGGGCCGTCCGCAGCCGGGGCGTCAGCGGCTTCTCCACATACTTGTGCAGCAGCCACGCCAGCAGCAGCATTGACGCCACCGTCAGCGCGAAGGTCACCCCTGAGGCCACCCCCAGACCGCGGTGCAGGGCCTGGATCACCACCCAGCCGAGATGCTCGTGGACCAGGTAGAAGGGGTACGTCAGCGCGCCCGCGACCGTCAGCCACCGCCAGTTCACCCGGCCCAGCAGGCCCAGCGCGATCGCGGCGACCGCCACGAACCCCAGGGTGACGACGGCGATGATCCCGAACGACGAGCGGTAGGAGAAGGCCTCCGGGTCCGGGGCGTGCCACAGCGACTGCACCGCGTAGTGCTGGCCTGTCAGCCAGCTGACGGCCACGATGCCCCAGCCGTGGACGTCCCGCCGGTCGCGGTGCACGAGGTAGAGGCCGACACCGCCGATGAAGAAGGGCGCGTACTCGGGCATCAGGACGATGTCGAGCAGCGGCATGTCCGCGTTCTCCGCGATCACCGCCGCCAGCATCCAGCCCGCGCAGAACATGATCACCCGGCGCCGGTTCGCCCCGGGCAGCACCACGCACAGGGCGAACAGGGCGTAGAAGCGGACCTCCGCCCACAGGGTCCAGCACACGCCGAGCACACGGTCGACGCCCAGCGGCATCTGCAGCATCGTCAGGTTCACCAGCGCGTCGCTCGGCGACACGGCCTGGTAGGCGACCACCGGCAGCGCGAAGACACCGGTCACCAGCAGCACCGCCGCCCAGTAGGCGGGCAGCAACCGGGAGGCCCGGGAGGCGAAGAACGACTGCAGGGGGCGGTCCCAGCCGCTCATGCAGATCACGAACCCGCTGATCACGAAGAACACCTGGACGCCGAGGCAGCCGTAGGCGAACAGCGAGTGCAGGGTGGGGAACTGGTCCCGGGGCGAGGTCCCCCAGGCCCGGGCGACCTCACCGCCGCGCCCGCCGTAGTGGTACAGCGCCACCATCAGCGCGGCCACCAGCCGCAGCCCGTCCAGAGCGCGCAGCCGGCCGGCGGATTCCCCGGCGCGCCGGGGGACGGTCGTGGCGCCCGGTGGTTCGACCAGCACGGCGACGCCGGGCTGTGGCTTGCGGGTGCTGACGACCGTCTCGGTCACGCTGGAAACCTCTGTGTGGCTCGTGTGTCCTTTGCCTGAGCCGCCTGTGGGCGGACGCGCCTGTCACCCTAGGACGAGAGTTGACGGAATTACGTTCGACGGCGACAGGCTTCGCCTGCCGGTCCCCATGGGTTCATCTGCATGTCGCCGGGGCGGGCCGGGCCGCCGGGCGCGACCGGCTCAGCGGCGCACCGCCTTGCGCAGGGCCCGGGCCCTGCGGACCACCCGGCGTGCCGTGGAGTTGCGCGGCAGGAACGCCAGCCGCTGAGGAATGCCCCCGGGCAGCCCGAGCGCGGTGAGGCGGCGCTTCTTGAAGTAGCGCCGGGTGCGCGGCCCGAGGTGCCGGGCGAGGAACTGCTCGGCCTGTGGGCGCAGATCCGGGTAGATCTGCGGCTGCATGGTGAACCCGAGGGCCGTGACGAGCGCGGACAGCCGTGCGGCCGGCAGGACGTCACCGTCCTCGCCGCTCTCCAGGCCGGGCAGCAGCGCGTCCGCCAGGGCGGTCGGGACCCGGTTGCTGTTCTGGTACGGCGTCAGTCGCTCCAGCAGCAGCTCCGTTCCGATGCGCGCGACCGGCAGGTCGTAGAAGGCGGAGGCGGTGAACAGGGCCGTCGAGAAGCAGCCGACGACCAACGCGGGCCGGGCCCGGTCGAACAGCACCTCGGCGAGCACGGGCGTGTCCAGGACCGTGAGGTCCACGCCGAGCTTCCCGGCCTCCGTCTCCAGGGCCCGGCTGTAGCGGGCGGGGGCGGGGGGGTGGGGCTTGAAGACGACCGTGCGGTGGCCGCGGGCGACGGCGCCCCGCATCATCCGCACGTGCAGATCCTCTTCCTCCTCGGGGGAGAGGATGTTCAGCGCCGAGAGGTACTGACCGAGCAGCAGCGCCGAGTCGCCGGGCAGCTCCGGCAGTTCGGGCACCGTCTCGGTGACCTCGCCGAGCACCTTCAGGAACGCGGGCGTCGGCACCAGGTGCGCCGGCACGCCGAACTCGGTGAGCAGCATCGGCGTGAGCCCCGGCACCAGATCCAGGTGCAGCAGCCGTCGCACCCGGGTGCCGACCAGCGGGTCGAGCTTGTTGCGGGTGGGGCCGTAGCTCATCAGCCCGTCGGCGTAGACGTCGACCGGCGCGTCGGTGAACAGCTGGGCCACCGTCAGGGCGGGCGCCACCTGGATGGACTCCAGGACCAGGCTCACCCGGTCGTCGCCGAGCCCCCACAGCAGCCGCAGATAGCGCTCGAAGAGCGGGATGTCGTCGGCGCGCGGCGTCCAGGCCCCCGGGTGGAAGGGGCGGATGGCCTCGTTCCAGGACAGCACCTCGTCGAAGTGCTCGCGCAGCGGCGCGAACCCCGGCATCTCGTCGAGGGCCGGAGTGGTCTCCGGTGTCGCGGAGTTGTTGAACACCAGCAGCACCCGGCGGTCCGGTTCCTCGAAGAGGTCGGAGTCGATCGCGGCCGCCAGGGTGGCGACGCCGTACAGCGTCGAGGCGCAGAAGATCTGAGTGGTCCCGGGCATCAGGCGGCCGCTCCCGTCGTGGTCACCCGGCGCCGCAGCCGCCGCAGCTTGGACGAGCGGTCCATGTCCATGGCCTCCAGTGCGTCGGCGAGTGCGTCCTGCGGCATGCGCTTGATGGCCGCCGCGCTCATCGACCGCAGCCGCCTGGCCACGGCCGGTTCGAACCTGTCCTCGTGGGAGAGGTGGTGGGCGATGATCGCGCAGTAGGTGCGCACCGCCTTGGGCAGCAGCCGGTCGGCGTCGCGGTCCGCGGCCGTCTCCTCGATCACCTGGTCGAAGGCCCGGATGAAGTCGAGCTGCCGGACGTCGCCGATCTGCGTCAGCGACGAGGCCACCCCGCGCCGGTAGAACACGCCCAGCAAGCTCACCACGGCGAACGACTCCGCCTCACGGTGCAGCTTCCAGATCCACGGCCGGTCCTCGGCCGTGCGCAGCCCGTGGGTGAAGTGGAGCACGCCCTTGTCGACGAGCCGGCGGTGGTACGCGCCGGCCCACGCGTAGGCGTAGTCCACGGAGGTGGAGCGGTGGGCGGGCAGGATCGCCTCCCGCGGGTCGAACGCCTCCCAGCGCCGCCCGACCGGGACCCGGTGCACGGAACGGGCGCGCGCGGTGGCCTGGACATGGTCGGTGCGCACGAAGTCGCACCCCAAGTCGTCCATCGCGGACACCAGTTCGGCGAGGTAGCCGGGGGCCAGCCAGTCGTCGCCGTCCAGGAACGTCAGGTACTCGCCCTGCGCCGCGTCCAGGCCGGTGTTGCGGGCGGTGGCGAGCCCGCCGTTCTGTTCGTGGCGGATGTACCGCACCTGGGCGACATCCGCCAGCTCCTCGGCCGCTCGTTCGAGAATGGCCGGAGTTTCGTCCTTCGAATGGTCGTCGACCAGGATGAACTCGAAATCCCGGTCGGCGTTCAACCGAAGGCTTCTGAGGGTGTCCGGGGCATATTGCTGCACGTTGTAGAACGGCACGATCACGGAAAGCTTAGGCACCCGCAAAACGTTAGGAGCCCGCCCGGCAGCAGAAATTGACGATGAAGGTACACCGGGTGAACTCGATGTGTCAGAACGGTGCACCCCGTGTACTTCCCGCCTTCCAGCAGGCCAGTTCGGCTCTCAGTGGGCTGTTGTTAACTTTTCGTTGAGTCGCGGTTCCGCCATACCTAGGATTCGCTTCCTAGCGTCTTCGACGTGCCAGTAAGTACACCGAAGCGCCCGCGAATCGCCGTCCTCGCGGACTCCGACACCCGCTGGAAATGGGGTGCGCTGACCGCGGACCGCATCGCCTCGGAACCGTCCATGGAAGCCGCATCGCGCGACGCCGCGCAAGCCGGCCCCCTCCTCGACGGCTTCCTGCTGCGCGGGCGGGCCACGCCCACCCCGCGCCAGCTGAGGGAAGTGGGCGTGCGCGCCGACTCGCTGCGCGAGGTCACCGCCGTGGAGTTCCTGCGCGCCATGGCCGAGGGGTCCTACGACGTCGTGGTCCTCTCCCTGGTGGGCGGCGGTGTGCAGGCGATGCTGCACGGCCTGGCACGTGTCTGGGAGCACCGCGCGCGGCGGCCCGTCGTCGTCACCGGCTACGTCGGGGTCGTCTACGAGAAGCTCGCCGACGGCCTGCTGCTGCGGCACGGCGCGGACCTGGTCCTCGCCAACTCCCGCCAGGACGCGGACCGCTTCCGGGTCGTCTACGAGGGCGTGGGCGCCGACGCCTCCGCGGTGACGGAGGTCGCCCTGCCGTTCCTCGGCGGTGCGCCGTACGACGGTGAACACGACCCCACCGCGCAGCAGGGGCGCAGGCCCTACACGGTCGTCTTCGCCGCCCAGCCGTCCGTCCCGGACAGCCGCAAGGACCGTACGTACCTGCTGAACCGGCTGGTCCAGCACGCCCGCAGGCACCCCGAGCGCGAGGTGTTGCTGAAGCTGCGCTCCAGGCCGGGCGAACACACCACCCACATCGAGGAGTTGCCGTACCAGAAGCTGGTGCAGCGCCTCGATCCGCCCGCCAACTTCCGCCTGGTGTACGGGAACATGGGCGAGGTCCTCGACCGGACCGACCTGCTGGTGACCGTCAGCTCCACCGCCGCACTGGAGTCGCTGCACCGCCGCATCCCGACCGTCGTGCTGACCGACCTCGGCATCCGCGAATCGCTCGGCAACCACCACTTCGTGGGCTCCGGCTGCCTCGCCTCCTGGGACCAGCTCGACGCAGGGCACCGGCCCGTGCCGGACGAGGAGTGGGTGTCCCGGCAGGGCGTCGCCGCCGACGGCTCCTACGACTCCGCCTTCGACGCGGCCCGAAAGCGCATCGCCGGGCTGCTCGACCGGCCCGGCGGCCTGCCCCCGCTGACCCCGTACTACACCCCCGTCACCGCGCCCGGCTACCTGCCCGGCATCCTCGCCCGCCACCACCTCGGCCCGGACGGCACCCCGCTGCCCGGCGCGCCCGCCGCCGACAAGGACCCCGGACCGGTCCGGCAGATCGTGCGCCGGGCGGCGCGCGGCGCCTACCGGCACGGCGTGCAGCGCGTGGCGCCCGTCATCCGGCGGATGGGGGAGCTGTGAGCCGCCCCGAGACCCCTGCCCAAGGAGTAGACCCCATGTCCCACCCGGAAGCGGGCCAAGGCGCCTCGGTGCGCCGCGTGCTCGCGGTGATCCCCGCGCGCGGCGGCTCCAAGGGCGTGCCCGCGAAGAACCTCCTGCCCGTCGGCGGCGTCCCGCTGGTGGCCCGGGCGGTGCGCGAGTGCCGCGCCACGCGGCTCGTCACGGACGTCGTCGTCTCCACCGACGACCAGGCCATCGCGGCCGCCGCCCGCGAGGCCGGCGCCGAGGTCGTGCTGCGGCCCGCCGCCATCGCCGGCGACACCGCCACCTCCGAGGCCGCCGTGCTGCACGCCATGGACGCCCACGAGGCCCTGCACGGGGCGCCGGTGGACGTGGTCCTGCTCGTGCAATGCACCAGCCCCTTCATCGTCCGCGAGGACATCGACGGGGTGGCGGGCGCGATCGCCGAGAACGGCGCCGACACCGCGGTGACCGTGGCGCCCTTCCACGGATTCGTCTGGCGGGACGCGGAGGACGAGATCGCGGCGGGCTCCGCCGCCGAGTCCGGCGCCGCCGTCGGCGGCGGCTACGGCGTCAACCACGACAAGTCCTTCCGGCCCCGCCGCCAGGACCGTCCCCAGGACCTGCTGGAGACCGGCGCCGCCTACGCCATGGAGGCGACCGGCTTCCGCAGGCACCGGCACCGCTTCTTCGGCCGCACCGAACTGGTCCGCACGGACCCCGCGCGCGTGCTGGAGATCGACGACCCGCACGACCTCGCCCGCGCCCGGGCCCTCGCGCCGCTCTTCGACGCGGACCGCCCCGGTGCCCTCCCGACCGCCGACGACGTCGACGCGGTCGTCCTCGACTTCGACGGCACCCAGACCGACGACCGGGTGCTGGTCGACTCCGACGGACGGGAGTTCGTCTCCGTGCACCGCGGGGACGGACTCGGCATCGCAGCGCTGCGCAGAAGCGGCCTGAAGATGCTGATCCTGTCCACGGAACAGAACCCCGTGGTCGCCGCCCGGGCCCGGAAGCTCAAGCTCCCGGTGCTGCACGGCATCGACCGCAAGGACCTCGCCCTCAAGCAGTGGTGCGAGGAGCAGGGCATCGCGCCGGAGCGCGTGCTCTACGTCGGCAACGACGTCAATGACCTCCCGTGCTTCGCCCTCGTGGGCTGGCCCGTGGCGGTCGCGAGCGCCCACGACGTCGTGCGCGGCGCCGCACGCGCGGTCACCACCGTCCCCGGCGGTGACGGCGCGATCCGGGAGATCGCCAGCTGGATTCTCGGCCCCTCTCTCGATTCCCTCACCAAGTAAGGAACGCAACGCCATGAGCAACAACTCCCGCATCCGCACCTTCGGCACCCGCGAGGCCGGCCCCGGCCGCCCCGTCTACGTCACCGGCGAGATCGGCATCAACCACAACGGCGACATCGAGAACGCCTTCAAGCTCATCGACGCCGCCGCCGAGGCCGGCTGCGACGCGGTCAAGTTCCAGAAGCGCACCCCGGAGATCTGCACCCCGCGCGACCAGTGGGACATCGAGCGCGACACCCCCTGGGGCCGGATGACGTACATCGACTACCGCCACCGCGTGGAGTTCGGCGAGGAGGAGTACGGCCAGATCGACGCCTACTGCAAGAAGAAGGGCATCGACTGGTTCGCCTCCCCGTGGGACACCGAGGCCGTCACCTTCCTGGAGAAGTTCGACGTCCCCGCCCACAAGGTCGCCTCCGCCTCCCTCACCGACGACGAGCTGCTGCGCGCGCTGCGAGCCACCGGCCGCACCATCATCCTCTCCACCGGCATGTCGACGCCGAAGCAGATCCGCCACGCCGTCGAGGTCCTGGGCAGCGACAACATCCTGCTCTGCCACGCCACCTCGACCTACCCGGCGAAGGCCGAGGAGCTCAACCTGCGCGTCATCAACACCCTGCAGGCCGAGTACCCCAACGTCCCGATCGGCTACTCCGGCCACGAGACCGGCCTGCAGACCACGCTCGCCGCGGTCGCCCTCGGCGCCACCTTCGTCGAGCGCCACATCACCCTCGACCGCGCCATGTGGGGCTCGGACCAGGCCGCCTCCGTCGAGCCGCAGGGTCTGTCCCGCCTCGTCCGCGACATCCGCACCATCGAGGCCTCCCTCGGCGACGGCGTCAAGAAGGTCTACGAGTCCGAGCTCGGCCCGATGAAGAAGCTGCGCCGCGTGGCCGGCGTGGTCGCCGAGGCGGAGATCGCCACGGCCGCGGGCGAGCCGGTCGGCGTCTGAACGCCCCACCCCCACAACCCCCTGACGACGGGACGGTCGTACGTCGATGAGCCCCCGCGCCGGGAACACCGGCCCCCACACTCTCGCCTTCGTCGAGAGCCCGGTACAGCTGCTGAACGTGCTGGAGTGGGCGCACGCGCATGCGCCCGGCGTGGGGCTCACCCTCGTGGTGCTGTCGCCCGTCGACCCGATGACGCGCGGCCAGCTGCGGCGGATGTCCGACCTGGCCCGCGACGAGGGGCACGAGGTCCGCTGGGAGGAGGCCAGGGGCGGCCCGCTGGCGCCCTTCCAGACCATCGGCGGTCTGACCGGCCTGCTCCGCAGGGCGCGCCGGGTCGTGCTGGGGGACCCCTTCTCCCGCTACGTCCAGCTGCTGCTGACGATCACCCGCGCCCGTGACCTGGTCGTCGTCGACGACGGCACGGCGACGATGGAGTTCGTCGGGCAGCTGGCCCGCGGTGAACGGCTGGTGCGCTGGCACCGCAAGGGCGGCCGCCCCGGCCCCCGGGACGTGGTCTTCGCGCCGGTGTCCGCCTCGGCCCGCCGCCTGCTGACCCCCGGCGACCGCCGCCGCATCGAGATCTTCTCCTCCATGCCGATGGAGGAGACCCCGGCAGGCGTCACCGTCAGCGCCCACACCTTCGCCTGGACCCGGGCCCGCTTCGGCCCGCCCCGGATCACCAAGGGCGCCGACCTGGTCGGCACGTCCCTGGTGGAGACGGGCGTCGTGGACGACGGCCGCTATCTGGAGGCCGTGCACGCCCTGGCCACGGCGCACGGCGCCACCCGCTACTTCGCCCACCGCCGCGAGAGCACGGACAAGCTCCACCGCCTCGCGGTCGAGACGGGCATGGAGATCGTCCGCCCCGAACTCCCCCTCGAACTGATCGCCCGCCGCGGCCCCATCGGCCGGACGATCCTGAGCTTCCCCTCCACGGTCGTCCACACCCTCCCGCTCGCCCTGTCCGGCACGGGGGTACGCGTGGCCGTCTGTGACATCGACCCCGCCTGGCTGACCGAGCACGCCTCCCCGCGTGCCCAGGGCTTCCTGTCCGGGGTCACCGGAACGGCCCGGGACGTCCACCGGCTGTCACCGACGGACCCGCCGGTGCTCCCGGAACAGGCAAGCCCACCCGACCCGACAGCCCCGGCCCCCTTCACGGCCACACAGCCGTCCGCCGAATCCGCCCCGGAACCTGCCCCGGCGACGCAGCCTCCCCCCGGCCCGTCCGCCCGGGCCCCCTTCACCGCCACACAGCCGTCCGCCGGGCTGGTCGGTCCGGCGGCGTCGTGAGGGGTTCTGCTCACTCCTCCCCTGGTACCGGAGCGGGCCTGCGCGCCAGCAGGAACGCGCGGGGCAGTTCCTCCCCGGCCTCCGGCTCGCGCAGCACGCGGGCGTGCAGGGCCAAGCCGGCCCCGGTGAGGTGCCCGATGACGGTGTCCGGGGTGCGCCAGTAGCAGTCGAGCGAGATCTCCTGCCCGAAGCGCTCGGTCAGGCGCCGGTGCCCGTCCTGCGCCCCGGACTGGAAACCGAGCAGCACCGGCGCCCCCGGCAGCAGGACGCGGTGGAACTCGGCGAACACGGACGGCAGGTGATCGTCCGGCACGTGGATGATCGAGTACAGCGCGACGATGCCGCCGAGCGTCTCGTCCGGCAGGTCCAGGGCCGTCATCGACCCGACGTGAAAGCGCAGGTCCGGATGCGCCCTGCGGGCCAGGGCCACCATGCGGGGCGAGGCGTCGACCCCGAACACCGGCAGCCCCGCGTCGCGCAACCGCGCCGTGACGTGCCCCGGCCCGCTGCCGAGGTCCGCCACCGGCGGCCGCCCGGGCACCCCCGGCACCTCGGCCAGCTCCACGAAGGCCGACAGCAGCGCCCGCTCCAGCGGTCTCCCGGCCAGGCTGTCGGGGTGCTCGGCGGCGTAGGCCTCGGCGATGGCGTCGTACGAGGCTCGCGTGGACTCCAGGAACTCAGGGGCGCGCACGGGGCGCACACTAGCGGGGGCGGACGTCCGGCAGATGAACACGCCCGTGTTCGCCGCGCAGGGCGTGGTATCCGTGGAGAGGATGGATGGATACCGGAGTTCCGACGTCGATGTGGTCGAAGTCACACTCCGGGGGGTGGAGGCCCGCCAGACCCCAAAAGGCGGGCAAGTTTACCCACCTCACTTGATAGCTATGCGTCAGGCGGTCATATTTTCTTCCCCTATCGGGTTGAACTTTTGTTGATCCAGGGTCAGCCGACCGCCCCGGCGCCCTACCCTTCAGAGGGTGAAGCCACTGATGTCACTGGAGTCCGAGGTCGATCTTCCCGGCGGAGCAGTCCTTCCCGGTGCACTGCCCGACGCTCTGCGGGCCGAGCTCATCGCGTTCCGGCGCGACCTCCACATGCACCCGGAGCTCGGCAACCAGGAGTTCCGCACGACCGCCGCGATCAAGGAGCGGCTCGAGCGGGCCGGCCTCAAGCCGCGCGTCCTCGCCGTGGGGACGGGACTCGTCTGTGACATCGGTGTGGAGGGCGAGCAGTGGGACGGCGGTCCCAGCATGCTCGCGATGCGGGCCGACATCGACGGCCTGCCCATCCCGGACACCAAGGCGGAGTGCCCGTACCGCTCGACCGTGCCCGACCGCGCGCACGCCTGCGGTCACGACGTGCACACCACCGTCGTGCTCGGCGCCGGACTCGTCCTCGCCGAGCTGCACCGCCAGGGTGCGCTGCCCCGCCCCGTCCGGTTGATCTTCCAGCCCGCCGAGGAGGTGCTGCCCGGCGGTGCCGCCGACGCCATCAAGTGCGGGGCACTGGAGGGCGTCGGCGCGATCATCGCCGTGCACTGCGACCCCCGGGTGGACGCGGGCAGGATCGGTCTGCGGGAGGGGCCCATCACCTCCGCCTGCGACCGGCTGGAGATCGGCCTCGACGGACCGGGCGGCCACACCGCCCGCCCCCACCTCACGACCGACCTGGTCACCGCCGCAGCGCGTGTCGTCACCGACGTACCGGCGCTGGTCAGCCGGCGCTTCGACAGCCGCAGCGGGCTCGCCATCACCTGGGGCCGCGTCGAGTCGGGTCACGCGCCGAACGTGATCCCGCAGCACGCCGAGCTCTCCGGCACCGTGCGCTGCCTCGACCTGGAGGCGTGGCGGCAGGCTCCCGACGTCGTCGTCGCGGCCATCGACGAGATCGCCAACCTGCACCGGGCCAAGTCCGAGATCAACTACGTCCGCGGCGTCCCGCCCGTCGTCAACGAGCCCGGGGTCACCGAGCTGCTGCGCGAGGCGATGATCGCCCGCCGCGGGGTCGAATCCGTCGAGGGCACCGAGCAGAGCCTCGGCGGCGAGGACTTCTCCTGGTACCTGGAGCGCGTCCCCGGCGCAATGGCCCGCCTGGGCGTCCGCACCCCCGGCGAACGCCACATCCGCGACCTCCACCAGGGCGACTTCGACGTCGACGAGTCGGCCATCACGGTCGGAGTAGAACTCTTCACGGCAGCAGCCCTGGTCAACGGCCTCCGCTGACACGCCCCCTTTTGGGGGCGCGGGGAACTGCGCACATCCCACGACGGCGCCGCACGCGTTCGCAGGGGCGCGGGGAACTGCGCACCTCCCACGACGGCGCCGCACGGACGCATGGGGGCGCGGGGAACTGCGCACATCCCACGACGGCGCCGCACGCGTTCGCAGGGGCGCGGGGAACTGCGCGACCGGCCACGACGGCGCCGCACAGGGACGACAGCCCCGTGACCCCACCCCGTTCACCCCGACAGACCCTCCGGTTGCGAGCGGCGCAGCCTCACGGCAGCCTGGTGCGCGTCACGAGGTAGGCACGCGCCGTGTTCCCGACTACACCTTTCGACCCCGTTCCCTCCCGTGGTTCACAAGGGCGTAACCGGCCATCGGCACGAATGGATAACGGCCCCGCGGCGAACCGTTCCCAGGAGTGTCTACGCGCGTTAATGTGCGCCGAACCGAGCACCCATCGCGGGGCTTTGGAGAATGGGGAACTTCAGATGCGTCGGATTTCCAAACTGACCCGTGTCGCGGTGGGGGTCGCGTCGCTCGGGCTCGTCGCCACGGCCTGCGGCGGCACCAGCAGTGACAGCGGCGACAGCGACAGCAACGACAAGGGCCTCGCCATCGCGTACGACGTCGGCGGCAAGGGCGACCAGTCCTTCAACGACGCCGCCTACGCCGGCCTGACGAAGGCCAAGGACGAGTTCGGCTACAAGACGGCCGACATCGAGCCCACCGAGGGCGAGACGGACGCCGACAAGGAGCAGCGCCTGGCGTCGCTGGCCAAGCAGGGCTACAACCCGGTCATCGGCGTCGGGTTCGCCTACGGCCCGGCGATGAAGGCCGTCGCCGCCAAGTACCCGAAGACCACCTTCGGCATCGTGGACTCGGTCGTCGAGGGCAAGAACGTCGCCTCCCTCGTGTTCGCCGAGGAGCAGGCCTCCTACCTCGCCGGTGTCGCCGCCGCCAAGGCCACGAAGACCGACGTCGTCGGCTTCGTCGGCGGTGTCGACGTGCCGCTGATCCACAAGTTCGAGGCCGGCTACAAGCAGGGCGTGCAGGACACCAACTCCAAGGTGAAGGTCCTGTCCCAGTACCTGACGCAGACGGCCGAGGAGGGCGGCTTCTCCAGCCCCGACAAGGGCAAGGCCGCCGCGGAGGGCCAGATCGAGAAGAAGGCCGACGTGCTCTACGCGGCCGCCGGTCTGTCCGGTCAGGGCGTCATCGAGGCCGCCGCCAAGGCCAAGGTCTGGGCGATCGGCGTCGACTCCGACCAGTACAAGCAGGCCGCCCTGGCGCCGTACAAGAACTACATCCTCACCTCCGCGCTCAAGGACGTCGGCGGCGCGGTCTACACGCTGTCCAAGTCGGTCCACGACGGCAAGCCGCTGAGCGGCACCCAGACGTTCGACCTGGAGGTCAACGGCGTGGGCCTGTCGGAGTCCAACCCGGAGTACGCGAAGATCGCGGGTCTCCAGGACGCCGTGAACAAGGCCAAGCAGGAGATCATCGACGGCAAGATCAAGGTCAACACCGAGTGAGCCGGCCGGTCTGACCGGCCGGAGCGGGCGGGCACCCCCTGGGTGTCCGCCCGCTCCGCGTTTCCCGGCCCCCTCCCGGGGAACCGGATCACCCAGCGCCACGCCCCGTTCGCGGTCGGCAACGGCCCGGCCAAGGACCGGTGATGGCTTGGCCACGGGCGCATAACAAGGTGGACAGAAGGGGTTTTCAGGCAGGTCTACGCGCGTTAATCTGCGGCGAAGCCAGCGCTGAAGCTGAACCGTCCGGCGCTGTGCACCTCGGTTGTACGACAGGAGCACCCACACATGCGCCGGATTTCCCGGATCACGGTCGCAGGCGCAGCGACCGCCTCCCTGGCCCTCGCGCTCTCCGCCTGCGGCGGCACCTCGACCTCCGCCGGGTCGTCGGACTCGAAGGGCGACAAGGGCCTCGCCATCGCCTACGACGTCGGCGGCAAGGGCGACCAGTCCTTCAACGACGCCGCGTTCGCGGGCCTGGAGCAGGCGAAGAAGGAGTTCGGGTACCAGACGGCCGACGTGGAGCCCACCGAGGGCGAGACGGACGCCGACAAGGAGCAGCGCCTGGTCTCGCTGGCCAAGCAGGGCTACAACCCGGTCGTCGGTGTCGGTTACGCCTACGCCGCCGCCGTGAAGGGCGCCGCGGAGAAGTTCCCGAAGACCACGTTCGGCATCGTCGACGACGCCACGATCAACACCGAGAACGTGGCCGACCTGGTCTTCAACGAGGAGCAGGCCTCCTACCTGGCCGGTGTCGCCGCCGCCAAGACCAGCAAGACCAAGGTCGTCGGCTTCGTCGGCGGCGTGGACATCCCGCTGATCCACAAGTTCCAGGCGGGCTTCGCGCAGGGCGTCAAGGACACCGACCCTAAGGTCAAGGTGCTCTCGCAGTACCTCACCCAGACGGCCGAGGAGGGCGGTTTCGCCAGCCCCGACAAGGGCAAGACGGCTGCCGAGGGTCAGATCGAGAAGAAGGCCGACGTCGTCTACGCGGCCGCCGGCCTGTCCGGTCAGGGCGTCATCGAGGCCGCCGCCGCCGAGAAGGTGTGGGCCATCGGTGTGGACTCCGACCAGTACCAGCAGGAAGCCCTTGCCAAGTACAAGGACTCCATCCTGACCTCGGCGATGAAGGACGTCGCCAAGGCTGTGTACAACCTGGCGAAGTCGGTCGAGGACGGAAAGCCCGAGACCGGTATCGTTCGTGGCGATCTGAAGACCGGCGAGGTGAGCCTGTCGAACTCCAACCCGAAGTTCGCGGACGACGCCGACCTTCAGGCAGCCCTGAAGACGGCCAAGGAGAAGATCATCAGCGGCGAGATCAAGGTCAAGAGCAGCTGACGAGCGACTGCCTCGAAGCAGGCGGTGACCCCCGGGGTCACGTCCGCTCGACGGGGTACGGGGAGCCGCTCCCCGTGCCCCGTTGCCGCGGGGCGTAGGCCCCTTTGTATGCCCTAGGGGCGCTACGCGCGTAGACGGCCCCCGTCCCCAGGAGAGTGCGCCATCAACGCGTCCAGCAGCCCTCCGGCCGGAGCGGCGGTCAACGAATCGGTGACCGCCGTCGAACTCGCCGGGATCACCAAGCGTTTCCCCGGAGTCGTGGCCAACCACGACATCCACCTCAGCGTCCGCAAGGGCACCGTGCACGCCCTCGTCGGCGAGAACGGCGCCGGCAAGTCGACGCTGATGAAGATCCTCTACGGCATGCAGAAGCCGGACGAGGGCACCATCGCCGTCGACGGGCAGCAGGTCGGCTTCTCGTCGCCGGCCGACGCCATCGCCCGCGGCATCGGCATGGTCCACCAGCACTTCATGCTCGCCGACAACCTCACGGTCCTGGAGAACGTGGCGCTCGGCAGCGAGCAGCTCTACGGCATCGGCGCCAAGGCCCGCCGCAAGATCAAGGAGCTCTCCGAACGCTACGGCCTCGGTGTCGAGCCCGACCTGATGGTCGAGGAGCTCGGTGTCGCCGCCCGCCAGCGTGTGGAGATCCTCAAGGTCCTCTACCGCGGCGCGACCACCCTCATCCTCGACGAGCCGACCGCGGTCCTCGTCCCGCAGGAGGTCGACGCCCTCTTCGCCAACCTGCGCGAACTGAAGTCCGAGGGCCTGTCGGTCATCTTCATCTCGCACAAGCTCGGCGAGGTCCTCTCCGTCGCCGACGAGATCACCGTCATCCGCCGCGGCACCACCGTCGGCACCGCCGTCCCGTCCGAGACGACGCCCCGTCAGCTCGCCGAGATGATGGTCGGCAGCGAGCTGCCCACGCCCGAGACGGCCGAGTCCACGGTCACCGACCGCCCGGTCATCGGCGTCGAGAAGCTGCGCCTGGCGGCCCCCGGCGGCAAGGCGCTCCTCGACGACATCAGCTTCACCATCCACGCGGGCGAGGTCCTCGGCATCGCCGGTGTCGAGGGCAACGGCCAGACCGAACTGGTCGACGCGCTCATCGGCCTCCGGTCCGCCGACAGCGGCACGATCCGGCTCGCCGACGAGGAGATCACCGCCTGGCCCACCCGCCGGCGCCGCGAGCAGGGCATCGGCTACATCCCCGAGGACCGGCACCGCCACGGTCTCCTCCTGGAGGCACCCCTCTGGGAGAACCGCATCCTCGGTCACGTCACCGAGAAGCCCCTCGCCAAGGGCGTCTGGCTGGACCCGAAGGCGGCCCAGGAGGACACCCGCCGGATCGTGACGGAGTACGACGTCCGCACCCCCGGCATCGACGTCACCGCGGCCTCCCTGTCCGGCGGCAACCAGCAGAAGCTGATCGTCGGCCGCGAGATGAGCCACAAGCCGCGCTTCCTCATCGCCGCGCACCCCACCCGGGGCGTGGACGTCGGCGCCCAGGCCGCCATCTGGGACCACATCCGCGAGGCGCGCCGCGAGGGCCTGGCCGTGCTGCTGATCTCCGCCGACCTGGACGAGCTGATCGGCCTGTCCGACACGCTGCGCGTGATCTACAACGGCAAGCTGGTCGCGGACGCCGACCCGGCCACCATCACCCCCGAGGAGCTCGGCTCGGCCATGACCGGTGCCGTCACCGGGCACCTCGCGCACGACGACACCCCCGAGATCTCGAAGGCCGACGCCCCCGAGTCTCCGGAAGACGAGGCCCGCTGATGAAGAAGTTCGACAAGGAGCGCCTGCTCCTGGCGGTGGCCGGACCGGTCATCGCGCTGGCCGTGGCCTTCGTCCTGAGCGCGATCGTGCTGCTCGCCTCGGGCAAGAGCCCCTTCGAGCCGTTCGCCCTGATGTTCGAGCAGCTGAGCTTCTCCGACATCCAGGTCCTGATCATCAACCAGGCCTCGATGTACTACATCGCGGCCCTCGCGGTGGCCATCGGCTTCCGGATGAACCTGTTCAACATCGGCGTCGACGGCCAGTACCAGCTCGGCGCCATGATGGCCGCCGTCGTCGGCGCCCATGTGAACCTGCCGGCCGCCCTGCAGGTCCCGCTGCTGCTCCTGACGGCGGTCCTCACCGGCGCCTTCTGGGCGGGCATCGCGGGCGTCCTGAAGGTCACCCGCGGCGTCAGCGAGGTCGTCGCCACGATCATGCTCAACGCGATCGCCACCTCCGTGATCGCCTACCTGTGGCTGCCGAACGTCTTCGGCGTCAAGGTCGGCAACAACAACACCACCGGCGAGATGTACGAGTCCGGCTGGATCCCCGGGATCAGCCTGGGCGACGCCGGTGAGATCTACGGCCTGGTGCTGCTGGCCGTCCTGCTCGGCATCGGCTACTGGATCGTCCTCAACCGCACCCGCTTCGGCTTCGACCTGCGCGCCTCCGGTGCCTCGCAGACCGCCGCCGCGGCCAGCGGCGTCGACCCCAAGCGCATGGTGCTCAGCGCCATGCTGATCTCCGGCGCCATCGCGGGCCTGGCCGGCCTGCCGATCCTGCTCGGCGACACCCACACCTACAGCCTCAACTTCCCCACCGGCATCGGTTTCCTCGGCATCGGCATCGCCCTGCTCGGCCGTAACAGCCCGGTCGGCATCGCCTTCGCCGCCCTGCTGTGGGCCTGGCTCGACAAGGCCTCGCCCGAGCTGGACTTCCACGGCTACGACAAGGAGATCGCGGTCATCATGCAGGGCCTGATCGTGCTCTCGGTCGTCGTCTCCTACGAGGCCGTCCGCGAATGGGGTCTGCGCCGCCAGCAGCGTCGTGTCGGCGCCGAACTCGCCGCCGGACACGTCCTCGGCGCTCAGAACACGAAGGAGGTGGCTGGCCGATGACCACCGCGACCGACGTCAACCAGCCCACGCTGCAGCCCGCGGCGCCGACCGGCCGCCGCCTGTCGTGGCCCGTCCTGCTGCTGATCATCGCCGGAGGCCTGGCGCTCACCTCGATCGTCCGCCTCATCACCGGCGCCGACGGCATCACCAACGTCAGCCAGATGTCCACCGCGCTCCAGCTCGCCGTGCCGATCGGCCTCGCCGGTCTGGGCGGCCTGTGGGCCGAGCGCGCGGGCGTGGTCAACATCGGCCTCGAGGGCATGATGATCCTCGGCACCTGGTTCGGCGCCTGGGCCGGCTTCCAGTGGGGCCCGTGGACCGGTGTCCTGGTCGGCATCCTCGGCGGCGCGATCGGCGGTCTGCTGCACGCCTTCGTGACCGTCACCTTCAACGTCAACCACATCGTCTCCGGTGTGGCCATCAACATCCTCGCCCTCGGCGCCACCCGCTACCTCGCGCCCCTCGCCTTCGAGGGCCACACCGGCGGCTCCGCCAAGCAGTCCCCGGCGGTCGACTCCCTCGGCCACTTCACCGTGCCGGGACTGTCCGACGCGCTGCGCGACCTGAACAACCAGGGCTGGTTCTTCATCTCCGACATCGCGGGCCTGCTCGGCGGCCTGGTCACCAACGTGTCCTGGCTGACCCTGATCGCCATCGCGCTGATCCCCGCCACCTGGTGGATCCTGTGGCGCACCGCCTTCGGCCTGCGGCTGCGTTCCTGCGGTGAGAACCCGGTGGCCGCCGAGTCCCTCGGCGTCAACGTCTACAAGTACAAGTACATCGCCGTCGTCATCTCCGGCGGCCTGGCCGGTCTCGGCGGTGTCTTCCTGTCCATCGTGGCCAACCCCTTCTACCTGGAGGGCCAGGTCAGCGGACGCGGCTTCATCGGCCTCGCGGCGATGATCTTCGGCAACTGGATGCCGGGCGGCCTCGCCCTCGGCGCGGGCCTGTTCGGCTACACCGACAGCCTCAACCTGCGCGGCGGCTCCGCCAACGTGCACGCCCTGCTGCTGCTCGGCGCGCTGCTGCTGATCATCGGGGCGATCTTCCTGGTGGTCCGCAAGAAGTACGCCCCGTCGATGATCACCGCGGTCGTCGCCGCCCTGGTGTTCGCCTGGTACGCCAGCACCGACGAGGTCCCGAACCAGGTCGTCTCCGCCACGCCGTACGTCATCACCCTGGTGGTCCTCGCCATGTCCGCCCAGCGGCTGAGGATGCCGAAGGCCGACGGACTGCCGTACCGGAAGGGGCAGGGCAAGTGACCGACGCCGGTACCGCCGTCGACTGGGAGCAGCTGCGCGCGGCGGCCCGGGACGCCATGTCCCGGGCGTACGCCCCTTACTCCGGCTACCCGGTCGGCGTGGCGGCCCGGGTCGACGACGGCCGGATCATCTCCGGGTGCAACGTCGAGAACGCCTCGTACGGGCTCGGCCTGTGCGCCGAGTGCGGTCTGGTGTCGGAGCTGCACAACACCGGGGGCGGCCGGCTGACGCACTTCACCTGCGTCGACCGCAACGGCGACACGCTCGTCCCGTGCGGCCGCTGCCGCCAGCTGCTCCACGAGTTCGGCGGCCCGGACCTCCTGCTGGAGACCCCGGCGGGGATCCTGCCGCTCTCGGAGATGCTGCCCCAGGCCTTCGGCCCGGAGCACCTCAGCAAGTAACTTCCGTTCGGCCCCTCTGAGTTGCTCACGCGACCGGCTCAGAGGGGCCGTACGGCTTCTGGAAACCTCGGAAGGAAGCCAAGCCATGGCCATGGACGTCATCTCCGTCATCCGCACCAAGCGGGACCGCGGTGAGCTCAGCGACGCGCAGATCGACTGGGTCATCGACGCGTACACCCGCGGGGAGGTCGCCGACGAGCAGATGTCCGCTCTCGCCATGGCGATCCTGCTGAACGGCATGAACCGCCGCGAGATCGCCCGCTGGACCGCCGCGATGATCGCCTCCGGTGAGCGCATGGACTTCTCGTCCCTGTCCCGCCCGACCGCCGACAAGCACTCCACGGGCGGTGTCGGCGACAAGATCACGCTGCCCCTGGCGCCCCTGGTGGCGGCCTGCGGCGCGGCCGTCCCGCAGCTGTCCGGCCGTGGCCTCGGCCACACCGGCGGCACCCTGGACAAGCTGGAGTCGATCCCCGGCTGGCGCGCGCTGCTGTCCAACGAGGAGATGCTGAACGTCCTCGACACCACCGGTGCCGTCATCTGCGCGGCCGGCGACGGCCTGGCCCCCGCCGACAAGAAGCTCTACGCCCTGCGGGACGTCACCGGCACGGTCGAGGCGATCCCGCTGATCGCCTCCTCGATCATGTCCAAGAAGATCGCCGAGGGCACCGGTTCGCTGGTCCTGGACGTGAAGGTCGGCACCGGCGCCTTCATGAAGACCATCGAGGACGCCCGCGAACTGGCCTCCACGATGGTCGGGCTGGGCACGGACCACGGCGTGAAGACGGTCGCGCTGCTGACGGACATGTCCACCCCGCTGGGCCTGACGGCCGGCAACGCCCTGGAGGTCCGCGAGTCGGTCGAGGTCCTGGCGGGCGGCGGCCCGGCGGACGTCGTCGAGCTGACGATCGCGCTCGCCCGCGAGATGCTCGACGCGGCCGGCATCAAGGACGCCGACCCGGCGAAGGCCCTGGCCGACGGCTCGGCGATGGACGTGTGGCGCCGGATGATCGCGGCCCAGGGCGGCGACCCGGACGCGACGCTGCCGGTGGCCCGTGAGCAGCACGTGATCAAGGCCCCGGCCTCCGGCGTCCTGACCCGTCTCGACGCCTACGACATCGGCGTCGCGGCCTGGCGTCTCGGCGCGGGCCGTGCGCGCAAGGAGGACCCGGTGCAGGCGGGCGCCGGCGTCGAGATGCACGCCAAGCCGGGCGACACGGTGACCGAGGGCCAGCCCCTGCTGACCCTCCACACCGACACCCCCGAGCGCTTCGAGTACGCCCTCCAGTCCATCGAGGGCTCCTACGACGTCGCAGCGCCCGGGACGGCTTTCACGGCGTCGCCGGTGGTGCTGGAACGAATCGCCTGACCTGGGGTTTCCTCGTACGGGTGAACGGGATCGGTGGACCCTCGCCGGTCCCGTTCGGCATGCTGGGATCGGTGACGCACCGATAGGAGACCGCCATGAGCGCACTCACCGTGAGCCAGGACCCCGAGCAGAGCTGGGACGATCTCGTCCGGTTCTGGGAGGAGATGGAATGGCCCGAGGGCAGCAAGGTGGAGATCATCGAGGGGATCATCACCGTGTCACCTGCTCCCGCTTACCGCCACAACGTGATCGCGGCCCGCATCCAGCGTCGCCTCTACTCCGTGATCCCCGAGGACTGGGAAATTTTCCAGACGCTGGCGCTCGCCGTGCCGTCACGTCTCGGCATGCTCATCCCGGATCTCGTGGTGGCCCCCGTATGGGAGGACGCTGACACGGACACCCACATCCCGGCCGCTCTCGCCGAACTCGTCGTCGAGGTCACGTCCAAGTCCAACGCTCGCCACGACCGCGTCAGCAAGCCTGCTGCCTACGCCACTGCCGGTATTCCGCTCTATCTCCTCGTAGACCGCTGGGCCGCCGACGGCCCCACCGTGACGCTCTACGGCGAGCCCAAGGGCGATGTCTACCGCCCTCTGAGCACCGCGAAGTTCGGCGAGTCGATCAAGCTGCCGGCTCCTTTCGACCTCGTCATCGACACCGGCGAGTTCCCGGAGAACTGAGTCACCCCAGCACCGCCGCCACGACCACCAGCACCGGCACCGCCAGCACCGTCGACAGCAGGATCGCCTCCCGCGCCAGCACCTCGCCCACCCGGTAGCTGCTCGCGTACGTGAAGAGGTTCTGCGCCGCTGGCAGCGCGGACGTCACCACCACGTCGAGCAGCAGGGCACCGCGCAGGCCGAAGACACCCGCCGCCAGCGCCCAGGCGACCAGAGGCTGGAACACGGACTTCAGGGCCACGGCGAGGAGCACCGGGGCCCGTTCCGTGCCGCGCAGCGGGAGCGTGCTGCCGCGCAGGGAGATGCCGAAGGCCAGCAGGACCGCCGGGACCGACATGTTGCCGATCAGGGTCAGGGGGTCCATCAGAGGGCCCGGCACCGTGAGGCCCGACGCCGAGACCGCCACCCCGGCCAGCGAGCCCAGGGCTATCGGATTGCGCAACGGCGCCAGCAGCCGCTGCCACAGGGGCCGCTTCTCCCCGCCGCTCGCCAGGTCCAGGACCGTCAGTGCCACCGGCGTCACACCGACCAACTGGAACAGCAGCACCGGCGCGACCAGGGAGGCGTCGCCCAGCACGTACACGGCAATCGGAATGCCCAGATTTCCGGAGTTGACGTAACTGGAGCACAGCGCGCCGATCGTGGTCCGGCCCACGCCCCACCCGCGCACCGCGCCCACCGCCACGAAGACACCCGCCGCCGCTGCCGTACTCATCGCCGTGACCAGCAGCCGCTCGGAGAAGATCACCGACAGGTCGGCCTGCGCGAGCGTCGTGAAGAGCAGCGCCGGGGACGCCACGTGGAAGGCGAGCTTGGTGAGGACCTCCCGGCCGCCGTCCCCCAGATACCCCCGGCGCCCGATCAGATAGCCGATCCCGATGACGACCGCGATGACCGCGAACCCGCTCAACACCCCCTGCACGGCGCCCCCTCACCGGCGAGAAAGGCATCGGGCAGCGCGGCGGGAGCGGGTGGTTGGGGCATACACCCAACCCTCCGGGGAAGGCACTGCGCGGGTCAATGTGATCCTCACGGCGCCGACCGGCCGTGACCGCGCCCCGGGAGGACGGAACATCGCGACGAGTCACGTGGTGGTGGCTCACGTCGCGATGACGTCGCGATGAGTCGCTTCGCGATGAGTTACCGCCACCCGCCCGGTCTACCGATCGTGGACGCCATGACACCGCCCGTGCTCGTACTGCCCGGCCCCGTCACCCGGGACGAGGTGAGGGGGCTCAGCGACGACGTGCGCGCACTGCTGCACGGCAGCGGTGCCCGGGTCGTGGTGTGCGACGTCGGGGGACTGGGGCCGCCGGGCCTCGCCGCCGTCGAGCTGCTGGCGAAACTCCAGCTGGCCGCCCGCCGCGCCGGGGGACGGATACGGCTGCGCGCCCCCGACCCGGCCCTACGCGTCCTGCTCGACCTGGTCGGACTCCGCTTCGAGGTGGAGGGGGAGGCCGAAGAGCGGGAACCAGCGCTGGGTGTCGAGGAAGCAGTGGAACCCGGTGATCCGGCCGTCTGAGATCTCCAGCACCTGCACCGCCCACGGCACGAAGCCGCCGCGCTCCGGGTCCGGCTTGTACTGGGCGAACCCCGGCAGGCCGTTGACCTGGACCGGCACCAGCCGGGAGCCGGCGCAGGGCGCGCCGAGGGTGGTCATGAAGCCGGTGATGTCCCGCGTACCGGTCAGCCACAGGTCGAACGGCGGCATCGTCATGACCGCGTCCTCGTGCAGCAGGGCCGTCAGCGCCGTCATGTCGTAGCCCTCGAAGGCCGCGACGTAGCGGTCGAGCAGCTTCTTCTGGTCCTCGTCCAGCGGGTCGGAGACGGCCGCGTCGGCGCCCGGCTCCTGCCGCTCGGCCAGGGTGGCGCGGGCCCGCTGGAGGGCGCTGTTCACCGACGCCACCGAGGTGTCCAGCAGCTCGGCGACCTCACTGGCCTTCCAGGCCAGGACCTCGCGCAGGATCAGCACCGCGCGCTGTTTGGCCGGGAGCTTCTGCAGGGCGGCCATGAAGGCGAGCCGCACGGACTCCTTGGCGACGGCGGCCTCCGCCGGGTCGCCGGTCGTGGGCAGCACACGGGCGTCCGGCATGGGCTCCAGCCAGGTGTTGTCCGGCCGGGGGGAGAGGGCGGCCCGGGCGAGCGGGGTGGACTCGGTCAGATCCATGGGCCGGGCGCGCTTGTTGCCCGCGTTCAGCATGTCCAGGCACACGTTGGTCGCGATGCGGTAGAGCCAGGAGCGCAGGCTGGAGCGGCCCTCGAACTTGTCGTAGCTGCGCCAGGCGCGGACCATCGTGTCCTGCACCGCGTCCTCGGCCTCGAAGGAGGAGCCGAGCATCCGGTAGCAGTACCCCGTCAGTTCCGTGCGGTGCGCCTCCAGCCTGGTGTCCAGGTCCGCCGGTGTCGCCGTGCCGTTCGCCATCTCCACCCACCCCTGTGGACGTTCTGTTCACGCGCCGTCGCGCCCCAGCACTTCGGAAGCTACCGCAGCCCACTGACAACGGCCCCCCGAGCGCACGAAGGAGCAGGTCGGGGCGTGTGGCCCGGAAGGCCCGCGACCGTCCCCCGCGCCCTTCACGGGAACTCCTCCACCGGCATGACCGGGCGCCGGCGCGCTCGGCACTCGCGGCAGCCCCCGCGGGTCGCCCCTCGTCAGCGCATGCGGAAGTCCCCCTGCCTGGTCCGGTGATCAGCCGGTGCGGAAGGTGTCCGCACCCACTGACGACCGACCCCGGCAGGGGGATCGTCGTCGACGCTCAGGCGGCGGCCAGGTGGCGCCGATGCAGGCGGGCCGCCCGGGTTCCGAAGACGGTGATCGTCACGACGCCCAGGACGGCCAGCAGTCCGACCCCGACCGTCCCGGCCCAGCCGGCCGCGTGGAAGGCGACGGCGCCGACCGTGCTGCCCGCGCTGGAGCCGATGTAGTACGCCGACTGGTACAGCGCCGAGGCCTGGGCGCGGCCGTGCGTGGCCGTCTTGCTGACCGCCGAGGAGGCGACCGCGTGGCCCGCGAAGAAGCCCGCCGTGATCAGGACCAGGCCCAGCAGGACCAGAGGGAGGGAGCCCGCCAGGGACAGCAGCAGGCCCGCCGCCGTCGTACCGCCGCCCGCGTACAGCGCGCCCCGGCGGCCCAGCCGGCCGACCAGCCGGCCCGCGGTCGACGCCGACACCGTGCCCACCAGGTACACCAGGAAGATCGAGCCGATGATGCCCTGCGGCAGCGAGAACGGGGCCTCGGTCAGCCGGTAGCCGATGACCGTGTACACGCCGCCGAACACCGTCATGAACAGCGCGCCGATCGCGTACAGCCGGCACAGCAGCGGGTTGGACAGGTGGTCGCGGACCGTCCGGGCCAGGACGCGCGGCCGCAGCGAGCCGGCCTTGAAGTGCCTCGGGGCGGGGAGCAGCAGCCGGAAGGCCACCGCGCACGCCACGGCGATCACCCCGATGACCGCGACGGCGACCCGCCAGCCCCACTCCTGCGCGACCCAGCCGGTGATGACCCGGCCGCTCATCCCGCCCACGCTGTTGCCCGCGACGAACAGGCCGATCGCGGTGATCAGCGCCTTGGGGCTGACCTCCTCCGCGAGGTACGCGGTCGCCGACGCCGGCAGTCCGGCCAGGGCGGCGCCCTGCAGCGCCCGCAGCGCGATCAGCACACCGAGGGAGGGGGCCAGGGGCACCAGCAGTCCGAGCGTGACGGCCACGGCCAGCGACGCGGTCATGACCGCACGGCGTCCGAAGCGCTCCGACAGGGCGCTCATCGGCAGCACGAACAGCGCCAGCCCGCCCGTCGCGGCGGCCACCGTCCAGCTCGCGTCGCCCGCCGCCACCCCGAACTCGCCGGAGATCAGCGGGAGCAGGGCCTGGGTGGAGTACAGCAGCGCGAAGGTCGCGACACCCGCGAGGAAGAGGGCGAAGCTCATCCGGCGGTAGCCGGGGCCGCCCGGGGACACACGTGAGTCGGCGGTGGGAACGGAGGCATCGGCGCCCACGACGGTGGACGCCCCGGTACTGGCGGGAGACATGCCTCGAACCTACGGACGGCCGCACTCATCCGTCCAATGCATGGACCGGTCATAATCGTTCCCATGGCGCATCAACCGAGCTCACAGCCCCGGCTGTCACCCAGCAGTGACACAGAAGACATGGCAGAGATGTCGAAGCTGCTGGCGCCGCGCCTGGCGTACTTCGCGGGCGTCGCCCGCACCGAGCACGTCACGCGCGCCGCCCAGGAGATGAACGTCCCCCAGTCGACCCTCTCCCGCTCCATGGCCCGCCTGGAGCAGGATCTGGGCGTCGACCTGTTCGCCCGGCACGGCCGCACGGTCTCCCTCACCCCGGCCGGCCGCACCTTCCTCGCCTCCGTCGAACGCGCCCTGGCCGAGGTGGAGCGTGCCGCCGAGGAGGTGCGCGCCGACGCCGACCCCACCACCGGCAAGGTCGCCTTCGGCTTCCTGCACACCATGGGCGCCGAGACCGTCCCGGGCCTCCTGCACGCCTTCCGCGCCGACCACCCGCGCGTCCGCTTCAGCCTCGTCCAGAACTACGGCGAGGCCATGCTGGAACGCCTGCGCGCCGGCGAACTCGACCTGTGCCTGACGTCCCCGGTACCGGACGCCCCCGACCTGGTGGCCCGCCGCCTGGACGAGCAGAAGCTGCGCCTGGTCGTCCCCGCCGACCACTCGCTCGCAGGCCGCCGCCGTATCCGCCTCGCCGAGGCCGCAGACGAAACCTTCGTCACCCTGGAACCCGGCTACGGCCTGCGCCGCATCACCGACGACCTCTGCAAGGAGGCCGGCTTCAAACCCCGCATCGCCTTCGAGGGGGAGGAGGCGGAAACGCTGAGGGGCCTGGTGGCGGCGGGCCTCGGCGTGGCCCTCCTGCCCCCACCGGCCGTCCCCCGCCCGGGCGTCGTGGAACTGACGGTCACGGCGCCGAGAGCCGTCCGCGAGATCGGCGTGGCCTGGCTGGAAGGCCACCCGGACACACCCCCGGTGGCGGCTTTCAAGAAATTCCTTCTCTCAAGAAGAGGCAGCCTCTTGCCCACCTGAAAGGGGCACGGGGAACTGCGCGAGCAACCACCACAATCCCGCACCCCGAAATCCACGGGCACCTCACACGGCCCTACCGCCTCGAAGGGCTGAACCCCGCAGCGAGCGGCATCCGCAACCCCAACGGCGGCGGCGCGGCAAACGCATCCCGCACCGGCCGCGACACCGCCCGCCCGAACAACGCCCCCATCACGAAGTCCTCGGCCAGCGCCAGCACTTCGTCCCGGTACTGGTGCAACCCGTGTCCGTCCGCGTGCACTTCGAAGCGGCACACGTCCCGGTTCGCCTTCTTGGCCCGCGCCGCCAGCCGGAACGACAGCTCCGGATCCGTCCGCCCGTCATTCGTGCCGTGCACGATCAGCACCTGGCGCCCGACCAACTGCTTCACCGGTTCGGGTGGCGCCGCGACGTCCTCCTCCGGCAGCCAAGGGGCTAGCGCCAGGACGGAGTTGACGGCGTCGTGACCACCCGCCCGCAGCCCGGCCCGGCCCCCCATCCCGACACCGACCAGGCAGACCGGGACGTCCCCGTACCGCCGTACGACCTCGTCGGCCGCCCATGTCGCGTCCTGCGCGAGATTGGCCTCGCTGCCGTTCCAGCCGCGGCAGCGGTAGTGCACGACGTGCGCGACGAGGCCCTCGGCCCGGC
The DNA here is from genome assembly GCF_021474405.1 of [Streptosporangium] indianense. Taxonomy (GTDB): domain Bacteria; phylum Actinomycetota; class Actinomycetes; order Streptomycetales; family Streptomycetaceae; genus Streptomyces; species Streptomyces indiaensis. The sequence goes on from NZ_JAKEIO010000037.1 coordinate 52,423, forward strand.
CCGCGCGGGCCAGCCGACGTCCGACGGCGCGCACCGAGGCGGTCGCCAGCAGGGGCGACGGTCTGCGGCCGGAGACCTCGTCGCCGCCGGGGAGCAGCAGCACCACGCCGCTCACCGCCGTCGGTTCCGGACCGAGTGCCCTGCCCAGCCGTGCCCTGCGAACCGGCGTCGCTTGGTGTGCCATGACAGAACAGTGTCAGAAGCACGGGTGTACGCGACCCGTCGCCGGGGTCACCGTTGCGTATCGACGAAAACGCACAGCATCCGGCAACGCGCCCTCTACGCGCGTAGGAGTTAGAGTGCGGAAATGACGAGCCAGACCATTGCGAACACCCCGACACCGGACCAGATCCGCCGGGCGCCCAAGGTTCTGCTGCACGACCACCTCGACGGCGGTCTGCGCCCCGGCACGATCGTCGCCCTCGCCCGCGAGAACGGCTACACCCAGCTCCCGGACACCGACCCCGAGAAGCTCGGCGTCTGGTTCCGCGAGGCCGCCGACTCCGGTTCCCTGGAACGGTACTTGGAGACGTTCTCCCACACCGTCGGCGTGATGCAGACCCGCGACGCCCTGGTCCGGGTCGCCGCCGAGTGCGCCGAGGACCTGGCCGCGGACGGCGTCGTCTACGCCGAGGTGCGCTACGCCCCCGAACAGCATCTGGAGGGCGGCCTCGCTCTCGAAGAGGTCGTCGAGGCCGTCAACGAGGGTTTCCGGGAAGGGGAGCGGCGCGCCCGGGAGAACGGCCGGCGCATCCGCGTGGGCGCGCTGCTCACCGCCATGCGGCACGCGGCCCGCGCCCTGGAGATCGCCGAGCTCGCCAACCGCTATCGGGACCTGGGCGTCGTCGGCTTCGACATCGCCGGCGCCGAGGCTGGCTACCCGCCCACCCGGCACCTGGACGCCTTCGAGTACCTCAAGCGCGAGAACAACCACTTCACCATCCACGCCGGGGAGGCCTTCGGGCTGCCCTCCATCTGGCAGGCCCTCCAGTGGTGCGGCGCCGACCGGCTCGGTCACGGCGTGCGGATCATCGACGACATCCAGGTCCACGAGGACGGCCGGGTCGAACTCGGGCGGCTCGCCTCCTACGTCCGGGACAAGCGCATCCCGCTGGAGCTGTGCCCGAGCTCCAACCTCCAGACCGGGGCCGCGTCCTCGTACGCCGAGCACCCCATCGGACTGCTGCGCCGGCTGCACTTCCGGGCCACGGTCAACACGGACAACCGCCTGATGTCGCACACCAGCATGAGCCGGGAATTCGAGCACCTCGTCGAGGCATTCGGATACACGCTCGACGACATGCAGTGGTTCTCTGTCAATGCGATGAAATCAGCGTTCATTCCATTCGATGAACGACTGGCCATGATCAATGACGTCATCAAGCCCGGATATGCCGAGCTGAAATCCGAATGGCTGTTCCGTCAAACCGCCTCCACCAGCGGTTCTGTTCCTTCGGGCGACTGAATCGGGGGTAATCGGAACGCGGTGGACGCCGACGGTTCTCGCCATCCGTCCGTATTCCGATGTTTGCGGCCGAGGGTGCCGGGTGTTTACGGTCGTCGGACCGCTCACCCATTCCGTCATCCCGTTACGAGGACGTATTTCATGAAGCAGTCTGCTGCCAAGTCCCTCGGTGTCGCCGCTCTCGGTGCGGCCTTCGCCGCCTCCGGTGCGGGCGCCGCCCACGCAGCCGTCCCGGACACCGCCCCGTCGCTGGAGCCCGTCACCGCGGCGCTCCCGGCGGAGCAGCTCTCCCCGTCGCTGCCGGGCTCGGGTGAGGTGCTGGGTCAGGGGCAGACGGCGGCCGGTGCCGGTCTCGCCGCCGCCCAGCCGGTCGCCGAACAGGCCCTCGCCAACGGCCCGACGGGCTCGGCCGCCCAGCTGCTGGGCGGGCTCCCGGTGCAGGGACTGCCCACGCACGGCCTGCCGGTGAACGGCGTGCCGGTCGGCTGACCTCCCGCCCCCGCGGACGCACATGCCGATGGGGCGCACCCCGCACGGGATGCGCCCCAACGGCGTTCTCGCGTATGGGCGTTACCAGGCGGTCTGTGCCTTGCCGTGTGTCTTGCCCTCCGCGGGCAGCAGGATCCACAGCGCGATGTACAGCAGGAACTGCGGGCCGGGCAGCAGACACGAGACCAGGAAGATCACCCGCATCGTGGTGGCCGAGGTGCCGAAGCGCCGAGCCAGTGCGGCGCACACTCCGCCGATCATGCGGCCGTGGGTGGGGCGGGCGAGGCGGGACATGTGCGGCTCCTTCGTGAGGGTGTGTGAGGCCTCTCGTCCGAGTACCCCATCTGCACTCCACGCTAGGGAGACGAAGGGGGTAGAGCGTCGCTCCACGGGGCGATCCCGACCCTGGGAATCGTCGGGGTCCGACCCTGAGCCGGCTCCTCCGGGAGCAGGGGCGTGCGCGGAGGTCGGGCGGTGGTGCGGCGGCGCAGCCAGGAGCGGCCCGCCGGGACCAGCGCGAGATGCGCGAGGGCCACGCCCAGGGTGTTCAGGAACAGCGAGTCGACGTCGACGACCTGACCGGGCACGCCGGTCTGCAGCAGTTCGATGCCCCAGGAGAGCAGGGCGGCGGCCGCGACGGTGCGCAGCAGGGACGCCAGCGGTGAGACGTCCAGTCTGCCGCCGGTCAGCGGCAGCAGCACACCCAGCGGCGCGAGCAGGGCCAGCCCCTCCCCGATCCGGCGGGCCGCCTCGGGCCAGCCCAGGGCGAGATCGGCCCGGATGCCCGCGAACGGCCTGAGATTCGCCGGCATCACCCAGGGCACGTCCAGCGGTCGCAGCGTGAGCCAGGCGACGAACGCCAGGTGTGCGACGAGGAGGACACCTCCTGTCACACGGATACGGGACGCGGCGCTGCCGCCGATGGAGCCTTGACGCTGCACGCCCCCCAAGACGCCGCCTCCGGCGCCTTCGGTTCCGGGATGGACCCCGCAGACCCCATGAGGCATACGCCACAGCCCCGGCCGGACACTCCCCGGGCCGCGGGCGTGTGTCCCAGCCCCGGCCGGACATTCCCGGGCCGCGGGCGTGTGTCCCAGCCCCGGCCGCACCACTTCCCGGCCGCGGGCGCGCGTCACAGCCCCGGGTGGGTCACTCCCCGGCCACGTCCTTCGACGGTGGTTCCGTGCTGCCCGGGCGGGCCCGTACCTCGTCGGTGCACTCGTAGCGGCGCGGGCTCTCGGCGCCGGGGCCGCCCAGGACCACCGAGCCGTCGCCCTCGGCCGCCGCCGAGTCGGAGAAGGTGCAGACGATCTGCGCGAGGGCGTACGAGGTGAGGCCGGACGGAGCCGTGCTCAGCCGCAGCGTGTCGTCCGGGTCGCCGGGACGCGGCTTGCCGACCGTGATGCCGCCGCGGACGTCCGTGCTGTAACCGGCTTCCTTCTCGGCGGTCGACGGCGGTGCGGCGAGCTGGTCCAGCAGGCCCTGCGCGACGAGCAGGCGCCGCTCGGAGTCCGCCGCGCCCTCCGGGACCCGCACGGTCCGGTCGACCGTCACCAGCGAGGACCCGCACAGCAGGAACACCTGTACCGGCAACCCCCGGGCGGCCTGGGCGGAGACGTCCGGCTCGGACAGGGAGCACTGCACCCGCGAGGGCGCGGGCCCGAAGTTCGTCGGCACCTCCGTGGCCCGGATCCCGCAGCCGGCCAGCAGTACGGCGAGCGCCGGAACGGCGAGCAGCCGGGACACGGCCGCCCCACGCGCGGTCCTCATGCGTTCCCCTTCGCGTCCTCGTCCCGAGGCCGGTCGCCACCGCTCCCGGGCTCCAGCTCGTCCTCGGCGGGCTGCTCCTCCGCGGGCGATGTGCCGCGCGGCAGCCGCAGGGTGAACACCGCACCCGAGGGCGAGTTCGCCGCGGTGATCTCGCCCCCGTGGATGTGGGCGTTCTCCAGCGCGATGGACAGCCCCAGGCCGCTGCCCTCGGACCGCGGTCGCGAGGCGCTGGCCTTGTAGAAGCGGTCGAACACGTGCGGCAGGACGTCCTCCGGGATGCCGGGCCCGTGGTCCTGCACCTCGATGACGATCGAGTCGTCCGCCTCCCGCACGGACACCCGCACCGGGGAGCCGCCGTGCTTGAGCGCGTTGCCGATGAGGTTGGCCAGGATGACGTCCAGGCGCCGCGGATCCAGGCGGGCGTGCAGACCGCGCTCGGCGTCCAGCTCGACCGCGTCCAGCCAGGCGCGGGCGTCGATGCAGGCGGTGATCTGGTCGGCGATGTCGACGTCGTCCAGGACCAGCCGGGCGGTGCCCGCGTCGAAGCGGGTGACCTCCATGAGGTTCTCCACCAGGTCGTTCAGCCGCCGCGTCTCGCTGACGACCAGCCGGACGGCGGGCTCGATCATCGGGTCCATGCTCCCGGTCTCCGCCTCCAGCTCCTCCTCCAGCACCTCCGTCACGGCGGTGATCGCGGTGAGCGGCGTCCGCAGCTCATGGCTCATGTCCGCCACGAACCGCCGGGACGCCTCGTCCCGCGCGGCCATCTCGGCGACCCGCTTCTCCAGCGCCTCCGCCGCGTTGTTGAACGTGCGCGACAGATCGGCGAGTTCATCGGTCCCGGACACCCTGAGCCGGGTGTCCAGCTTGCCCTCGCCGAGCCGCCGCGCGGCCGTCCCGAGCCGCTGCACCGGCTTCAGCACGGTCGTCGCCGCGGCCTGCGCCAGCAGCGCCGAGCCGATCAGCGCGAGCCCCGTGGCGATGCCCAGCGACCAGGCCAGCGAGTTGAGATCCTTGGCCTCCGGCTCCAGCGACTTGATCATGTAACCGGTCGGGCCGCCGCCGATCACCCGCGTCCCGGCCACCAGGTACGGGGTGTCGTGGTCGACTATCCGCTGCCAGTACAGGTGGTAGGGGTACTTGTTGGCGTCGTCGACCTGCTGCGTCCTGTTCACCGCCGTGCGCAGCGACTTCGGCACGTCACGCAGCGAGAAGCCGTTCAGCCCGCCGGAGCTGCCGTAGACGGTCCTGCCCTCGGCGTCGCGGCCGACCAGCAGCACGCTGAAACGCTGGTCGCTGCCCGCCATCTGGCCCGCGGTGTGCTGCAGCTCGTCCTGCGTCGGACGCTCGGGCAGCGCGCCCGCCCGGTTCTGCATCTCCTGCTCGAAGTCGCGCAGGACGGCGTCCTGCGTGCGGGTGAGCACCGCCTCGCGGTTGAGCCAGTACGCGATGGCCGACGCCGACACGGCGGCCGTCAGGGCCACGAGACCGAACACGACGACCAGCCGCAGCCGCAGGCTGGTGAAGCGCAGCGGCGACAGAACTCCCTTGCGCGCCCCGGTCCAGCCGCGGGCCCCCCCTTGGTGTGCCTGTGTCACTGAGGCGCGTCCAGCCGGTAACCGACACCCCGCACGGTACGGATCAGCGTCGGGGACGACGGCACGTCCTCGACCTTGGCACGCAGCCGCTGGACACAGGCGTCCACGAGACGCGAGTCGCCCAGGTAGTCGTGCTCCCACACCAGGCGCAGCAGCTGCTGCCGGGACAGGGCCTGGCCCGGCCGCCGGCTCAGCTCCAGCAGCAGCCGCAGCTCGGTCGGCGTGAGCTGGAGGTCCTCGCCGTTCTTCGTCACGGTCATCGCCGAGCGGTCGATGACGAGGCTGCCGAAACTCGCCGCGTCGTTCGACTCCCGCTCGCCGCGCCGCAGCACGGCCCGGATCCGGGCGTCGAGCACCCGCCCCTGCACCGGCTTGACGACATAGTCGTCGGCGCCGGACTCCAGCCCGACCACCACGTCGATGTCGTCGCTGCGCGCGGTCAGCAGGATGATCGGCAACTGGTCCGTGCGCCGGATGCGCCGGCACACCTCGAACCCGTCGATGCCGGGCAGCATCACGTCCAGCACGATCAGATCCGGCCGCTGCTCGCGGAGCAGCTTCAGACCGTCCTCACCGCTGGCAGCGGTCGCCACGCGGTGGCCCTGGCGCGTCAGTGAGAGCTCCAGGGCCGTCCGGATGGCGTCGTCGTCCTCGATCAGCAACAGGGAAGGCACGCGCTCATTCTGGCCCATGGAGGGGCCGGGGTTCGACCGGTGGGTCCCACTCGGTGCGGGCGGGTACCGCCGACGTGTGTGGACGGCCTGTGGACGAACGGTGGCCGACCCCTGTGACAGGTCTGTGACAGTCGGCGGACACGGCCATGAAAGTGGCGCGGCAAGCTTTTCGGCACAAGCAAGGAAGCCCGCCCAACCGGCGGGTCGCACATCGGAAGTCCACGACGGGGGGCGCGAGATGAACACGCTGCACGGCATCAGCACCAGCGCAGTTGTCACGCGTCTGCACGACGTGCACCGGGGTTCCGAGAGGTCCGGTGTCGTGAGCACGCGGGGGTGCGCTCACGGTACCGGGCGTCAGCACACCGGGTTCATGACGGTGGTCGACGCACACACGGGGGAGAACAAGGGGACGGGGGCGGCTCACGGGGGAGCCG
>NZ_JAKEIO010000038.1 GCF_021474405.1 [Streptosporangium] indianense
GCTTGGGCCACGGCCAGGGTGACCAGTTCAGCGTCGGTCAGCCGAGGCGGTCGGCCCCGTCGGGGCGAGGTCTTCAAACGGTCGTCTATGTGCACGTACAGTGCGGCCGAGAGGGTGTCTAACTCGGTCGTCACAACCCGATGTTGGACACCCTCCCTGCGTCCGTGAACCCCGCAATCGGAACTACTCGTCTAGACCCCGAATCCGCAGCAGAACGCGTCCGCGTTCGGTCGGACACCCCGGTGTTATCGCTGATCGCACGAAGTGCTGTCGGCGTGGTCGTCTGCGGATCGGCTGCTGCCCTGCGTGGTGGCGGTGTGCCCGGTCAGCCGCTCCCAGTTGCCGGACCCGATGGCGGCCTTCTCCTCCTCGGTGAACGGTGCTTGCTCCAGGAACGAGCGGGCGACTCCGCGGCTGGTGTCGAGGAAGGGGAAGCCGCCGGGCCGCGTTCCGAAGGTGTAGGGGTAGTCGGTGGAGTACAGCATCCGCTCGGTTCCGACGACCTCAGCTGTCCACCGCAGGTAGCGCTCGCTGACCGTTCCGCTGCCCGCCACCCAGAAGTTCTGGCGGAAGTAGTCGGCCAGTGGCCGCTCCAGCTTCGCCATGTCCTGCAGGACACCGATGTGGTCGAGGTAGAACAGGACGACCTCGCCCCAGTGCCCCGCGATCACCTGCAGTTGGGGGTGACGGTCGAACACGCCGGAGAAGATCATCCTCAGGTACTGCACGCCCAGGTCGTAGTACCAGCCCAGGCCGGCGGTCGCGAGCGCGCGGCCGACTCCGTTGGGCAGATCCGAGTAGTACGCCTCTTGGACCGCGCTCACAGGGGTCTGGGGGTGGAAGTGCAGCGGCACCCGGAGCCGTTCGGCGGTGGCGTAGAGGTCGTCGAACTCCGGCGCGTCGGCAGGCTTGTCACCGGTGCGCCCGTACAGCATCGCGCCGCGGAAGCCGAGTCGGGTGACCGCGCGTTCCAACTCCGCGGCGGCGGCTTCGGGTGCCGGCGTCGGGACGGCCGCGAGCGCCTGGAATCGGTCGGGGTGGGCGTCGACGACTTCGGCGAGCGCGTCGTTCGCCTCGCGCGCCACGCTCACGGCGTCCGCCGCGGTCAGATTCTGCACGCCGGGTGTGGCCAGCGACAACACGGCGACGTCCACGCCTTGATCGTCCATGTCGGCCAGGCGGCAGTCACCGACGTCGCGCAGCCGCTGCGCTATCGGCTCGTCGCCGTAGCCGAGTTGCGGGATCTGCGGCACCCCTGCCCGTGTCCAGGCATCGAGCAGGACCGGCAGGGCCACGTGCTCCTCGAGGCCTACGATGCGCAGCTTCTCAGGCATAGCGCGTTCCTCTTCTCTCGCCGTTTCCAGTGATACCAGCGTTACGATAACATCGATATCATCAATGGAAGCAAGAGGGCGCTATCATTGATTCATGTCTGAGGGAGCGAAGAACGGTGCCTTCCCCGTCGCAGCGTCGGAGCCTGGAGCCGACGCCCGTGAGGTCACCCGGCAGCGGGTGGTTGAGGCAGCGGCGGACCTGCTCGCGCGCGAGGGCCGCGACGCGGTGACCACCCGGGCGGTCGCGGCGGCCGCCGGGACACAGCCCCCTGCGATCTATCGCCTGTTCGGCGACAAGGACGGGCTCCTCGAGGCAGTGTTGGAGCACGGCCACGCCACCTTCCTCGCGACAAAACACAGGGACACCCACCCTGAAGACCCGGTGGAAGATCTGCGGACGGGCTGGGACCTCGCGGTGGAGTTCGGGCTCGCCAACCCCGAGCTGTACGCGCTGATGTACAGCGACCCCCAACGCGGCACGGCATCGGCTGCCTTCCAGGCCGGCATGCAGATCCTGCTGGGGCGCATCCGCCGCCTCGCCGCCGGCGGCTGGCTCCGCGTCGACGAGAAGCTCGCGGCCGCTCTCATCCACGCGACCGCGCGCGGCGCCGTGCTCACTTGGCTGTCGCTGCCCGAGGACCAACGCGACCCGGCCCTGCTCACCACTCTGCGCGAATCCATGGTCGCCGCCGTCACCCACGAACAACCCGTGGTGCAGGACGCGGGCCTCGCCGACGCCGCCCGAACCCTGCAGGCCCTCCTGCCGGGCCAGACAACGCTCAGCGGCGCGGAACAACACCTCCTCAGCGAATGGCTCGACCGCCTTGCCGCGGACGGCTGACTGATTCCACACGGGGTCTGCCAAAGCGCGAGAACGATGGGCGGCGTGGGTTCGTGGCATCGTCCGTCGCGAAGGAGGGCCCGGACAACGTCGACGCGCGTGTGCGTTCGTCGAACCGGCGGGACGCAGTGCCCGACACGGAACAACGGCCAGCACGAGGCTGGCAACGTCGTCCAGTGTCACGGTGGTTCCTTTGAATCTCGTGCAGCACCGGGCGCCTACCGGTGTTCTGCAGCTGGTGCGCCGCTCGCTGGCCCTGGCCTGGCGCGTCGACCGGCGGGGCTGTCGGCCTGCTGCTGTGCCAGTTGGTCACCGGCGTGATGCAGGCCCTGGGCGTGGTCGCCATCGTCGGCACCCTGACCGCCCTGCTGCGGGACGGTGACGGGAGCGCAGGCCAGTCTCCCCCCATTGGCCGTTCCCGGCCGCTCGGACGGGCGGTTACGGTCCGGGCATGGACGAGCTGACCAGGATCATCCGTCACGCCGCCGAGCATGCCGCCGCCTACCGCCGTTCGCTGCCCGGGCGGCCGGTGGCCCGTCCCGTGGACCATGCAGCCCTGCGCACCGCCTTCTCCCGCCCCTTGAACCACTCCCCCGCCGACCCACTCACGGTGATCGACGAGCTGGTGGCCGCTACCGAGACGGGGCTTGTCGCCACTGCGGGGCCGCGCTTCTTCGGTTTCGTCGTCGGCGGGGCGCTGCCCGCGGCCACCGCTGCGGAGATCCTGGCCGCCGGGTGGGATCAGAACGCCTTCAACGCCGCGCTCTCGCCCGCCGCCCTTGCTGCGGAGGAGGCGGCAGGTGCCTGGCTGAAGGACCTGCTCGGGCTCCCCGCCACGGCGTCCACCGGGTTCGTCACCGGCGGGCAGGCGGCCAACACCGCGGGACTCGCGGCCGCCCGGCAGCACCTGCTCACCGAGGCCGGCTGGGACGTCGCGCGCCAGGGGCTGGGCGGCGCCCCGCGTCTGCGGGTGGTCGCGGGCGATGAGCGTCACGCCACCATCGACCGCTCACTGCGGCTGCTCGGCCTGGGCACCGACTGCGTGGACACGGTCCGCACGGACGAACGCGGCGCCCTGGACACCGAGGAGCTCCGCCGCGTACTGGCAACCGACCCGGACACACCGGCGATCGTCTGTACGCAGGCGGGCAACGTGAACACCGGGGCTTGCGATGATCTCCGTACCGCGTGCGATGTCACGCACGCTCACGGCGGCTGGGTGCACGTCGACGGCGCCTTCGGCCTGTGGGCAGCCGCGAGCCCGGCGACCCGCACCCTCGTCGACGGGGTCGAGCTGGCCGACTCCTGGGCCTGCGACGGCCACAAGTGGCTGAACGTGCCCTACGACTGCGGCTACGCGTTCTGCTCCCGCCCCGCCGTCCACGCCGACGCTCTGTCGTACACCGCCTCCTACCTCACCCGCGCCGACGGCGCTCCGGTCGGTGGGGCCGACTACACCGTCGAGTCCTCCCGTCACGCACGCGGCTTCGCCACCTGGGCGGCGCTGCGCGAACTCGGCCGGGACGGCATCGCCGCCCTCGTGGACCGCTGCTGCTCCCTCGCCCGCCGTTTCGCCGACGGCCTGACCGCGGCGGGCTTCGACGTGGTCAACGACGTGACGCTCAACCAGGTCCTCGTCGGCTTCGGCGACGACTCCCGCACCGACCGGGTGGTGCAGGCCGTGCAGGACGACGGCACCTGTTGGATGGGCGCCACCACCTGGCGCGGCAGACGGCTGATGCGCATCTCGGTCTCCGGTCACTCCACGACCGAGGCCGACGTCGACCGGTCGATCGCGGCGACCGTGCGACTCGCGCGAGCGTCGTAACCCTGGCCACGTTCGCCTCCTCCGTGACTGCCAGGCCGACCGAGCACACCCCAATCGAAAAGGTGTATGTTTCATGCTTTTCCGGACTCCTTGTGAGATTTGGTCTCATGTACGGATGGCGGGCGACGGCCGGCCAGTCGACCACCGCCGCCTGTACGAGCGGAGGCGGAGATGAAAAGCGTCGATACGGCGGTCCGCGATCTTCGCGAGCCGCTCTTGTGATAGCCGTCTGCGGTACGACGGGCACCGCCCAGGCCGATCCGGGCGATGGTGAGCTCCAGTTCGGCTACGTCCTGCCGGAGACGGGACAACTGGCCTACCTCGGCCCGACGCAGATCGAGTCTCTGAAGTTCGCGATAGAGAAGATCAACGACGCCGGCGGGGTTCTGGGCAAGTCCGTGCCGACCGTGGTCTCCGGTGACGAGGCGGGCCAGGAGGCCGTTGCGGCCCAGTCGGCGGACCGGGTCCTGGCGGCAGGCGTGGACGCGATCGCCGGAGCCGCGGCTTCCGGCATGCCACTGGCGTTCATCGACCGGGTGACCGGTGCGAGCGTCGTGCAGTGCTCGGGGTCGAACACCGTCATCAGGGCACGGGCCATCGCGAGCATCTGGCGCTCGCCGCCGGACATGGCGCCGGCCTTCTGCTTGCGGCGGTCGGCCAGCAGGGGGAAGAGCTCCTCGACCGCCGCGACCCGCCGTGTGTGCTCCTTGGGCCGTAGGTACACGCCCATCCGCAGGTTCTCCTCGACGGTCAGCGTGGGAAACACGTTCTGCAGCTGCGGTACGTAGACCACGCCGCGCCGGACCAGCTCGTGCGCGGGCAGTCCGGACACGTCCTCCCCGTGCAGCCGCACGGTGCCGCTGCGTACCCGCAACAGCCCAAAGACGGCCTTGCCCAGGGTCGACTTGCCCGCGCCGTTGGGGCCGATCACGCCGACCACCTCGCCCGGCCGCACCTCGACGCTGCATCCCGCGCAGTACGTCGACGCCCGGCACATAGCCGGCGACGAGCTCGTCGGCCGCCAGCACCGGTGCCTGCCCTTTGCGGACATCGCTACTCCTCCTCGCCCTGTTCGCCGGCCGCCTCCGGTTCGTCGTGCCGCTTGCCCAGGTAGGCGTCGACGACGGCGGCGTTCCGGCCGATCGTGTGTGGTGGGCCCTCGCCCACCAGGCGGCCGTCGGCCATCGGTTCGTCGAACAGGAGCATCACCGGCCGGGTCATGAGCGCGCGGGCCAGTTCCAGCAGTTTGCGCTGCCCGCCGGAGAGCGTGCCGGCGAAGTCGTCGCGCAGGTGCCCGAGCCGGAACCGGTCCAGCAGTTCGTCGGCGCGGCGCTCGGACTCTCGCTCCTGCCCGCGCGACAGCGGTCGCTGCAGGGCGGGCAGGGCGCCTTCACCGCGTTGCCCGGGTGCGGCGAGCAGCAAGTTCTCCAGCACCGTGAGCCCGGCGAATCAGCAGGGCGAGGAGGTCTCCGACCACGGCCACCAGCGCCCATCCGACGATCATCACCCAGAGGTCGCGGGAGCTGAACCTCACGAGCCACACGCCGTAGGTGCCGGGTTCGATGGGGCTGAGGGCGTGGAAGTCGTTGGCGAAGTGCTGCAGCCCGACTCTCCGCCGGTGACCGGCTCGGCCCAGCTGGACCGGTAGAAGAGCCGTAGCGTCTCCCCACCGCGATCGTGGTGATCGCGAGGTAGTCGGCGCGCAGCCGCAGGGTGGGCAAGCCGAGCAGCAGGGCCAGCACGATCGCGCAGGCGATTCCGCCCAGGACGCCGAGCCACATCGGGCCGCCGTACGTCGAGACCGTGATGGCGAGGCCGTAGCCGCCGACCGGCATGAACCCGACCTGCCCGAAGTTCAGCAGACCGGTGTATCCGAAGTGCAGGTTCACGGCAGGGCGGTGCGGGGCCGCGACCGGTCCCCCGATCCGGTCGTGGCCCCGCGGGCTGGGGTGTTGAGGTCGGTCACGAGCCGCAGCAGCCGCCCGCCGGAGCCCCCTCGGCAACGGGGCCTACGGCCACCGCGGCGGGGGCGCCGAGCTGAACGAGCTGGGGCGCCGGGGCGCAGCAGCCGTCGCCGCTCTGGTCGGCCTCGGGGGCGTCGAAGAGGCCGGCGCCGCCGCACACCCCGGTCTCGGGCAGGGTCAGTTCGACGCGGTCGGCCGCGTCGAGGTCGCCGGCGATGGCGGCGGCGACGGAGCGGACCTGCTCGTAGCCGGTCATGGCGAGGAAGGTGGGAGCGCGGCCGTAGGACTTCATGCCGACCAGATAGATGCCCTGCTCGGGGTGGGAGAGCTCCCGGTGACCGTGGGGGTAGACGGTGCCGCAGGAGTGCTGGTTGGGGTCGATCAGCGGGGCGAGCGCGACGGGGGCCTGGAGGCGCTCGTCGAGACCGAGGCGGACCTCGGACAGGAAGGAGAGGTCGGGGCGGAAGCCGGTCAGCACGATCACCTCGTCGACCGGGTCGAGGCGGCGGCCGTCCTCGGCCACGAGCACGAGCTGCTCGCCGTCGCGCTCGATCACCTCGGTGCGGAAGCCCGTGACCGCATCGGCGTATCCCTGTTCGACAGCGGCCTTGGCGGCCAGGCCCAGGGCGCCGCGGGCGGGCAGCTGGTCGGCTTCTCCGCCGCCGAAGGTGGAGCCGGAGATCCCGCGGCGCAGGATCCACACGCCCTTCGTGCCGGTCCCGTCGCCTGCCTTGGCCAGGTCGGCGAGGTAGGCGAGAGCGGTGAAGGCGGAGGCCCCGGAGCCGATGACGGCGGTGCGCTTGCCCGCGTACCGGGCGCGGACGGCCGGGTCCTTCAGGTCGGGGACGCGGTAGATGATCCGGTCGGCGGCCGCGCGCTCGCCGAGTGCGGCGAGTCCGCTGGCGCCGGCGGGGCTGGGGGTGGCCCAGGTGCCGGAGGCGTCGATGACCGCGCGGGCCAACAGCCGTTCCTGGCGGCCGTCGGCGTAGGTGACGTGGATGACGAAGGGCTGGGCGTCGCGGTCGGCGTCGACGATCCGGTCCCGGCCAGCCCGGGAGACCCCGGTGACCTGAGCGCCGGTGCGTACGCGTTCGTCGAGGACGTCGGCGAGCGGCTGCAGGTACTGCTCGGCCCAGTCGCCGCCGGAGGGGTAGGTCGCCGGGTCGGGCCGCGTCCAGCCGGTCGGGGCCAGCAGCTTCTCGGCGGCCGGGTCGACGACCTCGCCCCAGGGGGAGAACAGCCGCACGTGCGACCACTCGCGCACCGCCGCTCCGGCGGCTGGGCCGGCTTCGAGGACCAGGGGCTCGATGCCGCGCTCGAGGAGGTGGGCGGCGGCGGCCAGACCGGCGGGTCCGGCGCCGATCACGATGACAGGCAGCTCGGTGGTGGCGGGCGCGTTCACGGCGACTCCTTGCGTATTTCGACGTCCGTCGATGGCGCGGCCCAGCATGGCACCTGTATCGATAGACGTCAACATAGACATTCATCGAACCCAGGGGATTCGTTCATGGAGCACATCGACGTCGCGGTGATCGGGGGCGGACAGTCCGGCCTCGCCGCCCCCCACGCCCTGCTGCGCAAGGGTGGTGCTGGAGGCGTCCGGAGCCGCGGCCGGGTCCTCGCCGCGGCACTACGAAAGCCTCACCCTGTTCTCCCCGGCCCGGTACAGCTCCCTGCCCGGCATGCCGTTCCCCGGCGATCCGGACCGCTACCCGTACCGGGACGAGGTCGCCGCCTACCTCACCAGCTACGCCGCCCGCCTGGACGCGGACATCCGCACGCGCTGCCGGGTCACCGGCGTACGGCGCGGTGGCGCCGGCTTCGAGGTGGAGCTCGCCGACGGCGGCGCGCTGGCGGCGCGGGCCGTGGTCGCCGCGTCCGGCACGTTCGGCCACCCCCACCCCCACCGCCCCCGCTTGCCGGGTCCGGACGGCTTCACCGGCACGGTGCTGCACGCCGCCGACTACCGCCGCCCGGATCCCTTCACCGGCCACCGGGTCGTGGTGGTGGGTACGGGAAACTCCGCCGTGCAGATCGCCGCCGAACTCGCCGCAGCCGCCCGGGTCACGCTCGCCAGCCGCGCGCCGGTGAAGTTCGTCCGCCAGAAGATCGCCGGGCGCGACCTGCACTTCTGGCTGCGGCACACCGGCCTGGACATCACCCCGCTCGGCGGCCTGCTGCGCCGGCCGCCCACGCAGCTCGTCATCGACGACGGCCGCTACCGCACCGCCCTCGCCCAGGGCGCTCCGGACCGGCGGCCGCTCTTCAACGGCATCGATGGCGCGAAGGTCTGCTGGACGGGCGGAACCAAGGAGGAAGCCGACGCGATCGTGCTCGCCACCGGCTACCGGCCCGACCTGCCATACCTTGCCGGCCTGGACGGCGCGCTCGACGCCGCCGGGCAGCCTGTGCACCGCGGCGGAGCCTCGGCCACCGTGCCGGGCCTGGCCTTCGTCGGGCTGGAGTGGCAGCGCTCCCTGTCCTCCCCAACTCGCCGCGCGGAATTGGCCGGGACGCTGACCGCACCGCCGCCGTCTCGCCGCCCACCTGCGGAGCCAGTGACCCTCGCCCGCCTGGTTCGACATGTGTCAACATAGGCGCATGTCGAATGCGAAGGTGCTGCCGCTGCTCGAACCCGACGGCCAGGGCGTCACGCCGTGCTGCCCGCCGCTCACCGAGCGGCCGTTCACCGCGGACGAGGCCGAGACGGCCGCGCGGATGTTCAAGGCGCTGGGCGACCCGGTGCGGCTGCGACTGTTCTCCGCGGTGGCCTCACACGAGGGCGGCGAGGCGTGCGTGTGCGATATCTCCGACGTCGGCGTTTCCCAGCCGACCGTCTCCCACCACCTGAAGAAGCTCAAGGAAGCCGGGCTGCTCACCTCCGAGCGGCGGGGCACCTGGGTGTACTACCGGGTCGAGCCCTCCGTACTGGCCGCGATGGGCAAGCTGCTGACCATGGCGCCGACCGCGGCCTGAATCCAGCTGAAGCGAGGAGAGGCGCAGTCGTGTCCGGCGTGGCGGCTCCGCCGAGCGAGCGGTCGTTGCGAGGACGCACTCCCCTGCAGACTGGTCAGCCCTCCGCTTTCCGACCGGGCGCGAAGACGAGTGCCACCAGCGCCAGGCCGACCGCGCCGCCGATCAGCTGCATGGCGATGAAGCCCGCCAGAGACCCGGGGGCGATGCCCGCGAAGGTGTCGCTGAAGGTACGGCCGACGGTCACCGCCGGGTTCGCGAAGGACGTCGACGAGGTGAA
This sequence comes from [Streptosporangium] indianense, assembly GCF_021474405.1. Classification (GTDB taxonomy): domain Bacteria; phylum Actinomycetota; class Actinomycetes; order Streptomycetales; family Streptomycetaceae; genus Streptomyces; species Streptomyces indiaensis. The sequence goes on from NZ_JAKEIO010000038.1 coordinate 9,221, forward strand.
CCAGTAGGCGGCGCCGATGTAGGAGGCGACGGCCACCGGGGCGAAGCGCAGCTGGTCGGTGCGGGCCAGCCCGAAGATCAGCAGGACCAGGCCCGCCGTGGCGACGACCTCACCGAGCAGCAGGTGCCCGGCCGAGCGGTCGTGGGTGGACCACTCCACGAGCGGCTTGCCGAACATCGCGTCCGCCAGGATCGCGCCCGCGATCGCACCCGCAGTCTGCGCGGGGATGTAGACGGCCGCCTCGCGGATCGTCACCCCGGCGCCGCCGCGTCGGCCCGTCCACCACTCGGCCAGCGTGACGACGGGGTTGAAGTGCGCGCCGGAGACGGGGCCGAGCAGGAGGATCAGCACGCCGAGGCCGAAGACGGTGGCCAGGGAGTTGGCCAACAGCTGCACCCCGACGTCCTTGGTCAGCTCGGTGGCCTGGATACCGGAGCCGACGACGACGGCGACGAGGGCCGCGGTGCCGACGAGTTCGGCTGCGGCCCGCGCGGCCAGCGGCCGGCGGGGCGGGGTCGCGCCCGGAGCGGGCTGCGGGGCGGCGTCGGGTATCGACGCTTCCGCGGCGGACTCGTGCGTGACGGTCAACTGGACTCCTCGGTGCGGTCGCCGGGGCGGCGACAGGTCAGGGGCAGGACCGCTTGTTGTCGGCGGCGCTGCGGGCCGACTCGGCCAGCTCGGCGAACTGTCCGGCAAGCGATGCAATGACGTCCGCGCGCAGCTTGTAGTAGGTGAACCGGCCGCACGGCTCCGTCTCCACGATCCGGGCTTCGCGCAGCACTCTCAGATGGTTGGAGAGGTTGGTCTGCCTGGCACCGGTCTCCTCCACGAGGTGGGTGGTGCACAGTGTCTCTTCGGCGAGGAGGGTCACGATCTGCAGCCTGAGTGGGTCGGCCAGAACCCGGATCAGATCAGTGTCGACTGACGTCAGCATGCACTGATACTGTCACATCAGCGGTGACTGATGTCACCTGGCGCTGAAGCATTGGCGCCTTTCCCTCCGCCGCCGTGCAGGCGCGAGACCAAGAGAGACCTTCGATGTCCGACAAGCCCTCCGTGCTCTTCGTCTGTGTCCACAACGCGGGCCGTTCCCAGATGGCCGCCGCGTGGCTGACCCACCTGGCCGGGGACCGTGTCGAGGTCCGCTCCGCCGGCTCCAACCCGGGCCAGCAGGTCAACCCGGCCGCCGTCGAAGCCATGGCCGAGGTCGGCATCGACATCTCCGCCGAGGTCCCCAAGATGCTCACCGTGGACGCCGTCAAGGAGTCCGACGTCTGCATCACCATGGGCTGCGGCGACACGTGCCCCGTCTTCCCCGGCAAGCGGTACGTCGACTGGCAGTTGGAGGACCCGGCCGGCCAGGGCGTCGAGGCCGTCCGCCCGATCCGCGACGAGATCAAGATGCTCGTCGAGGGCCTGATCAAGGAGATCGCGCCGGAACCCCGGGCATAGGCACAACGACCACCGCGGCCGGGGATATCAGCAGCGCCATCGTCGGAGCCAAGCCCAACGCCGGCCTGGAACGCGGACTCGCCGACCACATCGGGGCCAGCGCATGGCGCGCAGGCCGGGCTGTGGCCACCGGTACATGCGGGTGGAGGCGCTATTGTCGCCGCGCAGGTCGATTTCGACCTGATAGTGGACCGTTCCGTCCGCCCAGGCCTGGCGGGCCTGGGCGGTGGCATCCCGCCACTTGTGACCACACGGCCAGGACTGAAGAATGCCGAACAATTCGCTGACCTGCATTAGCAACATCAACTGGCAATGTGGCCGGCAGTCGGCGGCACAGATGCATCGGGAGCCCTGGTCGGGATCGAGGGACGTGACCTGTTTCTGACGCGCCGTCACTGGCACCCACCCACCGTCACCAAACCGGCACATCGCACCGTCGGCCTCTCAGGGTGTTATTCCACCGCGGTGAGCGTCGCGTAGACCACGACGTTGCCCTGGTATCCGGTGTGCTCGGCGTAACCGCCCCCACAGGTGATCACCCGCAGCTCGGCCCGCTCGGAGTCGCCGTAGACCTTCTCGCTCGGGAAGCTGTCCTTGGCGTAGACCTCCACGGCGTCGACGGTGAAGACGGCCGTGCGCCGGTCCTCCCGGTCGATCTCGATCGTGTTGCCCTTGGCCAGGGCGCCGAGGCCGTAGAAGACGCCGGGCCTGCCGGTCCGCAGGTCCACGTGCCCCGCGGTGATCGCCGTGCCGACGGAGCCGGGCGTCGTACCCCCGCCGTACCAGCCGGCGAGGTCGGGCTCGTCGGCGGGCGGGGGGCGCAGCGCCCCCGCCGGGTCCAGGCTCAGCCTCGTCAGGGGGGCGTCGACCTCGATGGCGGGAATCCGGATCCGCAGCGGTTCGGAGGGTGGCAGCGGCTGCACGGCGGAGTCGGCCGCGGCGGTGCGGCCGGCTGCCGGGGCCGCAGGGGCCGCAGGGGCGGAGAAGGCCTGGCCCGCCGAGGGCTGCGGCGGCTGTCCGTCGTGCAGCGCGCCGGTCATCAGCACCGTACCCGCCACCAGGGTCCAGATCAGAAGCCTGACCGACGGGATGCACGGGGGCGGGGAAGCGCTGTCGTCGTGCCTGGATGTCATCGCGGTGGTGCCTCTTGCGTGCCGTGAGGTGGGTGTCCCCGCCTCGCGGTCTCCGGGGCGCAGGGCGCTCGGGGGGGCCGTGAGGCGGGGAGAGAGGGCGGTCAGGTGCGGTTCGCACTCGAACGGTGACGCACCCTCACCGTCCACCCGGCGGCAGCCGCGGCGACCAGTGCTCCGCCCAGGGCGAGCTGCGGGGCCGAGTCCCGGGGGCTTCCGAATCCGGCCTCGACGGCCCCGTCGGGCCGGTGCTTCCCGAGCTCGTACGACTCCGTGATCTTGGTGCGCGGTGGGCACTTGACGGTGATGGTGTCGGTGTCTGGCAAGGTCCCCTCCGGCAACGTGAACTCGCCGGTCAGCACACCCTTGCTCTCGCCTTCGAAGAGGTGGAACTTCCCCGCCACCTCGGACTCGCCCTTGCCGTAGGTCACACCGTCGCCGCAGGCCCCGGTGGAGACCGTGACCTTGGATCCGGGCGAGGCGCCCCACGACCTGATGTCGAGACCGGAGCCGTCCGCGGCGGCGGCGACCGGAATCTGCAAGGCCAGGGCACCGACCACCAAGCCGATACCGATGCCAATACGTGTGTTGCCCAAAGCAATCCTCCTGTGAAAGAGCGTCCGGCCGGCCTGTACGGCGTCTCGTTGTACGTCACTGATGAGGCAACCGACGGTCCGTCACCTCCGCAACATGACGGATGGCATCTGCGTCGCCCGGGCAGCGGTACCGATCACCCGCACGCGATCATTTGTGCAGGTCGCGGAAGTCGCCGCCGCCGCAGCGGAGAGATCGTCAAGGGTCGGCGAACAGGCTAACGAAGTCCCACCGACGGCCGGGGCCGTGTGCCGGACGGTGACCGGCGGGGCCGTGCCGAGCGGGTCCCGCGGTGAGGCCCGCTCGGCCGGATCGGGAGCGTCACAGACTGAGCGCGTCCTCCGCGTTGTCCGCCCGACCGCGTCCAGCAACTCACCACACCCGTGTTGACCCCGCGCAGACGAAAAACCCGGCAGGGACGAAGGTTCCAGGCCGCCCGCCCCACCGGAGTCACAAGCAGCACTCAGGAGGAAGCGCCACCATGAACGGGACCAACCGCCCCGCCGCGCGGGGACCCGGCCGCCTCGGGCACATCTGCGTATGGAACCGCTGCCGTCGCAGCGCCCTGATCTCCAGCGCCCTGCACGCGCCGCCTACGGCAGCGGAGCCGGCGCCGTCGGCCTGATGTTCGGTGGCTGCGCCAGCTGGTCTGATCTCCCCACCGGCCTGGGCTGCAGGTGGTCGGGCGCTGGGGGGGGCTCGCAGCAGTTCGGGGCTCACCGGCCTGCGCGCGGTTGAGCACCGGGCCCGGGCGGGCCTGCGGGCCGCGGGTGGCAGTGGGCCAGGTCTGCAGCAGCGCGGCGATCTCCCCGGCGGTGCAGGCGGGATCGAGGAGCAGGGCCTTGAGGGCGACGGCGTCCTCAAGGCCGGGCTTGACGGATATCCCGGCTGCTTCGAGGTACATGTCGCCGGACGCCGCGGCGACGGCCATGTTGGCGCGCTCCAGCCAGCGGCACCGGCCCAGCGTGTGCACCAGGGCGGCGGCCTTGGCATAAGGGCCGTCGTAGACGGGGTGCTCAAACAGCTCGGCCCGGTGGCGGGCGACCGCCGAGACCGGGACACCGTAGTCATCGGGAGCCGGATCGTCCGCCCCGGCAGCCTCGGTAACCTGCAGGATCCACGGAACGTCGATGCGCGGGTCCATCAAGCCGCGCGCGCTCGCCGGTGTGCCTGCTGGGCCTCTTCGGCCTCATCGAAGACCGCCTGGTGGTCGGCCAGGAAACGGGCGGCCGCCCCAACCGCTCGGGCACGCAGCCCGCTGGCATCGTCCTGCACCAGCCGCGCGAGGTAGTCCCCGATACTCAGCCCCAGGTCGGCGGCGCGCTTCTTTGCCAGTTCCGCGACGTCTTCGTCCACGCGGGCGCCCAGTTGCGTCTTAGCCATACCAGCATGGTAACAGCTGTTACCGCCAGTCGCCGTCGACCACCTCAGAAGCCGCTCCATGCCTGCATTCCTTGATCGCGTACCACCCGGGCGCTGCCACGGGGGTCTCACAGCTCGTGAGGGTCGCGTTTATTTCCCTGGGTGCGCAGCATGATCACCGTGCGGGGTCCGGGGTCGCTGGCGGAGCCGGGGACCGTACGGATGTGCACGCACGCGGGCACTGCGGCCAGGCCGTCGGGCTTGTCGGTGAGGTCGAGTACGACGAGGAAGTTCACGGGTGGGTCGTTGACCTGGTAGGCGGTGCCCGGCGCGCGACGGTGGCCCCGCTGCGCGAGCAGGGGCCGCACCTCGCCGATGGCACGCGTGATGGTGGAACGGTTCACACCGAACCAGCAGGCCAGCACGTCATGAGCAGTGCCATGGCGCAGATTCACCAGCGTGGCCAGCAGCCGGTCGACGAAGACGAACTTGTGCTTGGCCCCGGCTCCCACAGCCCGCTGCCGCGTCCGGGCCGTGAGCCGAGTCTGATGCTGCTCGTGCCACAACGGCCCAACCTCAGCGACAAGTTCAGCGATCACATCCGGCGACAGCCCAGTGACCCGGTACTTCGCCACGATCAAGTCACGCGCCCCAGCCCCCACCATGCACAGTTCAACGAGCCACCTGAGCGACGAGCCACGGCCAACCGTGCACGAGGTCGTTAGTAGCGCTGGTATGACGCTATGAAAGCCTCTTGCTGGGCTGCACTGTCGAGCTTCGGGTCGTCGGCCAGGAGCTTCAAGAGCTCGACGCCACGCCAGCCACCGACTTCGACTTCGGCCAGTGCTGTAGCCGCCTCAACGCGATTGAAGTCGTCACGGTGCGGGTCCTGAGCGAAGCGGGCCAGGAGGTCGGCGCCACGCTGATCGCCGACCTCGGCCAGCGCTCGGGCGGCCGTCACCTGCTGCCCGTCGTCACGGTCCGCGTCTTGGGCGAGCAGGGCCAAGACATCGACTCCACGAAGGTCACCGAGCTCCCCCAACGCCCTGGCCGATTGAACACGGAGCTCGACGTCACAATCCGCGTCTTGGGCGAGCAGGGCCAAGACATCGACTCCACGAAGGTCACCGAGCTCCCCCAACGCCCTGGCCGATTGAACACGGAGCTCGACGTCACAATCCGCGTCTTGGGCGAGCAGGGCCAAGACATCGACTCCACGAAGGTCACCGAGCTCCCCCAACGCCCTGGCCGATTGAACACGGAGCTCGACGTCACAATCCGCGTCTTGGGCGAGCAGGGCCAAGACATCGACTCCACGAAGGTCACCGAGCTCCCCCAACGCCCTGGCCGATTGAACACGGAAACTGCTGTCGCCGTTGGCATCCTCAGCGCAGAGAGCCAGAAGCCCGATGCCACGCGGGTCTCCGAGTTCGGCCAGCTTCCTGGCCGCTGTCACACGGTGCCAGGCGAATTGATTCGTGTCCTGGATGATGCGGGCCAGGGCGTCCGGCCCGCGCCGGTCACCGACCTCGGCCAGCTTCTCGGCGACGGAAACGCGGGACATGCAGTCGCGCCGTGTGTTTTCGGCAAGTGAGGCCAAGAGATCGGCACCACGCCGGTCACCGAGGTCGATCAGCATCTGTGCACAGGAGACTTCGTTCCAACGGGCCAGTTCCGAATGCGAGAGCGTGTCGGCTGCAGCTTGGGTGATGGACGGCGGCAGATACGTTCCAAGCCGTGCCTGCCCGGCGATGAACCTGCAGCCGACCATCCCTCCTTGCGTGGCTAAGCGTGTCAGGAAGCGTTCCAAATAGGGGCGCGCGTCGTCGGCCTCGGTTTGGCCGATGTCGAGGAGGAAGCCCAAATATGAATCAGAGTCATGCGAAGGTGGCTTCCAGTTTCTGCGCCGCTCCCGGATGCGCGTCCACAGGTCCGAGACGACGCCTGTGTGTGTGGGCACGGCGGGGAGGCTGAGTTCCTTGTACGTCCGAGCGCGACTTTGTACGTCATGGGTGTCATGCCAGGCAGCGAGATATTCCACGAGGGTCTGATGCAGGAAGACTGCTTGGCCCGCGTGCATAGCCACGAGGCCGCTGCTGCGCACACTCTCTTCCAGGAACGCACTCCAGATGCCATGGGGAACTGCTTGCGGGCGTGCGGCGTCCTGCTGAACGGCCAGGAAATCGAGCGCTGATATGGTGCTGCCGCGGTGCTGAGCGGCAGCCCAGCCGGCGATCAGGCTCTGCAGGTGTTTGAGCGTGTGCTCGGCTGCTGCGAGAGCTTCTTCTCCGTACTCCTGCAGGGCGGCCCGGGTCTGGGCGCGAAGGCCTGCGTCGCGCCGACGTTTGTCCAGCAGCTCCACGAATTTCTGATAGATGTGCCCTCGAGCAGCCGGCAGGGGCTGCGCGGGAAGAGCGCTATACAGCTGGCACAACATGGTGGCCATCAGCGGAATTCGGGCAAGGTGATCAAGGCGCCGCCGCTTCACAGCTCCTATGAAGTGCTGTGCGGTGTCCCAGGGGTCAGGGAGATTCTGGGCGGTGAACCAATGCCCGGCAAACTGGCCAAGGCCGCGGGCGGTGAAGGGCATCAGGTCGTAGCATTGAACCGGCCATCCCTCAAGTGACTGTTCGGGCAGCTCTTCAGCGGGCAGGGGTCGCGTGGTCGCGATCACAACGTAGGGCGAGTCGGGCCAAATGGACGCATTCACCAGTTTGGTAATCACGCCATTCCGCGTTTCGGCATCGGTGATCTCGTCCAGGCCGTCGACCATCACCAGCCAACGCACGTTGCGCAGTGGAGCGTCCTTGAAGAACTGCGGTGGCCAGTCCTCAGCCGTGCCCGCTGGGCTTAGGCTCCTCTTCACGCTCTCCGCAAGTGCCTCATGCCACGGGCGGGGCGAGACCAGGTCTGCGGCCGGCATCAGCACCGGGATCAACCCACAGGGGTCGTCCGCACGCCATCGCTCGGCCAGCGCAATCAGTCCAGTGCGTAGAAGGGTGGACTTGCCGCCTCCTGGGCCGGCGATCACAACCGCTCCTTCGTTCCGCTGCAGAATCTCCTGTGCCGTCAGCTCTGCCACAACCCCTGGATCTGCAGTCGGGCGCTCAGAATCTGCTGTCTGGCGCTCAGAAGTAGTACTGCTCTGCGTGGGAACTCGGGTCGGCCGGACTTGTTGGCGAAGGTGCACAGTAGTCAGCGGCGGAAGGGCAGGGGCTGGTGCTACCCCAGGGTAGGGGTGCTTCCGGGCTACGAGGATCGCCGCTTTCAGGTAGGCGCGCAGCCGCGGCCCTGGATAGGGCCACCCGCCGATGCGGATCTGCTCGTCATCGAGTTCCTGAAGCCACTGTGTGTTCCGGCCAGGGTCGATCCGGGCACAGCCGGCCTGCTCAAGGCCGGCGAGGATGTCTGCAGCGGCAACCATATGAGCGCTGCCCTCCTTACCGGCGGAGAACAGCATTCCACACACAGCGCCGGTGCGGTGGCTGAGTACTGCGCTGCCGCTGTACCCGCCGCCTACCGGAGTTCCGAATACCCGCCCCGGCTGCCACTCCTCACCCAGTGGGCGGCCGTTGGCGTCGACAGCGCGCAGCCGGGAGATGCCCTGTGCGGTGAACAGCGCCGACTGCCCGGCCCGGTAAGTGCCGGCCGGATGCCCGTACGTCCACAGCCTCTCGCCCGCCTCGACCACGTCGCGGAGCTCGACGTAGGGGCCAGCGTCCGCTGGGGCGGACAGGAACGCCAGATCCAGCCCGCCCTTACGCTCGCGCAAGTACCACTCCGGCACCGTCGTCAGCGCGAGCTCGCGGCCGGAGGCTGTTCGAGCCGTCACGGTGCCCGGAAGTGCCTCGCGGTGCTCAGCCAGAACGTGCGCACACGTGGCCACGACCCCAGGGGCGACTAGGAACCCGGTCCCCTCGATCACCCCCAGATCTCCGGGCAAGCGGGCTTCCAGGGCGAGAGTCGCCTCGCGTAGCAGGACCTCCAGGGCACTCATCGCAACCTCATGGCGCCGGCTTGTTCCACTCCAGGCCTACGGTGATCGCCGACTTCGAGGAGGCCTTGCCGATGACGGCGACGAACTGACCGGACTCCACCAGCACCTCACAGCCGAACTGCACACTGACCTTGGAGGCATCGGTGCTCTGCAACCTCGCAGCAATCTCCTGTGCGAACCCCGCGAGCCCGTCCAGCAGTTGCTCGAGCCGGGGACGGTCGGGCCGCCAGGAACTGATCTCCTCTTCCTCACCTTCGGCACCGGTCTGCGGATCCGACGCTTTCTTCCTTGCCGACAGGTAGACCCGCCGGCCGCCCGCATCCACAGCCACGAGCTCGACATCGTCTCTCCCGGCCGCAGCCGTGTTGCCCACCTCCGACATGCCCCTCGCCCGCCCCTCCGACGACAGCACAGCGCCAAACGCACTCTGCCGTCACGCTATCCATCCGGCAGCACCACTAAGCAGTCAAACTCCTTTTCGGGTACCGCGCATCAGTACGGCAGCTCGTCACGGACGCTCCCCACGCCTGCGGGCCCTGTCTGTAGGGGCCCGCAGTGCCGCGCCGCCTGCTCGTAGGTGTTGGTGCTGGTATCGACGGTCAGCTGCACACCGCTCCCGGCCGGTTTCTCGCTGGCGCCGTCCTGCAGCAGGCGGAAGAGGCCGATCCCCGGTCGGTCTCCCGCTCGGGCGGCTGAGAGCCGACGAGAGGGGGTGTCCGCTGCTCGACTCTTTACGTCCGGAGAAGGTGCCGCCGTTGGAGGGCGCATTCCTGCCGGGCCGCACCCCGGCTGGAGTTTGCAGATTGTGCTGCTCTGTGGCCTATCACCCCCCTTACAGTGCTGACCACGGCAGGCCTGGGTGAGTTCGGGGGCGTGGGGCATGGCGCGTATGGTGGCGGTGCAGTGGATCGGCGATCCGCAGACACCTGCTCATCCTGGACACCTGCTACGCCGGGCAGGGCGGCAACGAACTCGCCGCGGCCGCCCTCGAACGCCTCGGCACCCAATGGGGACAGGGGCCGAGGCGTTCGGGGCTGGTGGTCGTGTCCTCCGCCAAGCCCCACCAGCAGGCGCAGGCCGGCGCCTTCCCCGACCTGCTCGTCAAGGCGGTCGGCAGCCAGGCGACCGCCGGCCACGCGCCAGCCCACCTGTCGGTGTCCGCGGTCGTCCAGCACATCAACGACCACCCGACAAACCCGTCTACCAGCACATCAGCCTCTCCCTGCTCGGACTGTCCGGCGAACCACCCGACTTCCTCACCAACCCCCGCCTGGTGCTCGACGTCCAGCCGAACGAGGGCGCCACCTCGGTACGCGTCGACCGCGCGGACGCCCCGGCTCGGCCGGAGCGAACGGCCCCCCAGCGTCAGGCACTTCCCCAGGATCGCGGTAACAGTCCGGGCGACTGTTACCCCACCTGACCTGGAGAAGTTTCAGAAATCCGACCTCAAATGAGGGCCCAAAACTAGAAGTGGGCGCCCTTGCCCGATGGGCGGCGGCCCGGCGGCCGCGCCTGCACCCCCTCGTCCTCGACGGCCAGGGCGAGCGGCTTGACAGCGACCTGCTCCGCAGCTGTCCGGCCACGCTCGCGGCAGTCGCCAATTGGCGACTGCTCCTCGGCGGGGCGGGGTCCGGTGCCCAACGGGCGGCGGCTGTTCACCGACCGAGTCTCCCAGTTACGCCGGACGGGTCGGGCCCACGGAGCTGCAGGGCTGCCCAGCTCGACGGCACCAGCCACATGGCGGCAGCAGCTGCTCCCCCTCGACCACGACCGGCAGTGCGGTCTCCTCGCGCACCCGCATCCGCGACGGCGGGAGTACGGCGCCAGGCCCGACTCCAGCGGCCTCGACGGCGAACCGGTCCCCGGCCGCCCCTCCCTCCTCCCGTGGCCAGCCTCTTCTCCGGCACATCCGACCCAAGACAGACCCGCATGCTCGGCCGCGCCCGCGCGGCGGGTAACGATGCCGTCGGCTTGGCGATAGTCAGATCATGTGGGTTGAGGTGACTAAAGGGTTTTTCGCCAGTTTCTGTGCTATCGGTGGATTTCTGGGCGCCCGCTGGTGGGCACATGGTCACTGCAAGTGGCAGTACGGCAATGATGATTTCTGCTCGCGGCGGGGGCGCCGGAAGTTCCGCGTTCGCGGTCAGAATTACTGCGAAGAGCACTACATCCAGGTCATAGCGGCTGACCGGCAGTCGGCCGACGGCCTTTGACAGTGGGGTAGCAAGCGTCTGGCCCCGTTGATCGCCCGACCCCGGTGGTCGGCCGGCGCAGCGCTGGTGCGGCCTGCGTCTCTGGCGGTCGGCACCGTCCTGGGGCGAACGATCACCGCCGCACTTCTCAAGCCACCGCAGTGCCCGGGAGTTCAGACCCGAGCATCACGCCGGGGCGTGAAAAACGTGTCTGGCCAGTACGTGGGGGTGACCAGCCGGATGCCCCGCAGCTGGCACCACAGTCTGGTCCCGGAGCCGGGCCCGCTCACCAGTCGGTCGAGGTCGAACGGCTCCGGTATCCAGTAGCGCACGCGGGCCTGACGGGCCAAACGGCGGGCCAAAGCGGGTCCCCAGTCGTTGCCCGGGGATTTGAGGCACCGCACTAGTCGACCCGTCTCGGTCTTCCCTGCCGACGCGGGGGGGGGACCGGCAGCGCGCCAGACGGGTGGCAGCGCTAGCGGACCTTCCCCGCCGACGCGGGGGTGCTCCTGTGACGCGGCCGGTCTTGAAGGGACTGTCGTCGTCCTCCTCGCCGACGTGGGGGGGGTTCGCTGGCGAACGTGCAGCGGTGCGCGTCGACCTGGCCCTCCCCGCCGACGGGGGGTCAGGCGGCACCCGCTCGGTCAGGCTGGTCCCGCCTGCGTCGACGGACGAGGATCCCCAAGTTCACCGTGGCTCATCGCCGACTTTTCCTATCTGATCGCGTGGCTCACGCGCACCTCGGATCCGGCGGTCGCTGGCCCTTCGCCGTACTGGCGCTGCCAACCCGTCCAGGCCGACGAGATCATCTCCCGCACCCCGAACCGCGCGTTCCAGCCCAGTTCGCGCAGGACGGAGTCGACCGAGGCCACCACCCTCGCCGGGTCGCCGGCACGACGCTCCAGGACCGTGGGCTCGACCGGGCGCCCGGTCACCTCACCGATCAGCGTGATGGTCTCCCGCACCGACACCCCGCGGCCGCGCCCAACGTTGAGGGTCAGCCGCGCGCTGGCGTCTGCGATCAGCCGCCTCGCCGCCGCCACGTGCGCGGCGGCGAGGTCGGATACATGGATGAAGTCCCGTACGCAGGTCCCGTCCGAAGTCGGGTAGTCCGCCCCGAACACGAGCGGCCGCCTGCCGAGTTCGAGCTGTTTGAACACCATCGGGATGAGGTTGGTCGCCTGCCGGTCGGCGAGCTCGGGGGTGTCCGCCCCGGCCACGTTGAAGTAGCGCAGGCTGACGTAGCCCGCGCCGGTCGCGTGCGCCACCGCCCGCACCAGCCACTCCCCCGCCAGCTTGGTCTCGCCGTACGGGTTCACCGGGTGGCAGGGCGTCTCCTCGGTGATGTACTCGGTGGGCGGGCTGCCGTACACCGCGGCGCTGGACGAGAAGACGAACCGCTTGACGTCCGCTCTGCTCGCGGCGTCGAGGAGTACGCGCAGGCCCTCCACGTTCTCCCGGTAGTAGAACAGCGGATCACCGACCGACTCGGCGACCTGCTTCTTCGCGGCGAGGTGGATGACTCCGTCGACCCGGTGGTCGCGCAGCGCGCCCTCCACGAGGCGGCCGTCGAGCACCGACCCGACCACGCAGGGCACATCCGCCGGAAGCCGGTCCGCGAAGCCCGACGACAGGTCGTCGAGCACGACCGCGCCCATACCGGCTTCCCGCAGCGCCGCAACCACGTGCGCCCCTATGTATCCCGCACCGCCTGTGACCAGCCAGGTCATTTTCCGTACCTTCCCAAACTATGCCGTCGGTGTCTTCTCGGCCGCCGGAGCGGGCAGCCTCCAGCAGGCCGAAGCGAACAGCGACCAGCCCGCGACCGAGGCGATCGCGAAGACGAGGATCGAGTTCCACAGGCCGAACCGCTCGCCCAACAGGCCCCCGAGGAACGCGCCCAGCGGGAACGGCCCGTAGGTGAGCATCCGGTACGCCGCCGTCGCCCGGCCCAGGACCTCCGACGGGATCACCGACTGCCGGAACGCGACGACGTGGACGTTGTAGATGGTCAGACCGAACCCGTAGACCGCGAAGGTCAGCGTCGCCGCCACAAAGTTCCAGAGTGTGCTCCCACCAGTCGGCAGCAGCAGCGCCGGCGCCACCGACGCCAAGCCCATGGCCAGGATCAGGACCCTCGGGAATCCGAAGCGGTTTCCCGCTCGCTTGGCCACCACCGCCCCGGCGAGCGAGGCGACGCTGCCGAGGGCGAGGACGAAGCCGACCCCGCCCGCGTCCATCCCCAGTTCCTTGACCGAGTAGACCAGGAACAGCGTCAGGATCGCCTGCTCGCACAGGTTGAACCAGCCCGCCTGGAAGGTCAGCACCCGCAGGATCCGATGGCGCCACAGCAGTCCGAAGCTGGTGAGGATGTCGGCCAGACGGGGTCGGGCGGTCTCGTCCGCCGGGGTGCGCGGCGGCTCCCGGTGATGGATCAGGAACAAGGTCACGAACGTCGCCAGATAGGCCACCACGTTCGCCAGGATCGCGAACCACGCGCCGAGCGCCCTGATCAGCAGGCCGCCAATGCCGGGGCCGCCGATCTGGGCCACGGAGTAGGAGCCCTGGAGCTTGCTGTTGGCGTCCACGAGGTGCCGCTGCGGCACCAGCGCGGGGAGATAGGCCAGGTAGGCGACATCGAACACCGCGGTGCCCGAACCCACCAAGAACGCGATCACGCACAGCGCCGGGACGGACAGGGCGTCGACGAGGTGGAGCGCCGGCACCATGGCGAGCGCCGCGGCGCGCACGAGGTTCGCCACCAGCAGGATGAGCCGGCGGTCGAACATGTCGATCAGCAGGCCGGCGAACGGCGTCACGCACAGCGCGGGCATGTACTGCATCGCCGAGACGACACCGACCTGCGTCGCGCTCGCGCCAAGGCCCAGCACCAGCAGCGGGAGCGCCAACTGGGTGACCTGGGCGCCGAACGCGGCGACCGTCTCCCCCGACCACAACTTGAGGAAGTCGCGGTTGTGCCACAGACTCCGGCCCGGTTCGGGGGGCACGCTCGACGGCTGCGTCCGGCCTTCGGGTCCGCGCGTCCCGTGCGGCTCGACGTGGGTGCTAGTCACCGCGGTAGACCTCCGCGCCGTGGTCGAGCTTGGCCAGGGCCGCGAGGACCTCGGCCCGGGTGCCCGCGAACAGCGCGTAGCCCAGCCGGTCCTCCGGGCCGCGCGGCACCCGCGGCACCGTGCCCTCAGCAGCGAAGTAGCGAAGTTCGCGCAGGGTTCCCAGCAGTGGCGGCCTGCTCGCACTGTCCAGCGTCACCCGGTGGCGGAACGGTGTCTCGCCGTCGCCGACGAAGAACCGGATGGCCGAGCACTCCGCGGCCGGCGTCCCCGGAGCTGTGCGCTCCCCCACCACCGCCGCAAGTTCCGCGGTGTTCAGGTTCCATCCGGTGGCCAGCTCCACCAACCGGGGGATCTGGTCGCCGGCGGGGCGTCCGGCGACCTCCATGAGGATCGGGCCCGTGTCGCTCATGCGGAACTCGGCATGGCACACGCCCGCTTCCATGCCGAGGGCCTCCAGCGCGCGGACCGTCGCGGCCGACAGCAGCTCATGGTCCGCGTCGGGCACCGTCGCCGGCGACACATGGCCGACCTCGACGCAGTACGGCGGCCTGGTCAGGTGCTTCTCGGTGATCGCGATGATCTGGGTGTCCCCGGGCGCCCAGGTCACGGCCTCGACGCTGTACTCCGTGCCGACGACGTAGCGGTCCACCGCCACCCGCCCGCTCGCCGACAGGGCGGCAGCGGCTCGGAAGGCGTCGGTGAAGTCCCGCGGGTCGTCGACCACCTTGACGCCGCCGCTGCCGCCGTAGTCCGTCGGCTTGACCACGACCGGGAAGCGGCCCTCGGCCAGCCGCTCGCCCTCCTCGACAGCGCGGGCCACACCGAGCTGGGGCGAGGGCACGCCCTGTTCACGCAGGCGGCCGTGCATGAGGCCCTTGTCGCGGAAGACGCCCGCCGGCATCCGCGGCGCCGCGACGCCGAGTTTGCGGGCGACCTCCCGTGCGATGTCGGTGGACAACTCTTCCCAGCACAGGATCGCGTCCCACTCGAAGTCGGCCGAGCTCGCCGCCTCGAGCATCGAGTCGACCGAGAACCGGTCACCCGCGCGCCACCAGTCGCACTGGTTGACCGGGACCCGGTGCGGCAGGTCGATGACACCGACGAAGTGCCCGGCGTCCCGCAGCGACTTCAGGCCGAACTCCTTGTTCTCGCCCAGACCGGCGATCAACACCCTCATCACGACCCCGCCTTCGCGCTGAAGAACTCGAAGCCCTGCTCCAGCTGCCGGTAAGCCGACTCCGGTGAGCAGCGCAACAGGCCCACGGCGTCGAGCTCCTTGACCCAGCGTCGGCCCGCCTCCAGGTCGCCGATGGTGGTCACCAGCTGCATGCGGTCGGTGTTGATGAAGCACCGGTTGGTCGGCTTGCGCGCGGTCACCCGCATGACATCGGCGCCCTCGGGGTGTGCGGGCACCTCCAGGCTGGGGATTTCGGTCGACGGCAGTTCGATCGCCACCGCGCGCGTCCGGACCTCGGGCAGCGGCTCGCCGAGCGCGGCCCCGGTGAACACCGCGTGCGGGTCGGTGCCGGTGCCGGTGAGTCCCAGGTCGGACAGGCCGCCCAGACGCGGGTTGATCTCCAGGATGACGATGTCGTCCCCGACCACGGCGAAGTCGATCTGCCACGGTCCGTAGGGGGCGAAGTTCTCCTGGATGTCGGTGAGGAACGCCTCCAGCCGCGCGGCGGCGCCCTGCGGGAGGGTGTACGGAGCGACGCGTGCCCGCAGGGACGGGTCGAGGCCCGCGTCCAGGGGGCCCATGGACACCACCGGCCAGCGCATGAGCTCACCGCCGGCGCTGATCAGCTCTATGCCGGTCTCGACGCCCTCCTTGAAGGTCTGCACGATCGCGGGGAACGCCAGGCCCGCCGCGAGCACCGCCTCGAGTTCCTCGGCCGACGCCGCGTAGAACCGGCCGTCGCCCGCCTGCGCCTGGGCCTCCTTGATCACGAGCGGGAAGCCCAGCTCCCGGGCGGCGTCGGCGACCGCGCCGGCGTCCGTGCAGACCGCGCCCGCCGGCACGGGCCAGCCGCGCTCCACGCCGGTCTCGTGCAGCTTGACCTTGTCGCAGGCCACCTCGGCGAACGCGGCGGAGTGGGCGACGAACCGTCCGTCCCAGCGGGCGGCGGCCTGTCCGTAGACGATGGGGAGCTGCTCCTGGCCGTGGGCGTACGGGTTGGCGATGGCGACGTCGGGCCGCTCGGCCTCCAGCACGCGGACCACGTCGTCTGCTGTCCAGTCCAGGCTCAGCAGCTTGACCTCCACGCCCTCGTCGTCGAACTCGAGGGCCGAGTCGAACTCGATGGCTGAGTAGACGACGAAGTCCGTGTAGCCGCGGTCGCGAAGGACGGGCAGGAAGCGGGCGATCTTGTACTCGCCGAAGATCAGGGCCTTCTTCATGTTTCTCTCCGTTCGTTGAGCACAGGGGGTGTGGTGGGGCTCAGACGCTCAGGGGTTCGCCGAGGACGGTGGTGCTGTCGGCCAGCGCCAGCAGCCGTGCGTCGATCTCGGCGATGTCGGCACCGGTGGCGATGACGTAGCCGGCCCGGCCGAGGAACTGCCGGGGCGGAAGCCGGAGTTCGGTCCCCGGCTCGCTGACCCGCCGCACCTCGTGCACCCAGGGCTCGTCGGCGAGCGCGGCTGGCAGCTCGATGTCGTCGAACGTCAGGTCGGCGCCCGGGTAGAGGAAGCGGATGCCGACCAGGCGGTCCGGCTCCGGGATCGGGTCCGGTTCACGCCCGGTGGCGACCGCGCCGAGGACGCCGCCGATGGACAGCCCGGGAATCGCGATCTCGGCCAGGCGCGGGATGAGGTCGCCGCCGAGCCTGCCGTTGACCTCGACCACCTTGGGCCCGTCGGGGGTGAGCATGAGTTCGGTGTGGGTGATGGTGCGGTCGACGCCGAGGGCCCGGTTCGCGGCGATCACCACGTCGCGGACCGCGGCCTCGGTCGCGCTGTCGAGGACCTTGCCGACGACGTGCGCCACCTCTTCGAAGAACGGCGGGTAGTCGGTGCGCTTCGCCGAGATCGAGAAGGGCTCGATCCGGCCGTCGAGCACCCAGCTGTCCACCGCGACCTCCGGGCCGGACAGGAACTCCTCGACGAGGACGAGTCCGTCGCCGATGGACGGGCTCTCCGCGCCGCGGACGGCCTCGAAGGTCTCGCGCAGCTCGGCCTCGCCGTGGACGATCGTGACCGCGATGCTCGCGGCCTGGCCACGGGGTTTGACCACCACGGGATAGCCGATCTCTTCGGCGGCGGCGACCGCTTCGGTCACGGAGGCCGCGAGGTGGAACCGCGCCGACGGGACGCCCTCCTCCTGGAACCGCGCACGCTGCATCGCCTTGTCGCGGCACGACCGCGCCGCCCCGGTCGGCATGGACCGCACGCCCAGCTGCGCGGCGATCTCGGCGGCCTGCGCCACGAGCCACTCGTCCCAGGTGACGACGCCCACGATGCGGTTGCGCGCCGCCAGGTCCTCGGCGGCGGCGAGGACCGCCGCCTCGTCCTCGAGGTCTGCCTCGCGGTACTCGGCCACGTACGGCAGCTCCCACTCCAGCGGGGACCGCGCCACGAGGACGACGCGGTACCGCTGCGCCAGCCCGCGCAGCGCGTACTCCCTGAAGTGCTGGAACCCCGTGCCGATGACGAGAATGCTGTCCTTCATGTGCCTGCTCCTTGGAGGGGTGGTGTTCGCCCGTCGGGCACCGGCGCTCACCGGTGGGCCCGTTGGGCGTCGACGATCCGCCGGGCGGTGTCGTCCGGGGCGCCCTGCCGCTGGATCCAGGCCGCGGCGGCGGGGAACTGCACCGCGAGGGCGCAGAGCAGCCGGAGTTTGAGCGGCGCGATGTTGATCTCGCCCCGGTCGCGTTCGACGGCCCGAATCACCGCCGCCGCGACCTGGTCCGGGGTGACGGTGCGGGCGCCGCGCGGCAGGGGCGCCCCGGTCTTGGCGAACATGCCGGCCTCACCGACGAAGCCCGGTTGGATCAGCGAGACCCCGACGCCCGCCTCGCGCAGGTCCAGCCGCAGGGCGTGGGCGAAGCCGCGCAGACCGAACTTCGACGCGGTGTACAGCGAGGAGTACGGGGTGGCGGCCTTCCCCGACATCGATCCGACGAAGGCGAGGTGCCCCCGGCCCGCGTCGACCATCGCCGGGGCGAGGAGCCGGGCCAGGAGGGCCACCGAGCCAAGGTTCACCGCCAGTGCCCGGCCGACCTGCTCGGGCGTGTACTCGAGCAGGTCACCGCTGGCGGGCAGCGCCGCGTTCGCCACCAGAACGCTGGTACCTGCGCAGCGTTCGGCGAGGTTGGTCACCTCGCGCGGGTCGGCGAGGTCAGCGGACACCCACCGGGCGCCGACCGCGGTGGCGAGCTCGCGCAGCGCGTCGGCGTCACGGCCGGTCACGATCAGGTCGGCGCCCGCCTCGGTCAGACGCTCGGCGAGCACCCGGCCGATGCCTCCGGTCGCACCAGTGAGGAGAACGGTCTCTCCGGCGATGTTCATCCTGTGGCTCCTGGGTGGGAGGGTCGGCCCGCGGTCAGGGTGTGGCCCGGCCGCGGCCTGTGATTACCAGTGGTGGTGCACCTGGGCCCGGATCCGGCGGTCGTACAGCTCGCGCAGCCGGTCCAGAATCTGCTCGGGCAGCGGCGCCAGGGAGCCGACCGCCGCGTTGGCCCGTGCCTGGGCGACTGAGGTGGCGCCCGGGATCACCGTGGTGACGCCGTTCTGCTGGGTGACCCAACGCAGCGCGAGCTGCGCGGGCGTGACCCCGTTGGGTGCCAGGCCGGCGAACTCGGCTGCGGCTTCGAGGCCGGTCTCGTAGTCGACGCCCGAGAAGGTCTCGCCCACGTCGAACTGCTCGCCGTACCGGTTGTAGGCGCGGTGGTCGGTCGCGGCGAAGACCGTGTCCCGCCGGAACTTCCCGGACAGCAGGCCGGATGCCAGCGGGACCCGGGCGATGATGCCCACGCCGGCGGCACGGGCAGCGGGCAGGACACGCTCCAGCGGCTTGCGCCGGAACACGTTCAGGATGATCTGCACCGAGGCGACGTTGGGCCGGGCAAGTGCGGTCATGGCCTGGTCGCAGGTCTCCACGCTGACGCCGTACGCCGCGATTCGGCCCTCGTCGACCAGCGTGTCGAGCGCGTCGTACACCGCGTCGGACGCGAACACGGCGTCCGGCGGGGTGTGCAGCTGCACCAGGTCGAGCGTGTCGACACCCAGGTTGGCCCGCGAACGGTCGGCCCACTCACGGAAGTTGCCGAGGGTGAACTCCCCGACCTCCTGCGGGCCGCGACGCCCGAACTTGGTTGCCACGGTGGGCCGCTCGCCAGGCGAGGTACGGAACTCCCCCAGGAACCGCCCGATCAGCCGCTCGCTGCGGCCGTCGCCGTAGACGTCGGCGGTGTCGATGAAGTCGACACCGGAGGAGACGGCCGCATCGAGGATGGCGTGGGCGTCACGCTCGGACACCTCGTTCCATCCGTCGCCGAACTGCCAGGTGCCGAGACCGACGACGGAGATCTTCCGGTCGGTCCTGCTCAGAGGTCGCTTTTCCACGCGTACGTCTCCCGGGTCGGCTGGGGGAAAAAGGTTTCGATGGTGGGGAACAGTTCGTCGAGGAAGTCGTTGCCGAACTTGCCGTCTGGGTCGAACTTCCGCGTCAGGTCCTGGAAGTCGGGCGCGCGGCGGTAGCCGGACCGGATCTCGGACCCGGTCATCGCCGTCAGCTTCGCCCAGTGCGTACGCGCCCCCAGCGGAACCAGTGCCTTCTCCACGGCGGCGATCACCGGCGGCACGCGGACGATGTCCTTGATCCAGGTGAAGTGGAACGTCACCGAGTCCCGTTCGTAGGCCGGGCTCAGCCATAGGTCGTCGCCGCGCACGGTCCGCACCTCACCGACGTGCAGGACGGGGCCCAGGAGAGCGCCGAGTTCGCGGAGCGCGGCGAACGCGGCCGGGGCGGCGGAGCGCGGAAGGAAGTACTCCGACTGCAGTTCGTCGCCGAGCCGCGGGGCGGTGCCGGCACGGATGTGCGGTAGCCGCTCGTGCCACGGGCCGGGCACACCCAGCTGGGTCGTGCAGGGCGCCGGGTCGGCCCCCGGCACCGGGTTTAGCGGGCCCCGGGCCGGCGTGCCGAGATCCAGGTCCGCCATGGGCCGGTCAGTGCGCCGCTTGAGCCACACGGTCGCGTCGTCGGCCCACCGGGTGAACACGCTGATGCTGTAGGCGGCGCCGAACACGTCGTCGAAGCGGCCCTGGACCTCTGCGAGCGGCACCGCCACGCGCACCGACTGGGCCACCTCGAAGGACGGCTCGATCTCCACGGTGATCCGGGTGACGACGCCCAGGGCACCGAGGGCGACCACGGATCCGGCGAAGGTGTCCTGGTCGACGTCGCGTCGCAGCTCTACCAGATCGCCCTGCGGGCCGACCATCTCCAGCCCGGTCACCGCGGCCGCCAGAGAGCGCTGGGTGTCGCCGGACCCGTGGGTGCCGGTGGCGCACGCCCCGGCGACGGTGATGTCCGGGAGTGACGCCAGGTTCGCCAGCGCGTAGCCCGCCCTGTGCAGTTCGGCGGCCACGTCGGCGTACCGCATGCCCGCGGTCACCGTGGCCGTACCGGCCTCAGTGTCGATGTCGACGGCCGGCGGCAACCCGTCGAGCCGCACGAAGCTGCCCGCTGTCTCCATGATCCCGCTGAAGGAGTGCCCGGAGCCGAGCGCCCGGACGCGTTCGCTGCCCGCGACAATTCGGCGCAGTTCGTCCACCGACTCGGGCCGCGACACGCGCGTCGTGCCGAAGGTGATGGTGCCCGCCCAGTTCCTCATGCGGCACCCGCAAGGCCGGACCCGCGGTGCGCGAGCATGTCGTCGACGCGGACGAACTCGTACCCGCGCTCGAGCAGTCTTTCGATGATCAGCGGGAGTGATTCCACGGTGGGCGTGCGGTCGCCGCCACCGTCGTGCAGCAGGATGACGGAGCCGGGCCTGACGTCGGCCAGCACGTCGCGCGCGATGTCCTCGGCCCGCCGCAGCGCCCAGTCGTCCGGCGCCACGTCCCATAGCACCGTGGTGGCGTCGAATTCCGAGAGCCAGCCAAGCACCTGAGGCGTCCGCGACCCGTACGGCGGCCGGAACAGCCTGGGTGCCCCGCCCCCGCTCGCCTCGGCGATCGCCTCGGCGGTGCGGTTGATCTGCTCGGCCAGCTGGGGCCGCGACAGCTCGGGGAGGAACGGATGCGACCAGGTGTGGTTGCCGATGGCGTGCCCCTGCTCGCGCATCCGTGTCAGGTCCTCGGCGAAGCCGCCGGCGTTGATGCCGACGCAGAAGAACGTCGCCGGGATCCCGTAGCTCTCCAGGGTGTCGAGGATCCGTCCGGTGTACGGCGGCAGTGGCCCGTCGTCGAAGGTGAGCGCGACCTGGCGTCGGTCGCGACTGCCGTGGCTGAAGAAGCGGCCGACGGAGGTGAGTTCACGATCGGCTGCCGCCGACGACTCGATCCAGGCGGCCAGTTCGCCCTCACGGCCGGTCTGGGTGCCCCGGTGGGCCTCCAGTGGCACCAGGCCGGCCACCCGGCCCAGACTCGCGCGGGCCAGTTCCTCCGCCGGGACGGAGCCGAGCAGCGGCCGGTCGGGCAGCATCCAGGGGTCGGCGCGGTGGACGCGCAGTCCCGCCGCCATCATGCGGCCGTCCAGGGTGCCGTTGGTGCTCTCCACCACGACGGTGAGCGCGTCGCCCAGCTTTCCCAGTTCGGCTATCAGTTCATCCGCGCGGTGTGAGGGGTATGCGTCGGGCACGGGGACGCGCCGGCCGTCCTGGCCGACCACCGCGAGCTGATAGCCGCCCGCGTGCCATGAGACTCCCGCGTACAGCATGTGGCCGCCCCCCCTACTCGGGCTTCGCGTAGTCGCTGAAGTGGCGCTCGGCGAACAGCTCCGGCCAGCCGGGACCCGCGAGTCCGAGCTCGCGCGCCCGGCTCAGCATCTCCCGCCAGTACGGCTTCACCGGCGGCCACAGCCTCCCGGCCTGGCAGTAGGAGGCGTCGACGAAGTAGCGCGGGCGGCCGGGGTACTCCGGCTTCGCCCGGCGGGCGTGGAACAGGGCGGAGTGCAGCAGCACGGTCGATCCGGGGCGCAGGTCCTCGATGAACAGCTCGCCGGGCAGCACCTCCGTGCCCAGGTGGACGCGGGCGGTCTTCTCGGCGACCTCGCGGTGCGAGCCGGGGAGTACGGCGAGGCCGGCCATCTGGGGATCTATGCCGTCGAGGTAGTGCAGCGCGTGCACCATGGTGTGTGTGCGGTGCGACTGGACGCGCTGCTCGTAGTCGTGGTGCCAGGCCTTCCCGGGGAGGTCGGGGGCGTGGCGGTCGCTGTGCATGTGGTGGAACACGAACCGCGGTCCCAGCAGTTGTCCGATCACCCGCAGCAGCGGCTCGTGGGTGAGGAGTTCGCCGTGGGCGGGCATGTCGAGTTCCATGACCGCTGGGGTGCCGTTGTTCTCGGGGTCCACCACGGCCGCGATGGCCCGGGCGCGCAGGCCGTGGTCGACCCAGCGGTCGACTTCCGGCTTGACCCGGGCCACCAGGTCGTCAGGGAGGAACCCCGGCAGCACGAGGAAGCCGGACCGCTCGAACTGCGTGATCTGTTCCTCGGTCAGTTCGGGCGCTTGCGTGGGGGCGTAGATCGTCTGCACGGACACTGGTAAGAGCTCCGTTCTTCGTCGATGAGATGGGGCCAGGCCCTGATGGGTGGGCCAAGCCCTCATGGGGTGGGCCTGAAGCGATCACGACCCTGTCTGCAGCGGTCTCGAACCGGCCTGGCAAGGCCGTTTGTCAACCTTGACAAGCCCTGGGTCGGCGTCACGGCCAGTCGATGCCGCCGTCCAGGCCCAGGGGCTGGGTCTGGGCCTGGACCGTTCGCTCGCCGCCCGTCGGCCAGTCGATGGCGGACTCGTCGCCGACCAGGAGTGCCGCGGCAAGGGAGAGCAGGAGCGCCGCAGAGGTGGCGAAGACGCGTGTGCGCATGAACGACTCCAGACAGAAGGTCCCTGGCAAGGGATGGCAGAGAGGGAGAGAACTCGCTGTACAGGCGCTTGGTGCGGCTGGACGTGGATCAACCTAGGGCGCCCCGCGGTTACTTGGCAAGGCCTTCTTGCCAAACATTGCCAATCTTCTTTGCATGGCTAGGCAACGACGGAGCGAAACTTGCCACACCGTCTGCCATCACTCCGGCAACTGATTTGTCAGCTTGTGCCGGACACGGCTAGGATGCGGACAGTGCATTCGGGGGGTCGATCACATACGCGCGAGTTGATTGCGGGACCCATATGACAGAAGAGTCGTCCTTCGGAGCACGCCTCAAGGCGTTGCGGCTGCAGCGCGGACTGTCGCAGGCCGCACTGGCCGGCGATGAAATCTCGACGGGATACTTGTCACGCCTGGAGTCGGGTGCGCGGCAGCCCACGGACCGGGTGATCACCTACCTTGCCAAGCGATTGGAAGTGGATCGCTCGGCCTTCGACGCCCTTCCCGGCGGCAGCTCGCTCGCGCAGGGACTGGGCATCGCGACCTCCTCGGACACCGACGAGGCCGTCGAGGACCTTATCGCCGTGCTCGCCACGGCCCAGGACGAGGATCCGCTGCTGCGCTGGCAGGCCCTGTGGCTGATCGCCCGGTACTGGCAGCGGCGCGGCGAGCGCACCGAGGAACAGGCGTGCCTCGAGGAGCTGGCCGAGGTGGCGGACGAACTCGAGCTGCCGGCACTGCAGTGCAGGTCCAGGACCCAGCTCGCCCGGTGCCTGCGGTCGACGGGCCAGGTCGCCCGGGCGCTCGAACTCGCCGTGCAGGCATACCACGAGGCACAGGAGGCCGGGCTGTCCACGTCCGACACCGGGACCGCGCTGCTGGCGCTCGTCTCGGTCGAGGCGGAGGCCGGCCGGCTGCCGGACGCCCGGGCGCACGCACAGGAACTGGTCGAACTCGTGGCGGGAAGGACCGACACGCTGCGTGTCGAGGCCCTGTGGTCCGCGGCCACGGTCAGCTCGCGCTATGGGGACGACGAGTCTGCCCACGCGTACCTGACGCAGGCGATGCAGGCGCTGGACAGCCGCGTCGATCCCGTCCTGTGGGCGCGGCTGCGTCTCGCGGCGGCCTCCCTGTATCTGCAGTCCAGGCCCGCCCTCACCGAGCCGGCCCGCAAGTGCCTGACGGAGGCGGAGACAGCGCTGGCCCTCGTCGGTACGCCCGTTCAGCAGCAGGAGTTGCTGGTCCTCCAGGCGCACCTCGCGTTCGAGGAAGGCCGGTACGAGGACGCCAGGGCGGCCCACGACCGGCTGGACCTCGACACACTCGTCCTGACCTACCGGGACCGGATCCGGCTGCAGACCCTCGACAGCCTCCTCATGATCGTGGAGGGGCACCAGGCCCAGGGGCTCGCCCAGCTCAAAGAGTTGGGCGAAGAGGCCCGTCGCACGTCGTACCTGGATCTGGCCGCCGAGATCTGGCGGGTGCTGGCCGAGACCCTGGAGAACACCGGCCGGTCGAAGTCCGCCGCCGGCTGACCACGCGGCCGGCACCGGTGGCCGGCGGGGAGTGTCAGCTCATGACGGCCGCCGGTCCTCCCGGTCCGCCATGGCGGCGCTCGGGCAAGACGAGTGGCCCGGCGCCCGCTGGGCGGTGCGCCGGGCACTGCGAGCGGGACGTGAGAGAGCTGACGGTCCGCCCCCGGCACTCAGCGCGGCACGATCCGCACCGGCAGGCTCTCCAGCCCGTTGACCACGATCGAGCGCACGGGTACCGCGGGCCCCGTCTGCTCCACCCGCACGGCCATGTCGAGCAGTTCGCGGAACAGCACCCGCATCTCCGTCCGGGCCAGCAGCGAGCCGAGGCAGAAGTGCTCGCCCGCGCCGAGCGCGAGGTGCCGGTTGGGCCGGCGGGCGCAGTCGAAGCGGTCGGGGTCCGTGAAGACCCGCTCGTCGCGGTTGGCCGAGGGGATCCACAGCATGAGCCGGTCTCCCGCCTCGATCCGCTGCCCCTCAATCACC
This sequence comes from [Streptosporangium] indianense, assembly GCF_021474405.1. GTDB lineage: Bacteria > Actinomycetota > Actinomycetes > Streptomycetales > Streptomycetaceae > Streptomyces > Streptomyces indiaensis. The sequence goes on from NZ_JAKEIO010000038.1 coordinate 34,064, forward strand.
GTGGGCGCGGTGGCCACCCGCATGACGACGTTAGCGCTGGACGTCCAGCGAAGGATCTCCTCGACCGCCGTCGGCAGGAGTCCCGGGTCGGCCGCCAGGCGCTGCCACTCCTCGGGACGCTCCAGCAGCGCGAGCATGCCGCCCGAGGTCGCGAGCCGGACGTTCTCGGTGCCGCCGACCAGCAGGTTGTCGCAGTTGAGGAGGATGTCGTCCTCGGGCAGGAGCTCACCGTCGACCGGGCTGTTCACCAGAGCGCTCACCAGGTCGTCGGCGGGCTCCTCCATCCGTTGGTACATGAGCTCGACGAAGTGCTGCATGATCTCCTGGTGGGCCGCGCTCTGCGCGACGGGGTCGGCGGTCCCGAACGCCACGCTCGCCAGCTGGAACAGCTTCTCGCGGTCCTCCTCGGGGACCCCCATGAGGTGGCAGATCACGTAGAGGGGCAGCCGGGCCGCGACATCGGTGACGAAGTCGCAGCCGCCCTCCTCGACGGCTCTCGCGATCACCGAACGGACCACCCCGCGCATCGAGCCTTCCAGGGAGCGCACCGACCGGGTGGTGAACCAGTCGGCGACCACGGCGCGCAGCTGCCGGTGGCGAGGCGGGTCCGTCAGTGCGAGCGTCCGGCCGCCGCCGGGGTCCTTTCCGTGGCTCTCGGGCCGCAGCACGATGCCCTGTTCGGAACTGAATGTCCCGGGGTCCCGGCAGACGGCCCGTACGTCCTCGTAGCGGGTGAGTGACCAGAAGCCGGGCAGGGCGCCGGGGTTGTGCCAGTACACCGGCCGATGGTCCCGCATCCAGCGCCAGAGGGCGTGCGGGTCTCCGGTGGCGTGCAGTTCGGGGTCGATCAGCACTTCAGGAGTGGGGACTGCCAAGGTCATCGTGGTCTCCTCGGTTCGCGGTGCGCAGACGGTCGGCGAAGCGCTTGAGCAGTTCGTGCGCGGTCCGGTCGCCGAGCGCGTCCGGCCGGAACGAGAGCACGAGGCGGGCTCCGCCGTCGGGAAGGGGCCAGACCTCCATGTGCGCCTCCAGGGGCAGGTCCAGGTAGGGCGGGCGCACGAAACGGGTGTGCAGGCCGTCGAGCCGGAGGTCGGCCGGGGCGTTGTCCTGGAGGACGAAGAGCGTCTGGAAGAGGGGCGGCCGGGCGCTCCTGTGCGGCCGGACGATCTCCAGAACCTCGGGCAGCGACAGGTCCTGGGCGGAGAAGGCCCGCTCGACGGACCGGCGGACAGCCGGAAGGGAGTCGTCGTCGGTGAAAACGGAGCCGTTCAGTCTCACGCACACGGTCTCCACGTGGCAGCCGATGGCCCGGTCGAGACCGTCGTCCGCGCGTTGGGCCACTGGGACGCCCACCGCGAAGTCCCGCTGCCCGGTGATGCCAGCGAGCGTCTGCGCGTAGGCGGCGAGCAGCACCACGAAACGGGTGACGCCGGCGTCGGCGGCCCGGGCGTCGATCGCGGCCGACTCGGCGGGGCTGAGCAGGACTTCGGCGATCCGCGGCGTACGGGGCCCGCCGGCTTCCCCGGGGGCGGGCCAGTGCAGCTCCGGGGTGTGCGCCAACTCCTCTGCCACGAAGGTGCGTTGGGCCGCCAGATCGGCCCGCTTGCGTCGCTCGGTTCGGCGGTGCCAGGCCTCGGCGAGGGAAGGGGGAGGCGGGGCGGTGTGCTCGCCGCTCTGCGCCACCGCGTTGTAGGCGGCTGCCAGTTCCCGTGCGAGGACCGACTCCGACCAGCCGTCGAACGCGATGTGGTGCACCACGCATCCGAAGACCACCGTGTCTGCGGCATCCGCGGGGTCCGCGTCGACGGGCACGACGGCGGCACGCCAGATCTCCCCCTCGGTGATCTCCAGCAGGTCGGACAGCTCGGTCCGCAGCGTCTCGACCGCCTCCTCGGCCGAGGGCCGCGCGGGCAGCGTCTCCAGCTCCGGCGCCTCGATGTCCGTAACCAGGGCAGTGGGCCGGGGGCCGATGACATAGGCGCTGCGCAGCGGCTCATGACGGCGGTGCACCCGCGCGACCGCCGCGGCCAGCGCGGCACGGTCCAGCGGTCCGGTGAGCGTCCAGAACACCATGCAGTACGCGGTTCGGTCGGTGGGATCGAGCAGGTTCCGGGTGAGATGAACCGTCTGCATGGGCGTCAGGGGCACCTCCGGGAAGCCGTCCACGCTCGCGGCCTGCGGGGGCTTGCCGTGGATCGCCGAAGCGGAGAGCGACGTGCCGGACAGCGATGTGCAGGGCTGGGCGGGAGCGGCGTCCGTCCCCCGGCGTTCCCCGGCAAGCCATGCGGCCACTCCGGCCACGGTCGGGTCCCGGAAGAAGCGCGACAGCGGAAGCGGGAATCCCAGCCGGGCCGCAAGCCGGGCACATACTCGTCCGGCGGCGAGAGAGGTCCCGCCGAGTTCGGCGAACGGCACGTCCGGCGGTACGTCGTCGGTGTCCAGGACCGCGGCGAACGCCTCACGGACCAGCCGGACCGTCTCGTCCCCGTCGTCTTCTCCCGGCCGGCACCGGGACCGGGCCGCAGGCTGGGCGTCACCGGGGCGGGGAGCACCGGCCAGCAGGCGGCGCTCGTCGAGCTTGCCCGTCGGCGTGAGCGGAAACGCGTCGACGCTGATCACCAGCTCCGGCCGCTGGTAGGGCACGAGGGCGGAGCGCAGCACGGCCGACGCCCCCGCCAGGGGATCCCCCGGGGTGGCCGGCACGCAGAACGCCAGCAGGCCCTGAGCCGCACCCGTGGCGTCACGGCGTGCCACCACCCGGCAGGCCCGGACGGAGGGCAGCAGATCCTCTATCTGCCGCTCGATCTCGGCGGGCTCCACGCGGTGCCCCCTGACCTTCAGCTGACGGTCGGCCCGGCCGCGGTAGTGCAGCACACCCCGCTCGTCCCAGTACCCCAGGTCACCGGTGCGGTAGACCCGTTCGGTCCTTCCGCCGAGGGTCAGGGAGGGGAAGGCGGTCCCGCTCGGCTCGCCCTGTTCCAGGTACCCCAGGGCCAGGCCCTCGCCGGTGACGCAGATTTCGCCGGTCTCGCCCACGGCGCAGGGCCGTTCCCCCTGGAGGACGTGAATGCCGGTCCCAGGGACCGGCCGGCCGACCGGAACGCCGTCGGGCAGTTCGCAGTCGGCCGGTGCGAGGTCATGGGTGGCGACGAAGACGGTGCTCTCCACGGGGCCGTACCCGTTGACCAGTCGTACGCCCGGGTGCCGGCGCAGAAAGGTGCGCACATGGGAGGCGGACAGCCGCTCCCCGCCGGTGATCACGGTCCGCAGACCGCCGAAGGCCCCCGGGTCCTCGTCGACGATCATGTTGAAGAGACTGCTGGTGAGCCACACCGTCTGCACCCCGTGCCGGGAGATGCCGTCTCGCAGGGAGTGGGCCGACAGGTACGGCTCGTCGACGATCACAGAGGTGCCGCCGTTGAGCAGTGCCGCCCACAGCTCCAGGGAGAAGGCATCCCAGGGCAGCGCGGCGGCCAGCGGCATCACCGTGTCGGGGCCGAACGGGAGAAAGCCCTCCGGGCAGAAGAGCCGCGTGGTGGCGCGGTGCGGCGACAGCACGCCCTTTGGCCGGCCGGTGGTACCGGAGGTGAAGAACACGCAGGCCGGGTCGGTGCCGGTGACGGTCGCGGCCCGGAAACCGTCCGGGGCCCTCTCGTCCCCCTGTGGGGGGAGCCAGGCGGCGAGAGAGGTCCGCCCGGCCGCGTCCGGGTCCGTCACCAGCACGCGCGCCCCGAGCTGGCCGGCCACCTCCTCCAGCCGCCGGTCCGGCCAGGCGGGGTCGCAGAGCGCGTACGCCGCGCCGAGCTTCAGCACGGCCAGGATCGAGGTGACGAGTTCGATGCCTCGCGGCATCAGGATCGGCACCAGGTGCCCCCGCGCGACCCCGGCCTCGGCCAGCCGGGCTGCCCACGCATCGGCCGCCGCGTCCAGCTGCTGGTAGGTCCTGGTGCGGTCGCCCTGGACGAGGGCGACCGCCGTGGGGCGCAGCCGTGCGATGCCGGCCACCACCTCATGGATGCCCGCGGCCGGCCGGCGCGACGGACGCGCCGGGGCCTCGTCTGGTTCCATCTGCACGGACAGTCCCTTCTGCGGAGGGTGTTCTGGCTTGGCAAACACCTTGCCTCAAAGATGCCATGGGTGGCAACATTGTTTGACCGCATGGATCGCGTGGACCGCGTGGGAGGTGCGGAACCCCAGCCACCGGCTGCGGAACCCCCGGCCGGCGGCCGGGGGACGACGGGCGAAGGAGAAGAGACTTTGACCAGCGTGGCCATACCCGCCGCCCCCGGCCTCGGCGTCCGGCGCGGCGTCGTGGTGGTCCTGGCGGTCGCCGGGAGCATCACCGTCTCCAACATCTACTTTCCGCAGCCCCTGCTGGAAGCCGTGGCGCGCGGGATGAGCGTCTCCGAGCCGACCGCCGGTCTCATCGCCACGGCGGGGCAGGTCGGTTACGCCCTGGGCATCTCCCTGCTGGTGCCGTTGGCCGACGGCCGCAACCTGCGCCGCCTCACCACGGTGCTCCTGGCGCTGACCGCCGGCGCGCTGCTGGCCGGGGCCCTGGCCCCCAACCTCGTGGTGCTGACCATCGCCACCGCGGCGGCCTCCACGACCACCGTGCTGCCCCAGATCATCCTGCCCGCCGCCGCCTCCATGGCGGGCCCGGCCGGGCGGGGCCGCGTGGTCGCCTCCGTCGGCATCGGCCTGACCCTCGGCTCGACCTTGTCCCGGACTCTGTCCGGCGCTGTCGCGGACCTCAGCGGCAGCTGGCGCGGCGCCTACGCCCTGGCCGCGGCGCTGACCGCGGCGCTGATCCTCGTGCTGCCACGGCACATGCCCGCGGCGGACGGCCGGGCCACGATCGGCTATCGCGAGCTCATCGCGTCGATGCCCCGGCTGCTGCGGACCCACCGCGAGCTACGGCTGTCGGCCATCCTGGGCGCCACGACCTACGCGGTCTTCGCGGCCTTCTGGGCCACCCTCCCCTTCCACCTCGCGCACCCGCCGTTCGACAAGGGGGCCGGCTGGGCCGGTCTGTTCGGCCTGCTGAGCCTGCCCGCGGCGATCCTGTCCTATTCGGCCGGCAAGCTCAGCGATGCCTTCGGCGCGACTCGCGTCAACGTCCTGGCCGTGGCCTGTCTGGGCCTCGCCCTCGCCCTCTTCGCGACCCTGGGCACGACCTCCCTTGTCGCGCTCATACTGGGCACCAACCTTCTTGTTTACGGCACGAGTTGTGCCCAGATCGCCAACCAGGCGAGGATCTTCCGGCTCGACGAGACGGTGCGTGCCCGGCTCAACACTCTCTACATGCTCTTCGCCTTCAGCGGCGGAGCCGCCGGCTCACTGGCCGGCGTCCGGCTGTACAACGCGGGCGGCTGGACCTGGACCGTCCTGGGCTGCGCCGCCTTCCTCGCGGTGGCCGGCACCCGCCTCGCGGTCCACTCCGCGGCCGCCAGGCACTGAGTGCGTGTTTCTATCCCCGGTTCTGAGTAGCTTTGAGCCCTACGCTGGCCTGGTGTCCGAGGACGCCGGTCGGGCCGGGGAAAGGATCTGCCGGGGCTGCGGGGAACGGCTGAGGCCGGGCGCACGGCCCGGGGCGGAATTCTGTTCGTCGGTGTGTCGGTCCAGGCAGTGGCGTCGGGAACGGCGGTTGCGTCAGCGCCTGGCGGCCGTTCGGGACGGCATGGGCGAGGTGGAGTGCCCGGAGTGCGGGGCCCGTGGGTGGCCGGCGTCGACCGCCGCTCGGATGCAGTGTTCTGCTCGCCTCTGTGCAAAATAAGGGCATGGAGGCGCCGGCGGGACCGTTCGGCGAACGGTCACAGTGATGGCTGGCCAAACGCATCCTGAACCCAACTCCAGTCAACAAACGGTCACCGGTGGCCGTTGCCTGACGAACGACGGCGGCCCCGGGGCAGCAAGCCATGACAGTCCCGGGGCCGTCGTCACCGGCCGGTTCTTCCGGTGAGGGCTATGGCCCGGCCAGAGCGGACTCCAGTCCGCCGACACGCGAGGCGTCGTGCCGCCTGCTCAACGCATACAGCCAGGCCGGGACACGCAGAGCGTCAACACGGCTGATGCGGTCGCACCCGTTGGCGCGACCGCATCAACTCTGAAGGACCACAAACGCTCAAATCAGCGGGGGTTCCCGCTGGACCTGGCCAGCACCGCCTCGACTCGGCTGGAGAGCTCCCGCGGGCTGAAGGGCTTGATGACGTAGTCGTCCGCGCCGGCCGCGAACCCGTCCTCGATGTCGCCCTCCTGGGAGCGGGCGGTGATCAAGATGATCGGCAGCGACGCAGTTTCAGGCGCGGCACGCAGCTGACGGCACAAATCCAGGCCGGAGATCCCCGGCATGCGGATGTCCAGCAAAGCGATGTCGACCTTCAGCTCCCGCACAGCCTGAAGCGCCTGCAGGCCGTCCTCCACAGCCGTCACCTCATGGCCGCTCTGCGTAAGCTTGAAAGCCACAAGTTCCCTGATGTCGGCGTCATCGTCTGCGACCAGGACACACGCCATCAGTCCTCCCAAGAGCCTTGGAGGCACCTCACCGGCGCCCGTCCGAACCGACCGGCCTCGCCTCCTTGATCCATATTTGCACCATACTGTCCACCCGCAGGATGAAGTGCTGCTCAACAGCGGTGTCGGCGCGTCACTCAAGGCGCCCGCACACTTACCCGCTGGCCTCCGGCAGGCCGTCCCTCGAGCACTTCCAGGACCTCCACCTTGCTGGCCGGGACGATGTGAGCAGCAGGGATGTAGTGGTTCGTCGTCCACCAAGAGTCCGTATCGATCTCATGGCCCGCCCGACCCCGCTGCACCATCTCGATCACCTCGCCCGGCCGGAAGACTCTCAGTGTTCGCTCCAGCGAGTTGGCCTCATGCTCTTCGCGAATGCGGACCCGGGCACGCACGAACCAGCTCTGCGCGGCGACATCTCCAGGTGATTTGTGATCAGTTATTCCTGAGATCTATACGGGTCGGCCGACTTCGCGCAGCTCGCCACTCCCACCAGCAACCAGTTCAGAAGCACGCACTGAGACGGGGGACGGGAGCCGGAACGGCCGTGCCGCCCGGTGGGTTTACCGGGCGGCACGGCCGTCCTTCAACTGCGGCGCCTGCCACTCGACCTCAGGGCGGGTCTCGGCGTCATCTCCGCGCGCCGCCGCGAGGGTCTCCGCCAGGACCCGCCAGATCTCGGCGGCCAGATCGATGTTCGACGTCCGCTGTACCTGCTCGCCGAGTTGCCGCAGCTGCCGGATGCCGAGCTGATCCTGGTTCTCCAGGATCAGCAGACGGTTGTGCAGGATGTCGAGCCGGATGCGATCGCGGTAGGTGAGCCCCAGCTCGTCGACCACGAGTTCGTCGTGTGCTGCCCGGGCTTCCGCGTACCGGCCCTCCGCGAAGGCGAGGTGCACCCGCAACGTCAGCATCTCCTGGCGCATCACCGGAGTGCCGACCAGGCCGAGAGCGGGCTCGGCCTCGTCCAGGCGCCGGCGGCACTCCGTCAGCCATGGGGGTGAGAGCTGGAGGTGGAGCGAGGCCGCGGCCAGGCGCAGTCTGATCCACAGCACCAGGTCGGCATGGCTGTCGAACTCCTTCATGGCCTGTTCGAGCAGCAGGCGGGCTGCCTCTGGGTCGCCCTGCCGGAAAATCACCGTCGCGGCCGCCCACAGGGCTTCGGCGCGCAGCATGTCGGCACGCCCCTCCGCGAGAGCCACGAGTTCGTCGGCGTGTGCCCTGGCGGACGCAAGCTGGCTGGCCTCCGCTTCCACCGACACCAGCGCCAGCAGCGCCAGGCCCGTGTCCCGGACCGACAACCGGTGATCGCGGGCTAGTTGATAGGCCTCCTGCGCGGCCTCCAGGGCCCTGGGTATCTCACCGAGCGAGCGCAGGCTACGAGCGAGCCGGGTGCGTGCCCGGCATCGGAGCTCGGGGAGCATCAACTCCTCAGCGGTGGCCTCCAGTTGCTCCAGGATCATGACCTCCTCCGCTCGCGCGCCGCGCCGGGCGGCGGCGCCGGAGAGAAGCCACAGCGCCTGCCAGCGCAGCGCCGGATCGGCCGAGGGCGACCTTTCGAGTGCGGCGGCCACCTCCTGAAGGTCCTCGTCGTTGTCGGCCGAGATGGCCAGCGTCAGCGCCTGGACCACGGGTCCGTCGGTCGGTTCGTCGAACTCGGACGGGTCCACTCGCAGGCGTTCAGCGAGGTAGGCGACGGCTCGTGCCGTCGGTTGGCGCGCTCCCGACTCCAGCCGGGACAGATAGCCGGTCGACATGCCGTCACCGGCGACGGAGACCTGTGACAGGCCCCGCTCCTTACGCAGCTTTCTCAGGCGGCGCCCGAAAGCAGGCTGTTCCACCATGCTCATTCCACCAGTTGTATATGAATGGCCGCACCCAAAAGGACACACTCCACCCCTTGCCGGACGAGTGGGTGTACGTCCTCCTGTGTCTGACGGATGTGCCCGGACAGGCTGCAAGGTTCCGTGCAGCCCGGACACGCAGCGGGCTCGTGTGCCCGAGCAGGTGGCAAGGCTCAGCGACACGGTAGTCACCTGGCGACAACGCTAGCCGTCGGCGATCGCCATGGCAATGATGTTGCCAGCAATCGCTCGAAGCTCCTGGCAACTCTTGTACGGATCGCCAGGACCAGCTTGTCAAATTTTGGAAACTTTGTTGCCAGCGACTGTGCCTGATGGCTAGCGTTCCTCAGGGCGGACCACGTCAGCCCTGCCGCCCGACCGGCCGCTGCCCCACGCCAGGGGCCTTCCCTCCGCTGCCCCACCGATCGCACCCAAGGAGTTCCCATGGCATGGCCTTCCCTCGCGTCCGAAGGGCGCATGTCCCCGGCCGACGCGAGCATCTCCCCGAGCGGCCCGAGCGGGTCACCGGCCACCGTCTCTCAGGAGGAGACGCACGACCGGTGGGCCGCCCAGGTGCGAGCCGCCTGCGCCCGCCATCCGCTCGGTCTCCCCGACGCAGGTAACTCGGCTCCGCAGGACGCGGGCACGGTGCGCTCGACGACGCTGCCGATCGAGGCGAGCCTGACCGACGCCGTGCGCGACACCGCCCGCCGGCACGCCACCACGCCGAACACGGTGGGACTCGCGGCGCTCGCCCTGGCCCTGGCCCGCCGCGCCGGCACCGCCCCGGCCGTGATCGACACCTTCACCGAGGACTCCGCCGAGGCGGTGCCGGTCCTGGCGCGCATTCCGGCCGGAGCCACCCGCTCGACCCTGCTCACCGAGATCCGGCGCTCCTGCGAGGAGAGTGCGGCGCGGCTCTCCGGGCGACGGGATCTGCCTGCCCGGCGCGTGCTGTTCCGTCACACGGCCGCCGGCTCGACCCCGGCGCCCCTCCCTCCAGGCACCGGACACGAGCTGACGACCGGTTTCAGGGAGCACGAGGACGCCGCCGAGCTCACGGCCGAGTACGACAGCTCCCGGTACTCCGAGGCGGACATCCGGCGCTTCCTCACAGAGGTGCGCACGGCGCTGAGCGCGCTGAGCGCCGCCGAGGACCGTCTGCTGGACGACATTCCCCTCGTCGTCGGCGCCGAGCGGGAAGCACTGCTCGCCCTGGGCCGCGGCGCCCCTCTCACCGAATCGGAGCCGGAGCCGGTGCACGTGTCGGTGCGGCGGCTCGCCGCCGAGATCCCGGGAGACATGGCGGTCGTGTCCGGCACGGACCGGATCGACTACGCGGGGCTCGACGCGTGGGCGGGGGCCGTGAGCGGGCGGCTCCAGGACCTCGGAGTCGTCCCGGGCGACCGGGTCGGCGTATTCGCGGAGCCCTCTGTCGCGATGGTCGCGGCCGTGCTGGGTGTCCTGCGCACGGGCGCCGCCTACGTGCCTGTGGATCCCTCGCATCCCGACGAGCGGGTGGCGGCGGTGTTCTCCGACGCCTCGGTGGCCGCCGTGGTCACCACCGGCAGGCTCCAGCCGCGCGCCGCGACCCTCGGCCTGCGGACCGTCGACGCGGAGGACGCCGAGGCGAGCACGGCACACCCTGCACGACCCCAGCCGGTGCCCGCCGAGGCCTGCACGGCGGGACCCCTGCCCCTACTGTCCGAGCCCGCCACGCCGGCACCCCCGCCCGTCGCCCCCGCGGCGCACGACGCGGCCTACCTGATCTACACCTCCGGCACCACGGGCGAGCCGAAGGGCGTGGTTGTCGAACACGGTCAGCTGGCTGCCTCGACCCTGGCCAGGCGCACCGTCTACCCGGGCAGGCCAGTGTTCCTGCTGGTGTCGCCGCTCGCCTTCGACTCCTCCGCGGCGGGGCTGTGGGGCACGCTCACAGCGGGCGGCCGGCTGGTGATCGCGCGGCCCGACGAGGTACGCGACCCGGAACGGCTGGTGGCCCTCGTGGAGGAACACGACGTGACCCACCTGCTGTGCGTCCCCTCGCTGCACAGTGTGCTGCTGGACGCCGCCGAGCGCGTGGGCGCCCACCGGTTGCGCTCGCTGACCACCGTGACGGTGGCGGGTGAGCCCCTCCCGGAGAGCCTGCGGGGACGGCATTTCGGCGTGCTCGGCGACGAGGTCTCGCTCGTCAACGAGTACGGGCCGACCGAGACGACGGTCTGGGCCAGCTACCGGCACGTCAGCCGCACCGCGCGCCCGGACATCGGGGGACCTGTGCCGGGAGCCGCGCTCTACGTCCTGGACGACCACCAGCGCCTGCTGCCCCCGGGAGTGACCGGCGAACTCGTCATCGGCGGCGCGGGAGTCGCCCGCGGCTACTTCGGCAGGCCCGACGCCACGGAACGCGCCTTCGTCCCCGACCCGTTCGCCGGCAACGGGGCGCGCATGTACCGCACGGGCGACCTCGCCCGCTGGAGCGCCGAGGGAACGCTGGAGTTCCTGGGCCGGCGGGACCACCAGGTCAAGATCCGCGGACACCGGGTTGAACTCGGCGCGGTGGAGACGGCGCTGGGCCGCGTCCCCGAGGTACGCGACGCCGTCGTCGTCCCGGACGACACCCGCACCTCGCTCGTCGCCTTCGTGCTCGCGCCGCCCGGTACCGAGCCGGAGCGCCTCCGCGCGGCGCTGGCGGGGACGCTGCCGCCCGCCCTGCTCCCCTCGCGGTTCCGGATCCTCGACTCCTTCCCGCGCACCGTCAACGGCAAGGCCGATCGGGCAGCGCTCGCCGCTAAGGCCGCGCAGCCGCCGTCCGCCACCGCCCCAGCGACCGACGCCGCCTCCACGACCGGCACCACCGCCGCGACGGCGACCGCCACCAACGCCGCGCAGGCGCCCACTGCCCCGGCCACCCCTGCCCCCGCGGACCTGACGGCGCGTGTCGCCGCCGCCTGGGCCGAGGTGCTGGGGACAACGGAGGTGCCCCCGGCAGTCAACTTCTTCGACCTCGGCGGGCATTCGCTGCTGATGTTCAAGCTCCAGGACGCCCTGGAGGCGCATACCGGCGTACGGCCCTCCCCCGTCGACCTGTTCCGGCACACCACGGTCACCGCCCAGGCCGGCCTGATCCGTGACAGCGGCGGCACCGACGGCTCCGTCATCCCGCAGCCGCGTGGCCTGGACCGGCGCAGCCTGGCCCTCGAGGCCCGCAGGAAGCGCGCGTCCCGTCTGGAGGAGGCCAGGTGACCGCAACACATCGGACCATGACACGCGACCGCTCGCTGGACATCGCCGTCACCGGGATGTCAGGACGTTTCCCCGGGGCGCCCGACATCTCGTCCCTGTGGGCTTCCGTCCTGGGCGGCGAGGTGCTGACCACCCGGTTCGGCACCGAGGAGCTGGAGGCGGCCGGCGTGCCGCACCACCTCTCCGCCACGCCCGGCTACGTGCCCGTCCACGGGGCGCTCGCCGATCCCTACCGTTTCGAGCACGAACTGTTCGGCATCAGCCCGCGAGAAGCCGAACTGATGGACCCACAGCACAGGCTGATGCTGGAGGCCGCCTGGGCCGCGCTGGAGGACGCCGGCTGCGTGCCGAACGCCCCCGGCCCCACCACAGGCGTGTACGCCTCCGCGAGCAGCAGCGGCTACCTGCGCGCCATGCTCACCTCCGGCACACTGGACCACGCCGGTGTCGAGCAGGCGCTGCGCGCCAACGAGCCCGACTACATGGCCACCCGTATCGCCTACCGGCTCGGCCTGACCGGCCCCGCGCTCAGCGTGCTGACAGCCTGTTCGTCGTCCCTGGTGGCCGTGCATCTGGCGGTGCAGTCGCTGCTCCAGGGCGAGTGCGACCAGGCCGTCGTGGTCGCCGCCGCGGTCGGCCACCCACAGGCCGGCTACCTCCACGTGCCCGGCGGCATCCTCTCGGCCCACGGCGCCTGCCGGCCGTTCGACGCGGAAGCCGACGGCACGCTGGGCGGCTCGGGCGTCGCCGCCGTCGTACTGCGCCGCTACGAGGACGCGCTCAAGGACGGCGCACCCCTGCACGGCGTAATCCTCGGCTCCGCGGTGAACAACGACGGTGCTGCCAAGGCGGGGTACCACGCCCCGTCCGCCGAGGGCCAGGAAGCGGTGATCCGGGCGGCGATGTCCGCCGCGGACGTGCCGGGCGACTCGGTGGGCTACCTGGAGGCGCACGCCACCGGGACCCGGATCGGCGACCCCATCGAGTGGTCGGCCGCGACCGCCGCCTACCGCGGGATCGGCGCCGGCCCGGGGCAGATCACGGTGGGCGCGGTCAAGGCCAACATTGGGCACCTGGACGCCGCTTCCGGACTGGTCTCCCTGGTGAAGGCGCTGCTCGTCCTCAAAGAGGGCAAGGTGCCACCGGTGGCCGGCTTCCACAGCCGTAACCCCCTGCTGGACGACGGGTCACCGCTGACCGTGCCGACGGCCGCCCGCGACTGGGACGGCCCCGAGCCGCGCCGCGCCGGGGTCAGCTCCTTCGGCATCGGCGGCACGAACGCCCACGTGGTCCTCGAACAGCCCCCGACGCGTCCGGCACCCCAGGAGCCGACACCTCCGGCCGACCGTCTCCTGGTGCTCTCCGCCGCGAACCCCCGCGCCCTTCGGGACTCGGCCCGCCGTCTGGCCGCGGCGCTCACCCGGGGCGAGGAGTGCGCGTCGGTCGTCGACACCGCCCATACTCTCGCGGCCGGGCGGGCAACGCTCCCGCACCGGCTCGCGGTCACCGGCCGCGAGCCGACGGAGGTGGCCCGGCGGCTGACGGAGGCGGCCGACCGCGTGACCGACAAGGCGGCGCCGTCCGGCCGACGGGCTTCGGGGCCGGTTCCGGTCGTCTTCCTGCTCCCGGGCCAGGGCAGCCAGTACCCGGGCATGGCCCGTCCGTTCGCCCAGGTGCTTCCGGGCTTCGCCGACGTACTGGAGGAATGCCTGCAGGCATTCGGCCCGGACCTGGAGCGACGGCTCAGGCCGGCGCTCCACGACCCGGATCACCCAGCGGCCGGGACGACACGGACCGAACTCGCCCAGCCCATGCTGTTCTCGGTCGAGTACGCGGCGGCGCAGGCCCTGCGGGAACTGGGCGTCGAACCCGTGGCCCTGGCGGGGCACAGCCTCGGCGAGATCACCGCCGCATGCCTGGCCGGTTCCCTGGACCTGCCCTCCGCAGCCGCCTTCGTCGAGGCCCGCGGGCGTGCTATGCAGAGCTGCCCGCCGGGCGCCATGCTCGCGGTGGCGGTGAGCGAACGGCAGGCCGAGGCCCTGCTGGCGCAGGCCGCACCGCACATCGGGGGCAAGCTGGAGATCGCTGCGGTCAACACACCCGACAGCTGCGTCGTCGCCGGCCCGACCGCCCGGGTCGAGGCGTTCCGCACCTGGCTCGCCGAACGCGTCCCGACGCGCCGCCTGCACACCAGCCACGCCTTCCACACCTCTCTGCTGGCCCCCGCGCTGGACGAGGTCAGCCGAGCGGCCGGGGATCTACACACTGGCCCCGCCCGGATCCCGTACGTCTCCAACGTCACGGGACAACTCATCGCGGCCGGAAGCCGAATCGATCCCGCGTCGCTGGTCGCGCAGATGCGTTCCCGGGTGCTGTTCGGCCCCGGCCTGGACGAGCTGGCCGAACGCTTCCCGCAGGCGATCGCTCTCGAGGTCGGTCCGGGCCGAGCCCTGTCGCCTGCCGCCGAGGCGGCCGGACTGACGGCCATACCCCTGTCACCGGGACGCGGACGGCTCCCGGTCGAGGAGATGCTGGGAGCCCTCGGTGACCTGTGGGCGGCCGGCGCGGCGGTCGACGTGACACCTCTGTGCGCGTCCGGCCGGATCACACGGCTGCCGTCCTACCCGTTCCACGGTCCGGCTCTGATCGCCCCGGAGGCGTCGGCCACCGCCGGGACGACCGCGGCGGCCCCGGCCCAGCCGTCCGCCCCACTGGCCCCCCACCTCCTTGTGGCTTCCCTCTGGCAGGAGTACCTGGGTCACACGGACCTCCCTCCGGACGCCGACTTCTTCGACCAGGGCGGTGACTCGCTCCTGATCACGAGGCTGGCCCGCCGCATCGCACAGGATCTCGGCGTCCAGGCCTCCCCCCGCGACCTGATGGCGGCCCGCACCCTGGCCGGGCAGATCGAGCTGGTGACGGACCTCGTGCCGACCGCAGACCTCGTCGGCCAGGAGGTGTCTCAATGAGCTGGTTGCAGTGCCCGCGCCCCCGCCCTTACGCCCGGCAGCGCCTGGTTTGCTTCCCGCACGCTGGCGGCTCCGCCTCATTCTTCCGTGACTGGGGCCCCGCCCTGCCCTCGGTGGAGGTCTACACCGTCTGCTACCCGGGACGCGCTGCGCGCATCGGTGAGCCGCCGCCGACGGACCTGACGGCGATGGCCGAGGAGATAGCCGCGGCCGTCGAGCCGCTGACGAGCGACGATCTGCCGGTGGTGTTCTTCGGCCACAGCATGGGGGCGGTGGTCGCCTTCGAGACCGCGCGCCTGCTCCAGACCCAGGGAGCCGGCCCGCAGCACCTGTACGTCTCTGGCTCCCGCGGCCCGCGCCTGAGCAACGTGCGGTCCAGCGCCTCAGCCGACGTGTACGACGACCCGGAGGCAGTCACCGCGGAGCTGCTGGCCCTCGGCGGCACGGACGCCGAACTCCTGGCCGACCCGGCTTTCCGGGCGCTCGTCCTGCCGTACGTCCTGGGTGACTTCCGCATGTTCGACGCCTATGAGTACCGTCCGGAACCGCGGTTGACCTGCCCCGTCACCGCGATCGTGGGGGACGCGGACCCACAGGTGAGCACCGCCCAGTCCGAGCTTTGGTGCGAGGTGACGGATGGTCCGTTCCGACACCTGACCGTGCCCGGCGATCACTTCTACCTCGTCCACGAGCCGCCATTCTCCCTGCTCACCGGAACAGGAGTCCCGACATGACCCAGGCCACCGACACCCTCGCCGCAGAGGCCCGCTACCGGCCCGTCCTGGAGAACCAGTCCAAGAGCCCCACGCTGAGGGGCATCTACGAGCACGTTTACGGTCCCGACTACCCGCAGGACATCGACCCCTTCGGTTTCCTGACCCGGTCCGAACTCCGGTACATCGCCGACCGACTGGAGCTGGCGCCCGGTGGCCGGCTCGTGGACTTGGGCTGCGGACGGGGTGGCCCCGGCATGTGGCTGGCCCGGGAGGCGGGAGCCGAACTGGTCGGCCTTGACGTCGCCCCCGAGGGCGTCGCCGAGGCTCGCTCCCGGGTGGCCGAGTTCGGCCTCGAGGGACGGGCCCGCTTCAAAGCGGCGAGCTGCACCGACACCGGTGAGGCCGATGAGGTCTTCGACGCCGCCGTCAGCATCGACGTACTGTGGATGATCACGGACAAGGTGGCTGCCTTCCGTGAGATCGCCCGCCTCCTGCGTCCTGGTGGCAGGCTTGTCTTCAGTACCTGGCAGCCGGAGTACCTGGACTACGGCTGGTTCCTGGAAGCAGCCAGCCTCACCGAGGTGAACCGGCTGCACGTGGAGGGCTGGCGGGACCGGCAGGCCGCCATCTACGAGGAGATCCTGCGGCGACGCGACGCTCTGTCCGAGGAACTCGGCGATGAGGCCGCAGCTGTTCTGTTCGACGAGGCCACGGAGACGCCTGCGCTGCTGCCGACCACACAACGCATCATCATGACCGCGACACGCACCGGGTGACGGAGGAAACCGCAGTCGCCAGAGGTGATGCAGGAGCATCGAAGGGCCGCCGTTTGCCCGGCGGCCCTTCGGCCTTCGCCGTCGCGTCCGAGGACGTTCATGATCGCTGTAGGCTGCCCGGCCTCGACACGCAGGAGCGTCCATCGCCTCTGCGGATCGCAGACGCCGACATGTACGTGAGGTCAATGAGTACCGATCCCGGGATCGGTACTCATTGACCTCACGTACATGAGTTCAGGTTCTGGGATCCTCTCAGGTTGCGCGGCGCAGGGGCACGACCACGTCCTCGCCGGTGCATTTTGCGCTGAGGCGGTAGTAGCTGATGTGCGCGAGCCGCTCGGATTCCTCGAGCCATCCGGCTTCTACGACCTGACGGCGGGTGCGGGAGAAGACGGTTGGGGACATGCCGACGAGCTCAGCGAGCTTGGCTCCGGTCTCGATGACGGCGCCGGCGCGGTCGGTGGGGTGCATGGCGTAGAGCATGACGACCAGGCGCTGGTTGGCGGTCATGCCAGCGGTGCGGTGGAGGACGTCGAGGAGCTTTCGCTTGTCGTCGTTGTTCACTGGGCCTCCCACCGCCAAGGGGTCGTGTTGTCGAAGCCGGGGATGTCCGGCGGGTTGCAGGTCTTGATCGCTTCCCGCTGTTCGATGCCGGTTCCGTGAAAGGCAATGTACGGGCTGATGCGATACAGCCTGTAGTTGCCGATGCGCCCGCGCTCGATCAGGATGCGCCGTTTGAGCAGCTTCCTGTTGATCTTTCCGACGGCGTCGGCGGTCATCCCGACCTTCTTGGCGATGTCCGCTCCGGTCGCCCTCAGCGGCGCCATGCCTTGCGGGGAGACGCCGATCCACCACAGCACCATGTACTTCTGGCTCGGGGTGAATTCCTTGCTCTCGGTGATCGCTTCGACCCTGGCCTTGTCGACCTGGATGTGCTCACCCGAGAAGGCATAGGGCGCGTATGGGATGGCCTCGCCGGTGTCGGCATCGACCAGTCTGCGTACTGCTCCCAAGAGGCCCTCCATGGTTCGGGCATTGCCTCAGCGTCGATGAGCATCGGCCCTCAGGGCCGACCAGATGAACTTAACGTACATGAGCGTTGAGTTCATGTAGTCCGCTTCAAGGGCGTGTCGCTCGACTGGACATCAATCCTCAGCCGAAGCGTCCGCGCGTGGGAGACAGGCACTTGCTGATGTACGTCACGTCAATCTACTCAGATCCTGCAGACGTGGTCACAGTTCCTAGAGCATGGGCACTACGGCTTCCAGAACTGCCTGCCCCGCTCCTCGGAACGGTGTGCACGATGCTCAGGACTGCCTGCCAGATCGTCAGAACTTGGTACCAATAGGTGTTTTTGCAGGTCAAGCCGCTCTTCACTCCGGCGCTCTCTCTTACAGCAGCACAGGCTGCTCCTGAAGTAGCCCCGCCTCACACACCAGGTGCCTCGAAGCAGTCACGTGTCATCCTGCTTGCTGTTCAGTACGAAGCGTCCTCGTCCACACCCTCATCCAACCTGTCGACGAAAACCTGCCTCGCTCCCCTGGCCTCAGCCGACGAAAGCACGCCACGATGCGCCGGCAGCCGATGATTTACCCGCCACGTATGCCTCCATCAGCCCAAGCTGACCTCAACCACGCAATTCGTTCCCCGTGAACGAGTCGCGGCCGCCGGCACCTCTGTGGCCCCCATCGGTGCACCGCAGGCCCCCCAAGGGCCGAGGATGGACCGAACTATAGGCGCGCAGAGCGCGATCGTGCGGGTTGCGGAGGCTCCGGGCATCGCGGCGGCCGCGGCGGCGCGGCGTGGGGCACGGTGGTCGGGCTGCCTCGCCGTGCAGCGCAGTTCTGCCCGGAGTCGAGCAGCACGCGGTCGTCGCTCCGTACGTCGCCGCACTGCTGACGATGGGGCAGCCCTAGGCCGATCAGCCAGCCCCACGGAGTCCTTGATCGGCCCGGGCAGCCGCATCTGGTCGGCGAGACCGCGAGCGAGCAGCGAGGACCTGCGAGCCGTCCTCCGCAACCTCGACTGGCCGAGGGAGAAGACCGCCGGTCAGTATCCGGCGGGCGCCCCGCAGAAGGTCCAGCCCCCGTGCCCCTGGATCGCCTTCTGCCTCGGCACCCACGACATCAACGCGTTAGCTATGTAGTCGCTCAGCCCTGCCGTGCGCTGATGTGGCTGCTGACCACAGGCGCGGTCGAGGCCCGCACCGAACACGTAGTTCAGTGCGGGCCTTGAGGCGCATCGGCCGTCAGTCCAAGGGTGGTCCGAGGCGGATCTTGGAGGTGCAGGCCACGTTCTGCCGGTACTCGGTGCCGTCGTGGCGGTAGTAATAGCGGCATCCGGTCAGATCCCCGGTGACCTTGCCGGTTACGCGGACTCGGGCCGCCCAGAAGATGTCACACCCGTGCAGCACCCTTGTGCTACGCGGGCCCACGTAAATGCTGCGCTGCACCCACGAGACCGCCCTGCTGGCATCCGATGGCCACCAGCAGCAGCAGGTCGCTGCCGCAGGCCCTCGCGTCACACCTGACAGCCTCACAGCACCCCCGCTCACACCCGCGGCCAGCTGCTCACCTGGTCCGACAAGCAAGAGGGCGACCACGAGTTCGACGGCCGCGTCCTCCGCCTCGCCGAGGACCTGGCCCTCCTCAGCGGCAACCTCGACCACCTCGCAGGGGCCTGTGCCCAGCTCGCCCGGCTGGATCAGCCGGCCGTCGTCTCCCCCACGCCGAGCGGGACCCTGATCCGCGTCATCGACAACGCCGATCCCGACCATGTCGCGGCCTGGCCAGCACTCTCTCCTCAACCGGGTAGAGAGCCTGCCATGATCCCTGCCATGCGCACACAGATCACCCCGGCCGAGATCACCGACATCCACCAGGTTCTTGCCGATCACCACCGGTACTGGGGAGACCGCGACCTTCGGTCCCTGCACGTTCTCGCGCTGGTGCACGAGTTCGGTGAAACATGCCTGGTCGCTCGGGCCGAGGACGGAATCCACGGGTATCTCATCGGGTTCGTCAGCCCGGCCGGTACCGGGTACGTCCACCTGATCGCCACTCGGGACGACGCCCGCGGCACCGGTCTCGGACGCCACCTCTACGCGGCATTCGCCGACGCCGCGCACCGCCAAGGCGCGCTGCGATTGAAGGCGATCACCTCAGTCAGCAACACCGAGTCGATCGCGTTCCATCGTCACCTCGGCTTCACTGTGAAGATCGTCGATGACTACAACGGCCCCGGCCAAGCCAGGGCCGTCTTCCATCACGTCCTGCCGCTCTACGCAGCGCAGCCCTGAATGGCCAGCCGTCCCATCACCGGCAATCGTTCCCCAGGTCGTTAGCGATGAGGACGACTACGGGAAGGGGTGATTCGAGCCGGCTCGGACGGGAGTTTGACGGTCAGAACGCCGTCGTGGCGGGTAGCGCCTATGCAGACGCATTCGGCACATGTCACTGGGGGAGGAAGTGAGTGGGGGGTATGGGGGAGACAGACGACGTTGCTGCGGCCGAACGGGACGAGGCTGAGTTGATTGCCGTGGATGCCGGCGGCCAGCGGATCTACCTGTCCGTACGGCAGGACCCGTCAGCGCAAGGGGCGGCCCGGGGAGCTGGGGCCGAGGACGAAGAGGAGGAGATCGGGGCCAGGCGGCCAGGTCGTCCCCGGCTGGAGCAGTTGCTGGACGGACTGGCGGGATTCGCGCAGGAGATAGCTGGCAGGCTGCAGAGCACCGACGCCTCGAAGGTCAGCGTGCAGTTCGGCTGCGAGGTGATGGTGGAGTCTGGACAGTTCATCGCCGTGATCGGCAAGGCGTCCTCGAAGTCGACGATCACTGTCGGGCTGGAGTGGGACAAGCCGACACCGTGAGGCTGCGATGACCAGGCTGGAAGATCTGCTGCGCGAGGCGACCCTGGGGCTGAAGTCCCGTGTGCCCGGTGGCGGGGGCGTGATCGAGGGAACTGGGTTCCTGGTTGCGCCGGGGATCGTGGTCACCTGCGCGCACGTGCTCGCCGACTGCCGACAGGAACTGCCCGGCACCGTTAAGGCCTGGACCGCCACAGGCCGCGACCTGGTGCTCGAAACGGCGCCGGAGTGGTATCTGCGGGAGCAGTCGGGCGGGCTGGACCTGGCATTCCTGCGCGCTCCGTCAGATACAGGGCCACATGTGCTGCTCTCGGGCGTGGTCGAGACGGGCGAGAGTGTATGGACGTGGGGGCACCCGGCCGGCAGGTTCCGGGCCGGGCAGTCCGCGCTGTTCACCGCCCAGGGCGCCTCCCGGTTGCGCGCGGTCGATGCTGATGGTCGCCTGCTGGGCGATGAGTGGCAGCCGGAGCGCGTGTTCGGTACCCCAGTGGGCGGCGGGTACAGCGGCAGTGCAGTGTTCAGCCGCCGTAGCGGCGCGGTGTGCGGCATGCTGTTCTCCGCTGGCAAGGAGGGCAGCGCACACATGGTGTCCGCCGCCGACATCCTTGCCGCACTGCCGCAGCTCGCCCAGGTACAGTCGGATCCCGCCCGCAACACCAGGTGGCTGGGGCACCTCGACGATGACCAGATCCACATCGGTGGCTGGCCCTATCCGGGGCCGCGACTTCGCGCCTACCTGGACGCCGCGATCCTCGTTGCTCGTGAACACCCGTACCCGGGCGTGGTGCCGGGCACCCGCCCCCCGCCACTGACGGCGGTGCACCTGCGCCAACGCGCCCGACCCGCCCAGGCATGCTCTGAGGACGACACAAGCGCTGTACCTGCGGCGGATGCTTTCGATGCTGCGACGGTGCCGGCCGAAGAGATCCTTGACCGGGAGGGGGACGCCCTCGTGATCGCCGGACCAGGGGGCGGCAAGTCCACCCTGCTGCGCACCGGGCTGATCACCTTGGCCGAGCGCTGGCGCACAAGCCATACCGGCCGTTGGGTCCCGGTGCTTGTGTCGGCCACCGCCCTAGTTCCTCCCCGCCCGCTGCACGAAGCGATCGCCGATAGGGTGAAAAAGGACCTAAGCACGGCAGCTCCGGCTCAGGACTGGCCGCCGCAGTTCTTCAACACCGAACCGCTGCGCGGGGTGCGCTGGCTGGTGATGGTCGACGGCCTGGACGAAATCGCGGACCCCGAAGCCCGGCGGAACCTCGTCGCCAAGCTCAAAAACGCGTCCGCCAGGCACGGCTCGCCCTACCGCTTCATCGCGACTACCCGTCCGCTGTCCCTTGCAGAGCTGACGGAGCAGGCCTCTGCAAAGCTGACGGGCCAGGAGGCCGAGGGCTGGCCAGCGCGGCGCTATGAACTACTGCCCTTCACCGCCGAGGATCTGAACCGGTTCGCCCAGCAGTGGTTCACCGCTCTAGACCTGCCAGACCCCGAACGCACCGCCTCGGACTTCATCAGCGAACTGCAGCGGCGCCACCTTGAAGGCCCAGCCCGTACCCCGCTGATGGCCACCATGCTGTGCCAGCTGTACAGCACGAACCCCAAACGGATCCTGCCCGACAACCGGGGCCAAATCTACAAGGACTTCATCAACCTGCTGTACAAGCGCCAGCGCACTGCCGGCCTGCGGGCCCAGACCCAAGCCACCTTGCAGGAGTGCGGCCAAGAAGCCCTCGACGCGGCGGAGAAGACGCTCAAAGAGCTGCAGAACCTGATCGCCTCCCTGGCCGCCGAACGGCGCTTCGGCAACACCACTTCGGCGCTCGACCTCATGGCCTCCCAACGGGATGCCAAACGGCCAGAGCGAGTCCCCGAGGCTGAATGGACGCAGTTCCTGGAGGAAAGCCTGCGCAGCAGCGGGCTGCTGACCATACGCGAGGGGGAGGTCGACTTCCTGCACCCGACCCTTGAGGAATACCTGGCTGCCTATCACATCACCCGTAACGGACCGGCCCCAGCTCAGGCAAATGAGGTACTCAACCGGCTCGCCGAATATTCTGCATATTCTTCTGGGGAGCGCATACTACGACCCTTCGTGCCGGAAGGTTGGTGGGCACACAGACGCTGGCAACAGATGCCGGAAGACTCTGACTCCTTCGTCGGCTTCCTCCTCGACCTCAGCTACTCCCAAACCGTCAACTCACCCCGGGTCGAAGAAGGCCTCCTGACTCTCGCCACACAGGGACTCGAGGGCGCTACGTTTATTGTCAGGCAGGCACGACTCGGAACTCGCATCCCGGACCATGTCGCCCATGCCGCCACCGACACCCTCGCAAAACAGGTGCGCAACCGACGGCGCGTCCGCTTTCAACGCCTGGACGCGGCCAGAGAGCTTGCTTGGTTCGACCACCAGCGCGCCACTGACCTCCTGACCCGCCTCGCCTGGGAGTACGACCTCAATTTCCCGGATCGTATTGAGGTGGCAAAAAGACTGTTCGAGCTTGATCAGGAGCGTGGCACCGACCTCTTGGCTCGCCTAGCCCGTCGGCGCGGCCTCGCACGCGAGCGCGGCTACGGAGCGCCCGGCTTCGCGACGCGTGGCCTCCGGCGCAAGCTCGGCAACCCCCATGATCTAGACTGCATTATTGCGGCGCTATCAGTAGCCAAGCTCGATCAGGAGCGAGGCGCGGACCTCCTGGCCTACCTTGCCCGGGAGCGCACCCTCGGCAGGCTGCATCGCACGGTGGCGGCGATGCAACTGACCGAGCTGGATCAGCAGCGCGGAGCGGACCTCGCCCGGGACGACGGCTACGGCCGCCAGGAACGCCGTCACGCCGCCGAAACGCTGGTCAACCTCGACCAGGAGCGGGGCGCGGAACTCCTGGCCCACCTCGCCGGCGACGACAGCTTCGGCCACCGGAACCGCATTTGGGCGGCGAAGACGGTAGCCGGCATTGATCATCAGCGTGGCGCAGACCTCCTGGATCTCCTCGCCCGCGACG
Organism: [Streptosporangium] indianense; assembly: GCF_021474405.1. Lineage (GTDB taxonomy): Bacteria > Actinomycetota > Actinomycetes > Streptomycetales > Streptomycetaceae > Streptomyces > Streptomyces indiaensis. The sequence continues at coordinate 56,991 of NZ_JAKEIO010000038.1, forward strand.
TTGGCCTCGACGGGCTCCGGATTTGGGCCGCTTTGGCACTGTTCGAACTGGACCACCAGCGTGGCGCCGACATCCTGGCTCTGCTCACGCGCGATCGAAGTCAACCGTGGCTAGGGCGCCGAAAGGCGGCAGCAGCGTTGCGAGCCAGCAAGCACCGCTGTTCTCACAAATGACCGGTTGCGAGAGTTCTGCGAGAGGCCCGAAGTCGATTACGTTTCCGTAGGTCGGATTCGCAGAAGTCCTCTCAAAACCTGCATGTTGTGCGAGACAGTTCTGACAGACTTCCGGGGTGGACCTGACGCCCGATCAAGCCGCAAACGCGGTGGAGAGAAGCGACTGAGCGTTTTCAGTGTGGCCACTGTTCGGGTGACGGGGCGGTGTGATGTCGGGGTAGGCAACGGACAGGGCTCCCGTGCCGTTGAGGGAGGTGTTCGACGTCTCAACTCAGCAGCACAGGAGCCCGTTGGTTTCATATCCTGCCGCACTCGACCTGCCTCACGCCGTGGTCGAATGGGTCACGATGCTCATCGTCACCCGTGAGGGTGACCGGCGGTGCAAACTCCCGCCGCACTGCCGTGCGCTGGTCGCACTCGTATACCTGCGCCGACACGACACCCTCGCCTGTATCGCCACGGCCTTCGGAATATCCGTCGGCACCGCCCACGCCTACGTCACCGCGGTCACCGGTCTACTCGCCGAGCAGGCACCGGGCCTGCTGAAGACGCTGCGCGCGAATGACCCGGACTTCGTCCTCCTGGACGGCACGCTCGCCGAGTGCGACCGCGTCGGCGATGGCAGGGCCGATTACTCCGCGAAGCACAAGCGGCACGGGGTGAACGTGCAGGTCGTCACGGACCCGGCCGGCGAGATTCTGTGGCTGTCGCCGGCGTTGCCGGGCCGGACCCACGATCTGACGGCTGCCCGCACCCACAAGATCCTCCGGATCTGCGCGCGTCAGGGTGTCCCGATTTTCGCGGACATGGCCTATATCGGTGCGGGCGACTGGGTCACCACCGCCAAGCGCCGTCCGCCAGGCGGTGAACTCACCCTCACCGAACGGACCGAGAACCGGGCCCTGTCCGCAGCCCGGGCACCCGTCGAACGCGGCATGGCACGGCTGAAGTCCTGGCAGATCTTCCGCAAATCCCGCACCAGCCCCAACCGCATGAGCGTCATCATCAAAGCCGTCCTCACCCTGGAGCGGCACCACTGAAAACGCTCAGTAATCGAGATCCAAGTAATCGATGTCAGTGAGCCTCTTTCATCCTGGGCTGGAGGGTAAAATGGGCTGGTCAGCGGGTGCGGTGACGAGGCAGGGCCCCTCGTCGTTGGCGTGGTGATTCCACTCATCACACCGG
>NZ_JAKEIO010000039.1 GCF_021474405.1 [Streptosporangium] indianense
TCCGTACGCCCCTCCCCCACCGGCGTACGGATTCCCGCCACCGCCCGCGTACGGATTCTGCGGGGAACCGTGGACCCCCTGCGGCTGCTGCCCGTAAGGCCCCGGTCCTTGCCCCGCCCCCTGAGGGCCGCCGCCCAGATGGGAGGCACACACCGGCACCGCGCCGAACGCCCGGTCCACCGAGCGCCGCAGTTCGTGCACGAGCAGCAGATGCACGAGCTGCTCGTCGGCGAACTCCGCGTCGCGCAGCGCGAGCCGCACCCCGTGCACCGCGTCGTCGGCGAGCCGCCGGACCTCCGCGAGGGAGGTGCCGGTCGCGGTGATCGGGTTCCAGGCGCCTGAAACGGCGTCAGCGTGCCGGTCCTCCACGGCGTCCAGGAGGTGGGCGAGGCGTCCGAAGAGCCGGCCGGCCTCGGCGAGCGGCCCGGCGTTGCCCGGCCGGCCCGCGAGGACCGCCGTGTGCGCGAAGGCCGCGGCGGTCGCGGTCTCGGTCGGCTCGGTGACCGCCAGGATCGGCGTCCCGGGCCCGGCCAGCGCCTCGATCCCGGCCTGCCGGTCCACTGCATCGACCAGCAGCGAAGTGTCGAATCCCACAGCGGTGCCGCTCCGGGCACCGGCCGAGTCCCAGCTCGCGGCGACCCGGCGCGCGGCCCGGGCCACCGGCTTGCGGGCCAACAGCCCGTCACCGTCGGTGACGTGATCGCGCACTTTCGCGGAGGCCAGAACCAGGGAGACGGCCGCCGCGAGCCGGGCTCCCTCGCCGTGCGCGACGGAGGCGGTACGCATGCCGCGCAGCGGACAGGGTCCGGCCGTACGCCGGCCGGTCGCATCGTGCCCGGCCTGAGCCTCCGTCAGAACAGAGATGAGCAGCCCGTCATAATTCGTGACGACTCGGGCGAACTGCCCGTGATCGCCGCGCAGTGCGAGGCAGAGCCCGCACAAATGCGCCATCCACTGGCTTGTGAGCTTCTCCCCGAGCCGGTGCCTACAGGGCCTGACGATTCCGAACACAACGCTCCCCCGAACCTCGTAACGACGTTGAGCTGCGGCATCGTATCGGCCCGCATTCACCCGTACGCGCCGCCCGTCACCCGTACGCCGAGAAGAATCATATTTCACTCACAGTCAGCAGCCGTTTGAGAAACGGCCCTTGGGACACACGGACTCTCGACGGATTCGCTGTGCACCAGTACCGTCACAAACCCCCCGTGCGGCGTCTATCCACTTGGCGCGCCATCCGCATCATGGACGACCATAGGGATGCGGAAAGCAGAAAGACCGCTGTGAGAGGAGGCGTCCATGGGATCGGTACGCAAGGCGAGTGCCTGGCTTGGCCTCGTCGACGACAACGAAGACGAGCGTTACTACGACGACGACGACTACTCCGACGGGAACGAGCCCGGGGAGGCCTGGGTCACCGATCCGCGCGTCAAGGTGGCCTCGGACGTCGCCGAGGAGAAGGGCCGCCGGATCGGCACGGTGACCCCGGACAGCTTCCGGGACGCGCGCGCCATCGGCGAGCTGTTCCGCGATGGCGTGCCGGTCATCATGAACCTCACGGCCATGGAGGCGTCCGACGCCAAGCGCGTGGTCGACTTCGCGGCCGGGCTGATCTTCGGCCTGCGCGGTTCGATCGAGAGAGTGTCGACGCGGGTGTTCCTGTTGACCCCGGCCCACACGGAGATCGTCAACGGCGACCCGGCGGGGCACCGTACGGACGGTTTCTTCAACCAGAGCTGAGGCAGGGCCGCTCACCGGCCCTGCCTCCGCGCGGGGTCCCCGGACCGGCCTACCGGAAGGCGTCGAGTCCGGTGAGCGCCTTGCCCAGCACGAGCTGGTGCATCTCGACGGTGCCCTCGTAGGTGAGCACCGACTCGAGGTTCGTCGCGTGCCGCATCACGGGATATTCGAGCGAGATTCCGTTGGCGCCGAGAATGGTCCGGGCCGTACGGCAGATCTCGATCGCCTCCCGGACGTTGTTGAGTTTGCCGAAGCTGACCTGCTCGGGACGCAGGCGGCCGGCGTCCATACGCCGGCCCAGATGATGGGCGAGCAGAATCCCCTTGTGCAGTTCGACCGCCATGTCGGCGAGTTTGGCCTGGGTGAGCTGGAAGCCGCCGATGGGCCGTCCGAACTGCTCCCGCGACTTCGCGTAGTCGACCGCCGCCTCGAAACTGCTGCGGGCCGCGCCCATGGCGCCCCAGACGATCCCGTACCGGGCGTGGGACAGACAGCTGAGGGGTCCGCGCAGACCGGTGACGTCCGGCAGGACGGCGTCGGCGGGCAGCCGCACGTCGTCGAGCACGAGTTCGCTGGTGACGGAGGCCCGCAGGGACCACTTGTGCTTGATCTCGGGAGCGGAGAACCCGCCGCTGTCGGTGGGCACCGCGAAGCCTCGGATCCCTTCGTCGGTCTGCGCCCAGACCACGGCGACACCGGCGACCGACCCGTTGGTGATCCACATCTTGCGGCCGTTGAGGATCCAGTCGGAGCCGTCGCGCTTGGCGTAGGTCCGCATGGAGGCGGGGTCGGATCCGTGGTCGGGCTCGGTGAGCCCGAAGCAGCCGATGACCTCGCCGGCGGCCATGCGGGGCAGCCACTGCTGCTTCTGCTCCTCGCTGCCGAAGCGGTGGATGGCGTACATGGCGAGGGAGCCCTGCACGGAGACGAGGGAACGGATTCCGGAGTCGGCGGCCTCCAGCTCCAGGCAGGCCAGCCCGTACTGCACGGCGGACGCGCCGGCGCACCCGTAGCCCTCCAGGGACATGCCGAGGGCTCCGATGCCGCCGAGCTCCCTGGCCAGCTCGCGGATCCCGGGCAGCTCGCCCTTCTCGTACCAGTCGGCGACGTAGGGCAGCACCCGGTCCGCGGCCCAGGCCCGCACGGTGTCCCTGATCCCCAGGTCCTCCGGCTCCAGCAGGTCGTCGAGGCCGAGGGGATCGGCGGGGTCGAAAGCGGGCAGCTTGGATGAACCGGACATGATCGACACCCTCCGAAGCTCTTTAACTAGCAGTGCTAACCAAGACGCTACGACGCCGGCCCACCCGCGCACCACCCTTGGCTGCCCAGGGAAAGGGAATGCGAAGGCCTCTCACACCGAGACGCGGGAGTCCGCGGCATCCCTGGGAGCGGGCAGTTCCACCTGCTCCGGCTCACACTGCATCACCCGCGGCAGTCGCAGCGCCATCGCCGCGCCCAGCAAGAGCAACCCCGCACTGACCAGCAGCGTCACGTGCAGGCCGTGCACGAACGCGTCCCGGGCGGCATGCCGGAGGGCCGCACCGGCCGACCCGCCGAGCTGCGCGGCGACCTCGTACGCCTCCCCCAGCGAATGCCCGGCGGACGCGGACGCCGACGCCGGGACCCCGGGTACGCCCGACAGTCCGGGCGCGTACGCCGCGTTCATCACCGTGCCGAGCAGCGCGATCCCGATGCCCGCCCCGAGCTGGTACGACGTCTCCCCGATCGCCGCCGCCCCACCGGCCTGCTCCTGCGGCGCCTCGCTCAGCATCGACTCATACGCACCGAACAGCGTCGTCTCCAGCCCGAAGCCGAGCAGCACGAACCCGCTCAGCATCAGCGCGCAGTCGTCCGTCCTCCCCAGCGCGGTCAGCAGCACCACTGCGAACGCCGTGAGGCAGAACCCGGCGCACACCATCCGGCGCGGCCCGAACCGCCGCAGCATCCGCGCCCCTGCCAGCCCGGCCGCCATCGCCGCGAACGTCAGCGGCAGCAGCCGCAGCCCGGTCTCCAGGGGCGACAGCCCCAGCACCAGCTGCAGGTACTGCGCCGCGATCAGTTCCAGACCCACCAGCGCGAGCATCGCCAGCACGATGCACCCGACGGACGTGCTGAACGCCGGCCGCGCGAACATCTTGAGGTCCACCAGCGGATACGTCCGCCGCCGCTGCCGCCGTACGAAGGCGACCAGCAGCGCGGCGCCGACCACCAACGACGGCACCGTGAGCAGACTGCCCAGGGACTCCCCGCTGCCGAGCCGCTTCACTCCCAGCACGACACCGAACAGCCCGGCGGCCGCCATCAGCGCACCGACGACGTCCCAGGGACCCTTGCCGTCGCCCTTCGACTCGGGCAGCAGCACGCGTCCCACCGGGAGGCTGACCAGCATCAGCGGGATGTTGACGAGGAACACCGAGCCCCACCAGAAGTGCTCCAGCAGGAAGCCGCCGAGCAGCGGACCGATCGCCGCGCCGACCGCGGCCACGGCGCTCCAGATGCCGATCGCGAGCGCCCGCTCGCGCCGGTCCGGGAAGACCTGCCGCAGGATGGACAGGGTCGCGGGCATGATCATCGCGCCGCCCACCCCGAGCAGCGCCCGCGCCACGATCAGCACCTGGGCGCTGTCGGCCAGGGCCGCGAGCCCGGAGGCGACGCCGAACAGCGCGTACCCGAGGAGCAGGACTCTGCGGCGGCCGATGCGGTCGCCCAGCGTGCCGAACAGGATCAGCAGCGAGGCGCAGACCAGCGGGTAGACGTCGACGATCCAGAGCAGCTCCATCCCGCCGGGCTTGAGGTCCTCGGTGACGGCGGGGACCGCCACGTGCAGCACGGTGGCGTCGACGGCGACCAGCAGCAGGCTGACGCAGAGGACGACGAGGACCACCCAGCGGTTGGCACCGGCCCCGGCCGTCCGACGGCGCAGCGCAGCGGCGGCCGTGGTCGTCCCGGACATGTACGTACCTCCCAGATGTTCCCTCGCGATCGGCGGGTTCACGGGGTGGGGGACGCCCCCGCGACTCGGCCGGAGAGGAGCGGAAGGCCTCCGGCCCGCGCAAACGAAAAGCGAGTGACACGTCAGCGTACGCGAGTCCCGGGCACAGACCAGTGGCGGACCTCTCAGACCTCCGGCGGAAGGATGTGGCGTACGCCACTCCCTCCGGTGTCGTCCACGCCCTTGCCGGCCGCGCGGTTCCGGCTCCGGTCGATAATCGGGCGCGTGACCGATCTCGACACGCGCGCGGCCCCGTCCCGCGCCGGGGCGCTGCGCCGCGCGGCCCCGGCGCTCGCCGGGTACGCGGCCGTCCGCGCCCTGGGCCTGCTGACGCTGTTCCTGTGGAGCGCGGCGCGGGACAAGAGCGCGTACACGCTGCTGACCGCCCGCTGGGACGCGCTCTGGTACGTCAGGGTCGCCGAGCTCGGTTACGGCTACGAGGTGCGGCTGGCGAACGGGGACGTGCACTCGAACCTGGCGTTCTTCCCGTTGCTGCCCTGGCTGGAGCGGCTCGTGGCGGCGGTGTCGCCGCTGTCGTACGCGGACGGGGGGTTCCTCGTCGCTCTGGTCGCCTCCTTCGCGGCGGCGTGGGGGATCTTCGCGGTGGCGGACCATGTGTACGGCAGCAGGGCGGGCGTGTGCGCGGTGCTGCTGTGGGCCGTCCTGCCGGTCGGGATCGTGCAGTCGATGGCGTACAGCGAGTCCCTGTTCACGGCGCTGGCGGCCTGGTCGCTGTACGCGGTGCTGACCGGCCGGTGGGTGACGGCGGGCTCGCTGGCTCTTTTCGCGGGACTGACCCGCCCGGTGGGGCTGGCCGTGGTGGCGGCGGTGTGGACGGCGGCGGTGGTCTCCTTCGTACGGGAGGGACGCGCGACCGCTCCGGACGCCCCGGCCGACCCCACACCCGGTCCGGACGCCCCGGGCACCCCGGGCACCCCGGCCGACCCCACGGCCCGCGCCCGCCGTGCTCTCGCCATGGCCCTGGCCCCTCTCGGCACCGCCGGGTACGTGCTGTGGGTCGGCCACCACACCGGCAGGGGCCCGCTGGGCTATCTGGACGTCCAGGCCGGATGGCGCAACGGCTTCGACGGCGGTTACGCCTTCGGCCGGTTCGTCGCCGAGAAGTTCACGTCGTTCCCCGCGGCCCTGGCCGGCGTGGGGCTGATCCTGGGGGTCGCGTCAGTCGTCTGGCTGTACGTGACCGGAGTACGTCGGCGCCAGCCGCTTCCGTTGCTGGTCTACACCGGGGTCGTGACCGCGCTCGCGCTGTGCGCGTCGAGCTACTTCGGCTCGAAACCGCGTCTGCTGCTGCCCGCCTTCCCGCTGCTGCTGCCCCTCGCCGTGGCCTTGTCCCAGGCGCGTCCTCGCAGGTCAGCGGTGGTGTTGGGGTCCGTCGCGGTTGCCTCGGCGGTGTACGGGGCGTACTGGCTGAACGGTTCCGGTCCACCTTGACCCGCTGTGAGCGCCGGGGGAATTCCGCACCATCCCCGGGTGAACGAATTCAAAAGCGCAATAAAACCCCCATCCGGAATGATCAAAGGAATTGAAGGCCGCAGCGCCCGACGATTGCAGATTCGCTGGAAATAAACGTCCTCCTGAGAGGAATCCCACATCACATCGTCATCACAAAGCCGTTGATTCGCCCGGGATCCGAGCTCACTCGCTGTAACGTCGATTGGGTGCGTACCGAACCGAAGCTCACCCGTCTGGACCGGGTGTTCGCCCGGCTGGACCGTGAGCCGGAACGACCGGCCCACATCGATGTGCCGAAGATGAGCAGGCACCGCATCGTGCTCTTCGCGGCGACCCTGGCCTTCTACGGCGCGATCGTGTGGGCCGTGGTGATCACGTCCTGGCTGGTGCGGCTCGACTGGCAGGTCATGTTCTTCCGCCCGTACCAGCAGTGGTCGGAGATCCACTGGTTCGTCGACTACTACGTGGTCCTCGGCCAGCGCGGCCCGACCGCCGTCATGGTCGCGGCCTGGCTGGGCTGGCGCTCCTGGCGGCAGCACACCCTGCGCCCGCTGCTCGCGCTCGGCGTCTCGCTGCTGCTGCTGAACATCACGGTCGGCGCCGCCAAGTACGGCATGGGCCGGCTGGGGCCGCACTACGCGACCATCATCGGCTCGAACGAGATGTGGCTCGGCGGCGATATATTTCCGAGCGGTCACACCGCCAACGCCGTGGTGACCTGGGGAATCCTGGCCTACCTGGCCTCCAGCGCGAGAGCCCAGCGCTGGCTGTCCGCCGTGTCCGCGGTGACCTCGCTCGGCGTCGGCATGGCCACCGTCTACCTCGGTACGCACTGGCTCAGCGATGTGCTCCTCGGCTGGACCGCGGGCCTGCTGATCATGCTCGGCCTGCCGTGGTTCGAGCCGCTGATCGCCCGCGCCGAGGACGCCCTCTTCGACCTGCGCGACCGTGTCCGGGCCCGCAGGCGCCGCACCTCGGCCGTGCCGCTCGGAACGCCGCCCGTGGTGATCACGCCCCTGCCCGCCGACCGCGAGGACGTAGCGGCCCGCTCCTCGCGGGCGCCGGTCCATCTGGCGCCGGGCCCGCACACCGCCCGTTCGGAGCGCTCGCCGGTCACCCCGGCCGGCAGCCGCCGCCCGCCCCACCCCGAGCGCCACCCGCGCGGTTCGACACCGTCGGCCCGGCCCGTGACGGGCGGCTGACCAGGGGCGGTACGCCCCCCTCATCCGGCATGACGAAGGCCCCGGTCCCGAAGCGGACCGGGGCCTTCGGCGGGTCTCAGCCCTTCCAGGCCCGCGCCACGCGGCCGCCCTTGACCTCGAAGTTCAGCCGGCCCACGCGGTACTCCATCGTGATGACCGCCCCCGGCGGCAGTACGCGCACCGTCGGCCAGCCGCGCTCACGCGCGAGGCGTTCGGCCCGGCCGGCCTCCAGGCCGACGTAGGTGTCCGGGCTGTCGTCGGGTTCCGCGGAAGGTGTCGGAGTCGGTGCCATACCGCCACGCTATGTCCTGGCCGGGCGACCGGGGAAGTCCGGGCCGGCGACCGGGCCCGGCGACCGAGGGAGCCCGGCCGGCGACCGGTCACCGTCCGCTTCCCGTCACGCTTCTGTCACAAGATCACGACAGGCGTTTCGGGAGCTGTCCGTCACACGGACGAGCGGTTCCGTACGCCTTCCGCAGGCATTCGGTCGTAATTCCCGCGTGTCGGATGAGCTGATGGAAAAGCCCGTCGGAAAGTTCCGGCAGAAGTGCCTTCTGAGCTCGGTTCCTTTCCCGTGCCGGGCCGGCCCGGTGAAGTCGGCGCGATACAGGAAATGCATGGCTTCTGCACCCGGAGGCCTGTTCGCCCCCTGTCGGAGCCTGCGGTGACGCGAGCATCATGGCGAGAGCTCGCGGGTACGTGAGGCGCGGGCTACGGCGGGCCCGGTACGCGATGAGCGAAGGGGCGAGCGAGCGATGGGGACGCAGACCGTACAGGCGGCGACGCCGCACGAGCCGCGCACACGGCACGGGCGGGTGGTGGTCGACTGGCTGACGACGACGGACCACAAGAAGATCGGCCACCTCTACCTGGTCACCTCGTTCGTGTTCTTCCTGATCGCCGGGGTGATGGCGCTGCTGATGCGCGCCGAGCTCGCCCGTCCGGGCCTGCAGATCATCGACAACGAGCAGTTCAACCAGGCGTTCACGATGCACGGCACGATCATGCTGCTGCTGTTCGCGACGCCGAGCTTCGCGGGCTTCGCCAACGAGCTGATGCCGTTGCAGATCGGCGCGCCCGACGTCGCCTTCCCGCGGCTGAACATGTTCTCGTACTGGCTGTTCCTGTTCGGCGGGCTGATCGTGCTGGGCTCGCTGCTGGTGCCCTCCGGGCCGGCCGACTTCGGCTGGTTCGCCTACGCCCCGCTCAACAGCGCGGAGCGGTCACCCGGTCTCGGGCCCGACCTGTGGATCATGGGGCTGGCCCTGTCGGGCTTCGGCACGATCCTCGGCGCGGTCAACTTCATCACCACGATCATCGGGATGCGCGCCCCCGGCATGACGATGTTCCGGATGCCGATCTTCGTGTGGAACACCCTGTTCACGTCGATCCTGATCCTGATGGCGTTCCCGGTGCTGGCGGCGGCGCTGCTGGTGCTGGAGGCGGACCGGCGGTTCGGCGCGCAGGTCTTCGACGCGGCCAACGGCGGCGCGATCCTGTGGCAGCACCTGTTCTGGTTCTTCGGCCACCCCGAGGTGTACATCATCGCGCTGCCGTTCTTCGGCATCATCACGGAGATCATCCCGGTCTTCAGCCGCAAGCCGCTGTTCGGCTATCTGACGCTGGTCGGCGCGACGATGGCGATCACCGGTCTGTCGATGATCGTGTGGGCGCACCACATGTTCGCCACGGGTGCGGTGCTGCTGCCGTTCTTCTCCTTCATGAGCTTCCTGATCGCGGTGCCGACCGGTGTGAAGTTCTTCAACTGGGCCGGCACCATGCTGAAGGGCTCGTTGTCCTTCGAGACGCCGATGCTCTGGGCGACGGGCTTCCTGGTGACCTTCCTGTTCGGCGGGCTGACCGGGGTGATCCTGGCGTCGCCGCCGATGGACTTCCACGTGACGGACTCGTACTTCGTGGTCGCGCACTTCCACTACGTCGTCTTCGGCACGGTCGTCTTCGCGATCTTCGCCGGCTTCTACTTCTGGTGGCCGAAGTTCACCGGGAAGATGCTCGACGAGCGGCTCGGCAAGATCCAGTTCTGGACGCTGTTCGTCGGCTTCCACACCACGTTCCTGGTGCAGCACTGGCTGGGCGCCGAAGGCATGCCCCGCCGCTACGCGGACTACCTCGCGGCGGACAGCTTCACCGCGCTCAACACGGTGTCGACGATCGGCGCGTTCCTGCTCGGCATGTCGACGCTGCCGTTCCTCTACAACGTGTGGAAGACGGCGAAGTACGGCGTGAAGGTCGAGGTCGACGACCCCTGGGGCTACGGCCGCTCCCTGGAGTGGGCGACCTCGTGTCCGCCCCCGCGGCACAACTTCACGACGTTGCCGCGGATCCGCTCCGAGTCCCCGGCGTTCGACCTGCACCATCCGGAGTACGCGGCGGTGACGTCGCAGCCCGAGCCAGAGCGCCATCAAGCCGGTCCCGGGTCCTCCTGATCGCCTCGACCAGCTCGACCGGCTCCACCACCTCGAACTCGAAGCCCAGCATGACGACGTGGATGACCATCACGTCGAGGCTGCCGGCGCCGCAGCGCAGCAGGCAGGTGTCCGGGCCCTCGGCCTCCAGTACCCCGGCCGAGGGCGAGATGTGCCCGGCGGCCTCCTCCAGGGGCGCCAGGAGGCGTACGACGGCGTGGGTGGCGTACGCGCGCGTGGAGACGCCCTGGGAGACGTAGGCGGCGAGGTCCTCGGCGGGCGGCTTGCGGGGAGCGAAGCGCGGGCCGTGCGGCGGCCTGGGCGTGACGCGGTCCACGCGGAAGGTGCGCCAGTCGTCCCGGTCGAGGTCCCAGGCGACGAGGTACCAGCGGCGTTCGGTGCACACCAGCCGGTGAGGTTCGACGGTGCGGCGGGACAGGGCGCCGTCGTGGCCGCGGTACTCGAAGCGCAGCCGCTCGGCGTCCCGGCACAGATGGGCGAGTTCGGTGAGGACGGCCGGGTCGACCGAGGAGGGCAGTGTGCTGCGCAGCATCGGCACGGTGAAGGCGTTCAGGGCGCCCACGCGGCGGCGCAGCCGGTTGGGGAGCACCTGTTCCAGTTTGGCGAGGGCCCGGACGGAGGTCTCCCCGATGCCGTCGATGCCCTGCCCGGCGGCGGTGCGCAGGCCGACCGCCACGGCGACGGCCTCGTCGTCGTCCAGGAGCAGCGGCGGCAGTTCGGCGCCGGCGCCCAGCTGGTAGCCGCCGCCGGTGCCGGGGCTGGCGTTGACGGGGTAGCCGAGTTCGCGCAGCCGGTCGACGTCCCGGCGCAGGGTGCGGGCGCTGATCCCGAGCCGGTCGGCCAGGTCGGCGCCGGACCACTCGCGGTGGGCTTGGAGCAGGGACAGCAGACGCAGCAGACGGGCCGAGGTCTCCACCATGGGGGCGAGTCTGCCAGGCCTTGCGGACAACGACTGTCCTCAAGGCGTGTAGGCCAGTTGGGGGACGGTGAAGCAGGTGCGGTTCATGTCGCCCTGGCTCACCCAGCCCTTGTCGTCCTGCCAGCGGGCCACCGACAGGCAGGTCCGGTTCGTCCTGGGCGGCTCGGGCAGGCGCTCGAACCGGACGGGGAGCAGCAGTCCCCGGGCGGTGTAGCCCTGGCTGCGGTTCATGTACAAGTCGACGCACGCGCGCGTGATGCCGGTCGCCGCGCAGGATGCCGCCGCGTCCGTGAACCACCGCGCGGCCGCCCACCCTTCGAGCTGCCACTGGGAGTGCGTCTTCAGCCCTTTCGTCGCCTCGCGGAACTCCCGTACGGCCGCGTCGCCGGTGTCCTCGAAGTTGCGGCTGGCGCCGGTCGCCCAGAGGGTGTTGCGGCAGCGCGGGGCGTCCTTGTAGTCGTCGGTGACGGTGGACGTCCAGTTCTGCACGTTGGTCACCTTGGCGGTGACGTCGGCGCCGGCCTCGTCCATCGCCCGGCACAGCTGGGCGTTGCCGTGCGCGTCGATGGCGTCGAAGACCAGGTCGGCGCCCTGCTCCTTGAGGTCGGCGGCGACGGCGCGGAAGTTGGGCAGGGCGAAGTCGACCTGCTCGGTGACGACCTTGTAGCCCTCGGCGCGCAGGCCGCGTTCGACGAGCCGGGCGTAGGCGGCCGAGGCGGACTGGTTGTAGGAGACGACGGCGGCGGTGCGGGCACCGTGCTCGCGTTTGAAGTAGCGGTAGACCTCGGTGCCGCCGTACAGCCTGCCGTCCCAGCCGGGGGTGCCGTGGCGGGGTGCGAGGCTGCCGTAGATGCCGTAGAGGTGCGGGTAGGTGTCGTAGGCGGCGCCGATGGGCTGGCCGCCGATGTCGGGCACGTGCGCGCGTGCGACACGGGGCGCGCCCGCGTAGTCCAGGGCGGTGGTGGCGACCAGGGCGACGACCTCGTCCTCCTCGACGAGCTTGTGCACGCACTCGTTGTTGCCGACGCCGCTGCCGCCGTCGTCACAGCGGCGTACCTCCACCCGGCGCCCGTCGATGCCGCCGTGCGCGTTGAGCCGTTCGAAGAAGGCCACGGCGCCGTCGCGCGGGCCGGTGAAGGCGCTGCCGCCGACGGGGCTGGTGGCGCTGGTGATGATGCCGACCCGCAGGGGTGCGGAGTCGCGGGGCGGCGGGGTGCCGCGGTCGTCGTGCCGGAAGTCGCTCTCCGGGAGCCGGCTTCCGCAGGCCGCGCTCAGGGAGAGCAACAGCACCGCGGCGAGGATCTCAGCAACCAGGGACCGGCGACCCATTGCCGCTCATCTGCACCAGCGAGCACAGCGCCTTGACGGACACCTTCCAGGTGCCCTCCTCCTCGACGGCTGTCCCGGAGGCGTTCGGCAGAACGGTGGCGCCCTTCAGGGTGAGCGTGTACGTCACGTCCGCCTCGGTCGCCGAGGTGAACTCGACCTTGGTGACCTTCGCCTGGACCTGGCCGCCGCGCTCGTCACCGCTGAAGGCCTGAAGGACCGGCCCCATACGGTCGCCGTTCTGCAGGACGGCCTGCTTCTCCTCGGTCGAGGTCTGCGGGTCGAAGAACTTCTCCCAGTTCTGCTTGATCTCCGTCTCCGCCGCGGCCCGGTCCGCCGGTGCGCTGGCCGGCGCACTCGTGGTCTGCTCCGCGGTCGGTGTGGGGGGCGTGCTCGCGCTGCCGCCGCCGTTGTCGTCACTGCACGCCGCGAGGGCCGGGGCGAGGGCCAGGACCAGGGCGGCCGCGATCGCCGTGCCCCGTCCCGCGGTGCGTGGACCCCCCGTCGTGTTCCCCCGCCTGAGGTCGCTGCCGAGAACCATCTGGCTCACCACCGGGTGTCGGTCCGGGCCATGAGCGCCCGGTGCTTTCAGGGTCAGCTTCCACAGGGCATAGTGCAAGCGATCGGCGGACTTGAACAGGCAGCCCGACGCACGCACAGCCGAATCCGACGTGTGGGAGCCAGCGATGCGGACCAGCCGACTGCGGACCGTGCATCCCGTCCTGTGGGCGGGCTGGGCCGCCCTGGCCGCCGGCGCGGTGCTGTGCGTCGTGGGCTGGTACGGGATCTCCGGCGAGCGTTACGCCGAACGGCAGCTGCCCTACCTCGCCTCGTGCACGGTCCCCGGGGCCGCCCTGATCATCGCCGGGGCGGTGCTGCTGGCCCGCGGCCGGGACTCGGTCGCCGCCGCGCGCGTGGAGGAGCTGTACGGCTTGCTGGTGGAGGACGGGCCGGCCGAGCCGGAGGCGACGACCGGCCGGGCCGCGCTCGCGCCGCTCGCGGTCAGCGGCGACCTGCTGATGGTGCCGGGCGGCACGCTGTGGCACCGCGCGGACTGCCCGCTGGTCGCCGGCAAGGCGGAGGCGGTTCCGGTGGACTCCAAGCTGGTGGCGGGCGGCGAGCTGGACCCCTGCCCGATCTGCGAGCCGGCCCGAGAAACCGACTGATGTCGTCGCTGACGTACGACCTCACTCTCGCCGGCCTCTCGGTCGGCAGCGCGGCGGCGCTGACCGGGATCGGCCTGATCGTCACGTACCGCGCGACGGGGGTGCTGAACTTCGCGCACGGCGCGATCGCGATGGTGTGCGCGTATGTGCTGCGGCAGTGCGTGGTCGAGTGGGGCTGGCCGCTGTGGCTCGGGGCGGCGGTGACGCTGCTGGTGCTGGCCCCGGGACTGGGGGTGGTGCTGGAGCGGTTCGTCTTCCGGCCGCTGGCGGTCCTCGGCGGCGATCCGGCGCAGACGCTGGTGGCGTCCATCGGAGTGTTCGTGCTGCTGGTGGGCGGGGCGGCACTGCTGTGGGGGCAGGGGGCGCGGGACGACGCGCCGGTGCTGGTGCCCGATGAACCGTGGGGTCAGCTGGCGGTGGTGCTGGTGCTGGCCGCCGGGGTCACGGCGGTGATCCGCTGGACGCGCTTCGGCCAGGAACTGCGGGCCGTGGTCGACGACCGGCGGCTCGCCGTGCTGGGCGGTATCGACGCGGACCGGGTCGCGGCCACCGGCTGGGCGTTCGGTGCGTTCACGGCCGGGCTGACGGGGGTGCTGCTGGCGCCGTACGTGCGGCTCGACCCGTACGGTCTCCCGCTGCTCGTGATGGAGGTCGTGGCGGTCGCGGTGGCGGCGCGGATGCGGAGCCTGGCCGTCGCGGTGGTGGTGGCGCTGGGCATCGGGGTGGCGCAGAGCCAGCTGACGCGGCTGCACCCCTCGGGCTGGGCCGAACCGCTGCTCCAGGCGGCCGCCACGAACCTGTTCGTCGTCGCGCTGCTGGTCGCGGCCCTGGTGCTGCCGGGCGTCGGGGAGCGGGACGCGCTGCCCCGCACGGCCACGGCGCGCGTGCCGACCCCGCCGGGCGTCTGGATCGTGGTGCTCGTGCTGTTCCTGCTGCCGCTGGGGCTCGCGGGCCGGGACCTGCACACCTCGGTCCAGGTCCCGGCGCTGGCCGTGATCCTGCTGTCCCTGGTGGTGGTCACCGGCCGCGGCGGCCAGATCTCGCTGGGGCAGGCGGCGTACGCGGGTCTCGGTGCCCTGTTCACGGCCCTGCTGGCGGCGGGCCGTCTCCCGGGGCTGCCCGCGCTGCCGGAGCTGGCGGCCCTCGCGGTGTCGGTGGTCCTGGTGGCACCGCTCGGTCTGCTGACGGGCTGGCCCGCGATCGGCCGCCGGGGTCTGGCCCTGGCGCTGGCGACGTTCGCGGTCGGCGTGGGGGTGAGCCGCTTCGTCTTCACTCAGCCGTACGCCACCTCGGGTCTGTCACTGGGGCGCCCCGCGGGCTTCGACGGGGACCGGGCGTACTACGTCCTGGAGCTGCTCCTGCTGGCGGCCGCGCTGCTGGCGACCCACGCACTGCGCCGGGGGCGGACAGGCCGGGCCCTCGCCGCCATGCGGGATCACGAGCGGGGCGCGCAGGCGGCGGGCGTCGGCGTGCCCTCCCTCAAGCTGCTGGCCTTCGTCGCGGGTGCCGCGCTGGCCGCGCTGGGCGGCGGCATGCTCGGCATGGGTCTGCGTGCCTTCGACGCCGCGGCCTACGACCCCGTGCGGGGCCTGTTGTGGTTCGCGGCCGTGGTGGTGCTGGGCGCCGACAGCACGCTCGGGGCCCTCGCGGCCGCGGCCCTCCTGGTCGGGCTGGACGCGGGCACCCGCGGCGGTGTCGCGGCGGCCCTCATCGGCGTCCTGGCGATCCTGGTGGGCCGCTTCCCGGGCGGCCCGTACGAGGCGCTGCGCACGACGGCGCGACGCCTGCGGCCTCGCGGCACCCCGGCCCTGACGCAGACCGGCGCACGGTCCCGCGACCGGCTGCACCCGGCACGGCCGCAAGGGGCGAGAAGAGCACCGGTACCGACCGGGGCGACGCGGGCGTCGCACGGGGCGGAGGGACCGGGAGCGGGCGAGCGGCGCGAGGACGGCGGGAGTCGCCCGGAACACCACCCGGCGGGCCGGGCTGCCCCCGGCACGGCCGGCGGGCCGGGAGCGGGCGAGCGGCGTGGGCGCACGGAACACGGCCCGGCGGGCCGGGCCGTCCCCGGCCTGCCGGGCGGGGGCAACCGCCCGCCCGGCACCGGATCCGAGATGCCCACCGGGCCCTCCCCGGGCCGCCGACCGAGCAGGGCGACACCCGGCGGGGTGGCTCCGCCACCCGTGGGCCGGGCCGCCGCCGCATCCGCCCCCTCCGCCGCTCGCCCCCTCCTCACCGCCCGTCACCTCCACGTCCGCTACGGCGGCTTCACCGCTCTCGACGGAGTGGATCTGGAGCTCTCCGCCGGCCGGATCACCGCCGTCGTGGGGCCCAACGGGGCCGGGAAGAGCACCTTGTTCCACTGTCTGGCCGGGACACTGCGGCCCGCGGGCGGGACCGTACGGCTCGGCGGGCGGGACATCACCGCGCTGCCCGCCCACACCCGCACCCGGCTCGGCGTGGCGCGGACCTTCCAGGAACTGGCCGTCTTCCCCACGCTGACCGTCGCCGAGAACATCCGGGTGGGCGCCGAGCAGGGCCGGGTGGCCGACCCGGGCGCCGTAGAGCGCACGCTCAGGCTGCTCGGGCTCGACGGGCCCGTGCGTGCCCGGCCCGCCGCCGGACTGCCCACCGGGACGCTGCGCCGCGTCGAACTGGCCCGGGTCCTCGCGGGCGGCCCCCGTGTCCTCCTCCTGGACGAGCCGGCCGCCGGGCTCGACACCGCCGAAGTGACGGCCCTGGCCCGGGTCCTGAAGGCCCTGGCCGCCGACGGCACGGCGCTCCTCGTCGTCGAGCACGACCTGGACCTGGTCGCCGGCCTCGCCGACGTCGTGCAGGTGATGGCCGCGGGCCGGATCGTCGCCACCGGTCCTCCCGGGCACGTCCTGGAAGCCCTGGAACGGGAGACCGGCCGATGACGACGCTGTCCCTGCGCCACGCGCGCGTGCGCTACGGCCCCGTGGAGGCCCTGCACGGCATCACCCTCGCCGCCCCCGGCCCGGGCCTCACCGTGCTGCTGGGCCGCAACGGCTCCGGCCGTACCACCGCCCTGCGCGCCCTGGCCGGCACGGTCCCCCTGGCGGGCGGCGCGGTGGTGTGGGACGGCCGGGACGTGACCCGTGTCCCGGCGTACGAACGGGCCCGGCGCGGGATGTGCCTGGTGCCGGAACGTCAGGCCGTGTTCGCCTCGCTCACCGTGCGCGAGAACCTGCGGCTCGCCGCGCGCGACCCCACCGCGGCCCTGGACGCCTACCCACAGCTGCGGCCCCTGCTGGAGCGGCGCGCCGGCACCCTCTCCGGCGGGGAGCAGCGCATGCTCGCCCTGTCCCGGGCGCTGCTCGCACGCGCGCGCGTGGTCCTCGTCGACGAGCCCGCCCAGGGCATGTCGCCCCCGGTGGCGGGCCGCACGTACGAGCTGCTCGCCGCGCTCGACGCGTGCGTGGTGCTCGCCGAGCAGCGGCTGCCGCCCGCCCTGCGGGGGCGGCCCGCGCTCGTCTACGAACTGCGCCGCGGGGCCGTCGTGTTCGCCGGGGAGGCAGGTGAGCTGAGGGGCTGACCGGGCGCGCCGAGGCCCCGTCCGGTCGGCCGACCGGACGGGGCCCGTGTCCCGGCGAGGGGGAGCAGCGGCTCAGAACTCGAGGCGCAGGCCGGGCACGATCACATCGGGGTCGGCCCCGATGGCGGCCTTGTTGGTGGCGTAGAGGTGCTGCCAGGTGGTCCCGTGCCGGGCGGCGACGCCGCTGAGGGTGTCGCCCCGGCGGACCGTGTAGTCGCCGCGGGAGGAGCCGCGGTCCGCGTGCTCCGCGGCCCGCGCCGGGGCCTTGGACGGCTTCGCAGGGGCCTTCGACGGCTTGGCCGGGGCCTGCCGGGTGGAGGTGGCCGGGTCGGCCGCGGGTGCGCCGCCGCTCGCTCCGGCGCGTGCCGAACAGACGGGCCAGGCGCCCCACCCCTGGGCGCGCTGGACCTTGGTGGCGACGGCGATCTGCTGGGACCTGCTCGCCCGGTCGGCGGTGGGCGCGTAGGCCGTGCCGCCGTAGGCGTTCCAGGTGGAGGGGGCGAACTGGAGTCCGCCGTAGTAGCCGTTGCCGGTGTTGATGTGCCAGTCGCCGCCGCTCTCGCACTGGGCGATGCGGTCCCACACTCCGCTGTCGGCCGCCGCTGCGTTTCCGGTCGCGGCCAGCAGTCCTAGGGGCGCGAGCAGTGCCGCCCCGGCGAGGACCGCCGTCGTACGAACCTGGTGCTTACGGGCGCTCGGGCGAGTGGTATCGGCACATTCGGACATGTAGGTCCCTCTCGAAACACCCGGGGATCCCCCAAGGCGGAACGCCACTCCCGCGCCATGGGACGCGAGGGCCGCGCTCACCCCGCCCACCGGAGCGGTGCTGTGCCCGGTTCCTGGGAACCCGGCGGCCGGTGGACGTACCCGAGCGGTGCTCGTTGCACACGGCCGAGGAATCTAAGGAGGTCGAGGGCTCGGCATCAAGGAATCTCCCGTTCGGGCAGGCCAGTTCACCGATACCTCGGGTAACGGCAGTTTCCGGACACCCACTTCATTCGTTGATTTCCGGATTTTTCGACCAACGGACCCGGTGGCCTGTGACTCACCTCACCCCATCAACACCCTTGCCATGTCGGCGAGTTGACGGTGAGTGTGCGATTCCGCGCCCTGCGTGACCCTGTGCGCAGGTTGGTTCGATTACGTTCGCCCTGGGGCGTGACTCCCGCCACAGATCACCCGTTGTCTTCTGCATGAGCCGGGACCTACCCGGACCACGGGCCGGGACCCACCCGGCTTTGCCCCACCGCATCCCCGAGGGAGCCACCCGTGCCGCGCATGCTCGACGTCAGCGACGAGGTACGCGCCGAGATCGGCGACGAAGAAGCCGACCGCCTGCTCGCCGGAGAGACCGCCCCGGGCAGTTACGACTGCACGTCCTGCCGCACTCCGGGCGACTCCGAGCAGGAGCGCACCAGCACCGTCCTGTTCATCGGTGACGAGACCGCCGTCCTCGCCTTCGCCCACGCCGGCTGCCTGCCCTCGCAGGTCGTGCAGGTCACCGAGGAGCAACTGCGGGGCGCCGTGAAGTCCATCACCGGCGACACCGTCGACCTGGAGCCGGACATGGTGGTGCCCGAGCAGGCGGTGCTCGGCGTGACCAGCGGACTCGTCCTGATCGGCGGCGAACTGCACCCGGCCCTGGTGGTCGAGCCGACCGGGCCCATCGCCCGGCCCGGCACGACCGGCGGCGGCGACGACTTCCTGCCGCTGCTCATCGAGCAGGGCTTCATGCCGCTGACAGAGCTGTCCGCCGTACCGCCGGTGCTGCACGGCTGGTCGGTGCTGCTCGCCATGGGCCAGCTGCACGCGGTGCTCCAGCCGGGGCCGGGCGGCGGCCAGCCGGTGGCCTGGTGGCAGGCGCACCAGCCGCTGCACGTGACCGAAGGCTGGCGCGCGGCCGCCAACAAGCACCAGCAGGTGCTGATGTTCGCCGCGCCGGTCGGCTCCATCGGCCGCCAGCCGCGCGAGGACCTGCTGCGGGACGCGCTGGACAAGGCGGCGGCGAACGGAAAGCTGGTCGCCTCGGCGCTGCCGCTGGCCGGCACCTGAGCGGCGCGTCACCCGTACACGCCGTACACCTGCGAAAGCCGTACCCGGGCCGCATCCCTTGACCCGCGGGGTCGTTTGGACATACGTGCACGCATATGACGTTCCCCGCCGCCAGTCCTTCTCGCCGATCCCGTCCGCGCGGTCGGCTCAGGACTCCCAGGGCGGCCCATCGGCCACGCCCATCTACGACGCGCTCTACGCCGAGTACGTCAAGTCCTTCCGCGCACTGCCCGGGGACCGCAGCGGCGAGGAGAAGCTGGGCTTCACCGCCTTCGGGAACACCCCGCACGCCTCGGGCTCCTACGGAGGGACGTACGGCAGCTCGTACAGTGCCTACAGCGCGGGCGCCCAGAGCGCCCGCCACGCCGCCGGGCAGCAGCCGCAGTGGCAACGCATCGGGAGCATCAGCTCGCCCACCACGGGTTCGCACACCACCAGCGGGCACGACACGGGGATGCACAGCACGGGCATGCACCACGTCCCGGCCGCGCTGCCACCCGGACGGCGGGGCGGCATCTGAGCGAACACCGGACACCGGAAAGGGCGGCCCCGATCGGGGCCGCCCTTTCCGGTGCTTCGCGCTACTTCTTCTTGCCGCGCTTCTCGCGCACCCGCACGGAGATGTGGATCGGCGTCCCTTCGAAGCCGAACTCCTCGCGCAGGCGGCGCTCGATGAAGCGCCGGTAGCCGGCCTCGATGAAGCCGGAGGCGAACAGGACGAACCGCGGCGGCTTGGTGCCCGCCTGCGTGCCGAACAGGATGCGCGGCTGCTTGCCGCCCCGGACGGGGTGCGGGTGGGCGGCGACGAGCTCACCGAGGAAGGCGTTCAGCCGGCCCGTCGGGACCCGGGTCTCCCAGCCCGCCAGGGCGGTCTCGATCGCCGGGACCAGCTTCTCCATGTGCCGGCCGGTGCGCGCCGAGACGTTGACCCGCGGCGCCCAGGCCACCTGGCCGAGCTCGGTCTCGATCTCCCGCTCCAGGTAGTAGCGGCGCTCCTCGTCGAGGGTGTCCCACTTGTTGTACGCCATGACGATCGCGCGGCCCGCCTCGACGGCCATGGTGACGATCCGCTGGTCCTGCACCGAGACGGACTCGGAGCCGTCGATCAGGATGACCGCGACCTCCGCCTTCTCGACGGCGGCCGCCGTGCGCAGCGAGGCGTAGTAGTCGGCGCCCTGCTGGAGGTGGACGCGCTTGCGGATGCCGGCCGTGTCGACGAACTTCCAGGTGACACCGCCGAGTTCGATCAGCTCGTCGACCGGGTCACGGGTGGTGCCCGCCAGTTCGTTGACGACGACGCGCTCCTCGCCCGCCACCTTGTTCAGCAGGGAGGACTTGCCGACGTTCGGGCGGCCGATCAGGGCGACGCGCCGCGGGCCGCCGATGCCGCCCCCGCCGAAGGTCTGGCGCGGCGCGTCGGGGAGCACCTCCAGGACCTGGTCGAGCATGTCGCCGGTGCCCCGGCCGTGCAGCGCGGAGACCGGGTGCGGCTCCCCCAGGCCCAGCGACCACAGGTACGCCGCGTCGGCCTCGCCGCTCGGGCCGTCCACCTTGTTGGCGCACAGCACGACCGGCTTGCCGGCCTTGCGCAGCAGCCGGACGACGGCCTCGTCGGTGTCGGTGGCGCCGACCTTGGCGTCGACGACGAAGACGACCGCGTCGGCGGCCTCGATCGCGTACTCGGCCTGGGCGGCCACGGAGGCGTCGATGCCGAGGACGTCCTGCTCCCAGCCACCGGTGTCGACGACCTTGAAGCGGCGGCCCGCCCACTCGGCCTCGTAGGTCACCCGGTCGCGGGTGACGCCGGGCTTGTCCTCGACGACGGCCTCGCGGCGCCCGATGATGCGGTTCACCAGGGTCGACTTGCCGACATTGGGGCGGCCGACGACGGCGAGCACGGGGAGCGGGCCGTGACCCGCCTCCTCGATGGCGCCCTCGACGTCCTCGAGGTCGAAGCCCTCCTCCGCGGCGAGCTCCATGAACTCCGCGAACTCGGCGTCGCCGAGCGCCCCGTGGTCGTGCTCGTGGGCGCCCCCGGAGGCGTCCGAGCCGTCGGGCTGGATGTGGTCGTTCATGAAGTCCGTACCTCGTCGTTCATCGTGGTGGTCGGTGGAGTGCCCGCCGTGTGCGGGGCTGATCCACTACTCAGTGTCGCCTAGCGCCCGGTGAGACGCCTGGCGTTTTCCAGGTGGGCCGCGAGCTGCTTCTGGATGCGCCCGGTCGCCTCGTCCAGCGCCTTGCGCGTCCGGCGACCGCTGCCGTCGCCCGCCTCGAAGGGCTCCCCGAAGACGACGTCGACGCGGGAGCGCAAAGGAGGCAGCCCCTTTATCAACCGTCCCCGCCGCTCGGAACTTCCCAGCACGGCCACCGGGACGATCGGGGCACCGCTGCGCACCGCGAAGTAGGAGAGGCCGGCGCGCAGCGAGGCGAAGTCGCCCTCGCCCCGGGTGCCCTCCGGGAAGATGCCGAGCACGCCGCCGCCGTCCAGGACGCCGAGCGCCCGGGTGATCGCGGAGCGGTCGGTGGTGTCGCGGTCGACCTTCACCTGCCCGATGCCGAGCAGGAAGGGGTCCAGCGGACCGACGAAGGCTTCCTTCTTGATCAGGAAGTGCGTCGGCCGGGGCGCCACGCCCATGACCATCGGGCCGTCGATGTTGTGGGAGTGGTTGACCGCGAGGATCACCGGGCCGCTCGCGGGCACCCGCCAGGCGCCGAGCACGCGCGGCTTCCACAGCCCGTACATCAGGCCGACGCCGATGCGCCGCCCGACCTCGGCGCCCCGGGCCGAAGGCAGCTCGGTCACTTCCCGGCCCGCTTCTCCTCGACGAGGGTGACGACGCACTCGATGACCTGGGCCAGCGTGAGCTCGGTGGTGTCCACCTCGACGGCGTCGTCCGCCTTGGCGAGCGGGGAGGTCTTGCGGCTGGAGTCGGCCGCGTCCCGCTTGATCAGGGCCTCGCGGGTGGAGTGGACGTCGGAGCCCTTCAGCTCGCCGCTGCGGCGGGCGGCACGCGCCTCCGGGGAGGCGGTGAGGAAGATCTTGAGGTCGGCGTCGGGCAGCACGGTCGTGCC
Organism: [Streptosporangium] indianense; assembly: GCF_021474405.1. Lineage (GTDB taxonomy): Bacteria > Actinomycetota > Actinomycetes > Streptomycetales > Streptomycetaceae > Streptomyces > Streptomyces indiaensis. Next base: position 21,946 of record NZ_JAKEIO010000039.1, read on the forward strand.
GATGTCGCGGCCCTCGACGACGATGCCCTGCTCCGCGGAGGCGGCGATCGAGCGCTGCAGCTCGGTGATCCTGGCACGCACCTCGGGCACCGCGCTGACCGCGCTGACCTTCGAGGAGACCTCCTGGGTGCGGATCGGGGCCGCCACGTCCACGCCGTCGACCGTGATGGTCGGGCCCTGCGGGTCGGTGCCCGAGACGATCTCGGGCTTGCCCGCGGCAGCGGCGATGGCGGACGGGTCGCCTATGTCGATGCCGTTGCTCACCATCCACCAGGTGATCGCCCGGTACTGGGCGCCGGTGTCCAGGTAGCTCAGCCCGAGCTGGGCCGCCACGGCCTTCGAAGTGCTCGACTTGCCGGTGCCGGCGGGGCCGTCGATGGCGACAATCACTGGCGTGGCGCTTTCCACAGTGGGGACCTTCCTGAACCGGGCTCTGCGGGGGTGAGGGCGCGAGTGCCCCGCACCAGGTTACTGGGTGCGCGTCACTCGTCCGGCCGCGCGTCGGCCGGCCTCCTCCGGCCCGCTCTACTGCCGGAGCGCCCAGCCCCGTTCCCGCAGGGCGGCGCTCAGGACCGGGGCCGCCTTCGGCTCCACCATCAGCTGCACCAGACCGGCCTGCTGTCCCGTCGCGTGCTCGATGCGTACGTCCTCGATGTTGACGCCGGCCAGGCCCGCGTCGGCGAAGATCCGGGCCAGTTGTCCCGGCTGGTCGTCGATGAGCACGGCCACGACCTCGTAGGCCCGGGGCGCGGACCCGTGCTTGCCGGGGACGCGGACCTGCCCGGCGTTGCCGCGCCGCAGCACGTCCTCGATCCCGCCGGCGCCTTCTCGGCGCTTGTGGTCGTCGGAGGACTGCAGGGCGCGCAGGGCCCGCACGGTCTCCTCCAGGTCCGCGGCGACGTCCGTGAGCAGGTCGGCGACCGGCGCGGGGTTCGCGGAGAGGATGTCGATCCACATCCGGGGGTCGGAGGCGGCGATCCGCGTCACGTCCCGGATGCCCTGCCCGCACAGCCGTACGGCGGCCTCCTCCGCGTGCTCCAGACGCGCGGCGACCAGGCTGGAGACCAGGTGGGGCATGTGGGAGACGAGGGCGACGGCACGGTCGTGGGCGTCGGCGTCCATGACCACCGGCACGGCCCGGCAGTGCGAGACCAGCTCCAGGGCGAGGTTCAGCACCTCGGTGTCGGTGTCCCGGGTCGGGGTGAGCACCCAGGGGCGGCCCTCGAAGAGATCGCCGGTCGCGGCCAGCGGGCCGGACTTCTCCCGGCCGGACATGGGGTGCGAGCCGATGTAGGCGGACAGGTCGAGACCGCGCGCCTCCAGCTCGCGGCGCGGCCCGCCCTTGACGCTGGCGACGTCGAGGTAGCCGCGTCCCGCCCCGCGGCGCATGGCGTCGGCGAGGACGTCGGCCACGTGCGCGGGCGGGGCGGCGACGATCACCAGGTCGACGGGCCCGTCGGGCACCTCGTCCGTGCCGGCGCCGAGCGCGGCCGCCGTACGGGCCTGTTCGGGGTCCGGGTCGGCGAGGTGCACGGTGACACCCCGCTGGGACAGGGCCAGGGCGGCGGACGTGCCGATGAGGCCGGTGCCGATGACGAGTGCGGTCCTCACTGGGCGATGTCCTTGCGCAGGGCGGCGGCGGCGCCGAGGTAGACGTGGGCGATGTCGGCGCGGGGCCGGTCGGACTCGATGTGCGCGAGGACGCGGACGACCCGGGGCATGGCGCCCTCGATGTCCAGCTCCTGGGCGCAGATCAGCGGCACGTCGACGATGCCCAGCTTGCGGGCGGCGGCGGCCGGGAAGTCGCTGTGCAGATCGGGCGTGGCCGTGAACCAGATGCTGATCAGGTCGTCGGCGGCGAGACCGTTGCGCTCCAGGATCTCCGTGAGCAGGGCTCCGACCTGCTCGTCCATGTGTCCGGCCTCGTCCCGTTCGAGTTGGACGGCGCCCCGGACCGCTCGTACCGCCACGGCGATGCTCCTTGTTGACGTGCGTGTCGCTCTACGTCCGACCAGCCTAGTCAGCCCGCGCGGCCCGGGTGCGCGGCGCCCGCCCGGCGAGACGCCGGAAAAGCAGGTTTTGGGTAAGTTCGGTGCCAAGATGATGCACATTACGATTCACCCCCTTCGGCATCTTCGGAGCGACGACATGACCCACGAGACCACGCGCCGCACGGTTCTCCTCGCGACGGGTGCGACGAGCGTGGCGGCGCTCGTCGCAGCCTGCGGCGGGGGCGGCGACGACAGCGGCTCCGAGTCGACGAGCTCCCCCACGGGCGAGGGCGCGACGAGCGGCCCCGGCGGCGGGGTCCTGGCCAACATCGACGAGATCCCGGTCGGCGGCGGCAAGATCTTCAAGGACGAGAAGGTCGTGGTGACTCAGCCGGAGCAGGGCCGGTTCAAGGCCTTCTCGGCGATCTGCACCCATCAGCACTGCCTGGTGGGCTCGGTCTCCGACGGCACGATCAACTGCCCCTGCCACGGCAGCAAGTTCAAGATCGCCGACGGTGCGGTGACCCACGGCCCGGCGACCCGGCCCTTGCCGGCCGAGCAGATCACCGTGGAGGGGAACTCGATCCGCATGACCTGACGTCCCGTGCCCGGCACCGGGCCGTCACGCGTCCCACAGCGCCCCGAGGGTGAGCAGGTCGCCCCGGTACTCGACCCGGTCGGCCCACTGGGTGGGCCAGGCCTCCGCGCCCAGGTGCGCTCCCGAGAAGGCGCCCGTCAGACAGGCGATCGAGTCCGAGTCGCCCGCGGTGCAGGCGGCGCGGCGCAGGGCAGTCACCGGCTCGTCGACGAAGAGCAGGAAGCACAGCAGCCCGGTCGCCAGGGCCTCCTCGGCGATCCAGCCCTCGCCGGTGGCCAGACAGGGGTCGGTCTCGGGCGAGACGGTGCGCACGCCGTGCCGCAGCCGCTCCAGTGCCTCCAGACACTCGTCCCAGCCGCGTGCGATGAACTGCCCGGGGCCCGGGTCGCCGGCCCGCCGCCACAGGTCACCGAGCCAGCGCTCGTGGTAGCGGCTGCGGTTCTCCAGGGCGTAGGAGCGCAGCAGGCCGATCAGCCCGGTCGGCTCGGCGCCCTGGGCGAGCAGGCGTACGGCGTGTGCGGTGAGGTCGGACGCGGCGAGCGCGGTGGGGTGCCCGTGGGTGAGGGCGGACTGCAACTGGGCGGCGCCCGCGCGCTGTTCGTCGCTCAGGCCGGACACCAGGCCGAGTGGCGCTACGCGCATGTTGGCCCCGCAGCCCTTGGATTCGGTCTGGCTGGCGTCCTGCCAGGGGCGGGACTCGTCTTTCAGCAGGTGGCAGGCCTTCATGCAGGTGCGGCCCGGAGCCCGGTTGTTCTCCGGGGACTGGTACCAGTTCACGAACTCCTCGCGCAGGGGCCGCACCAGCCGCTGCGGGGCGAGCACTCCCCGGTCCATGGCCGTCCGCACCGCGCGGCCCAGCGCCAGCGTCATCTGGGTGTCGTCCGAGACGATGGCGCGCTTCGGTAGTTCCATCTGCCGCCACGGCCCGCACTTGGCGAGGATCGAGGGGACGTCGTCGAACTCGGTCGGAAAGCCCAGCGCATCCCCGAGCGCGAGACCCGTGAGCGCTCCGGTGGCGGCCTGCTTGTGGACGAGTGTGGTCATGCGGGGCGTCCTTCCCGGACGGGCCGGAGGAGAGGCGGGTGGAGGGCGGTGGCGGTTCCGGCGCGGTACAGCGCGGCGGGCTTGCCGCGTCCGCCGGTGAGCCGGGCGGCGCCCGGGACGGCTTCGACGAAGCCGGGTGTGGCGAGCACCTTGCGCCGGAAGTTGGGCCGGTCCAGCGCGGTCCCCCACACGGTCTCGTAGACCTGCTGCAACTCGCCGAGGGTGAACTCGGGCGGGCAGAAGGCGGTGGCGAGGCAGGTGTACTCGAACTTGGCGCCGACGCGGTCGTGGGCGTCGGCCAGGATGCCGTCGTGGTCGAAGGCGAGCGGCCCGGCCGTGCCGTACGGCACCCAGCGGGCCTGCGCCGCGTCGCTGCCGCCGTGCGCCTCGGGTGCGTCGGGCAGCAGGGCGGTGAAGGCGACCGACACGACCCGCATCCGGGGGTCGCGGCCGGGTTCGCTGTAGGTCCGCAGCTGCTCCAGATGCAGCCCGGAGACGTCGGACAGGCCGGTCTCCTCGGCGAGTTCACGCCGGGCGGCCGTCTCCGCCGACTCGTCCGGCTGCACGAACCCGCCGGGCAGGGCCCACCGCCCGGCATACGGCTCCTGCCCGCGCTCGACGAGCAGCACGTGCAGCGCGCCCTCCCGGATAGTGAACACCGCGAGGTCGACGGTCACGGCGAAGGGCTCATGGGCGTACTTGTCGTAGCCGTCCACGACGAACACCCCCTTTAATAGTCAGCCCGACTATAAAAGGGGGTGCCGGTCGTTCACAAGGTCTAGAGGTCGACCTCCGCCATCAGCATCCCGACCTCCGTGTTCGACAGCCGCCGCAGCCAGCCCGACTTCTGGTCGCCCAGGGTGATCGGCCCGAAGGCGACCCGGACCAGCTTGTCGACCGGGAAGCCGGCCTCCGCGAGCATCCGGCGCACGATGTGCTTGCGGCCCTCGTGCAGGGTGACCTCGACGAGGTAGTTCTTGCCGGTCTGCTGGACGACCCGGAAGTGGTCCGCGCGCGCGTAGCCGTCCTCCAGCTGGATGCCGTCCTTGAGCTGCTTGCCCAGGTCGCGCGGGATGGGTCCGACGATGTGCGCGAGGTAGGTCTTCTTCACGCCGTACTTCGGGTGCGTCAGCCGGTGGGCCAGCTCGCCGTGGTTGGTGAGCAGGATGACGCCCTCGGTCTCGGTGTCGAGCCGGCCGACGTGGAAGAGCCGCGTCTCGCGGTTGGTGACGTAGTCACCGAGGCACTGCCGGCCCTCGGGGTCCTCCATCGTCGACACGACACCGGCGGGCTTGTTCAGCGAGAAGAACTGGAAGCGCTGGGTGGCGACGGTCAGCCCGTCGACCTTGATCTCGTCCTTCTCCGGGTCGACGCGCCGCCCCTGCTCCAGGACGATCTCGCCGTTGATCTCGACCCGGGCCTCCTCGATCAGCTCCTCGCAGGCACGCCGGGAACCGAAGCCCGCGCGGGCGAGGACCTTCTGCAGCCGCTCGCCCTCCTGCTCGGCGCCGGGGAAGGTCTTCGGGAGCTTGACCTCCTTCTTCCCGGCGTACCGGTCGCGGTTGCGCTCCTCGACCTGCGCCTCGTACTCACGCGGGCGGGCCGGGGTCGTACGTCCCTGCCTCTGGGGCTGCTTGGGGCCGCCCTTGGCGCCGCCGCGCGCGGCACCGCCACGTCCGGCCTTGGGGCCGTCCTTCGTCGCCCCGGGGCCCACGTCGTAGCGCCGCTCCTCCGGGCGCGGCTTCTTCGGACGGCCGCTGCCCTGCTTGTCGTCGCGGTTGTTGCCGGCGCCGCGGAAGTTGCCGCGACCACCACCACTCCCGCCGCGGCCGCCGCTGTTGCCACCACGGCTCCCGCCGTTGTTTCCGCTGCTGTTCCTGCCGCTGCTGCTTCGCATCAAAGTTCCGTCTGGTCGTCTTCGTCGTGGGTCCCCGGGCTCCCCGGGCTGCCCGGCACGTCGTCGTCGGGCGCGTCCGGGTCGAACGACGGTACGCCCTCCTGGGTCTCGGCCTCGATCGCCTCCGCCTCCGGGAGGAAGGGCGCGAGCTCCGGGAGCTCGTCCAGACCGCGCAGGCCCATCCGCTCCAGGAAGTAGTTCGTCGTCCTGTACAGGATCGCACCTGTTTCGGGTTCCGTGCCCGCCTCCTCTATCAGTCCTCGCTGGAGGAGGGTGCGCATCACGCCGTCGCAGTTGACTCCGCGCACGGCCGAGACCCGGCCACGGCTGACCGGCTGGCGGTAGGCGACGACGGCCAGGGTCTCCAGGGCGGCCTGCGTGAGGCGGGCCTGCTGGCCGTCCAGGACGAAGCGCTCGACGGCCGGGGCGAAGGCGGCGCGCGTGTAGAAGCGCCAGCCGTTCGCGACGTACCGCAGCTCGAAGCCGCGCCCCTGAACGGTGTACTCGTCGGCCAGCTCGCGCAGGGCGTCCGCGATCTGCCGCCTCGGCCGTTCCAGTATCTTCGCGAGGTGTTCCTCGGTCGCGGGCTCGTCCACGACCATGAGGACGGCCTCCAGGGCGGGCTTGAGGTCGAGGCCGGCGACGGTGGGCGTCCCGGCCGGCAGGTCGGTCGTTGACTCGCTCACGCCTTCTTCTCCTCCTTGGGCGGCTCGGGCGGCCGGTCGAACTCGTCGGTGACGGTCGGTGTCTCGTCCCCGTCGCCGCCGGTCCACCGCACGAGCAGGTCCCCGAGCGCCCTCTCCTGCTCCAGCGCGACGGCCTTCTCGCGGTACAGCTCCAGCAGGGCGAGGAACCTCGCGACGATGGTGAGGGTGTCGTCGGTGTCCGCCACGAGGTCCCGGAAGCCGGCCTCGCCGAGCTCCCTGAGCCGGGCCACGACGATCTGCGCCTGCTCCTGCACGCTGACCAGGGGGGCGTGGATGTGGTCGACGTAGACCTGCGGCTTGGGCCTGGGCTGCATCGCCTTCACGGCGAGCTTGGCGAAGCCCTCCGCGCCGATGCTGATGACCACGTCGGGCAGCAGCTCGGCGTGGTGCGCCTCGAGTCCGACGGTACGGGGGTAGCGCCGGGCCTCGTCGTCGAGCCGCCCGCTGAAGATGTCGGCGATCTGCTTGTACGCGCGGTACTGCAGCAGCCGGGCGAACAGCAGGTCGCGCGCTTCGAGGAGCGCGAGGTCGCCCTCGTCCTCCACCTCGGCGGCGGGCAGCAGCCGCGCGGCCTTCAGGTCGAGCAGGGTGGCGGCGACGACCAGGAACTCGGTCGTCTCGTCCAGGTCCCAGTCCGGCCCCATCGCCCTGATGTGGGCCATGAACTCGTCGGTCACCTTCGACAGCGCGACCTCGGTGACGTCCAGCTTGTGCCGCGAGATCAACTGCAACAGCAGATCGAAGGGCCCTTCGAAATTGGCGAGCCGGACCTTGAAGACGCCGTCGTCGGCGGACTCGACGTCGCCGGCCGGGGGCTGGGAGCCCGGGACGGCCCCGGGGGCCGCGCGGTCGTTCACGGGGTCGGCCGGCGAAGCCTCGGGCCCGGCCGTCCGCGGCGGGTGGCTCGGCTCGGCCACCGGGCCTGCGGGCAGCGCGGACGCGACCGCCGCACTCACCGGCGATGCCCCGTACGGGACCGTCTCCGGCGGCTCCTGGACCGGCTGAGCCGTCCCGTCACGCGCGGCGGGAGGCCCGGGCGGCTCGGCCTCCTCGGTCAAGGGCCACGCAGCCGCGGGACCGGCTTCCTCCACCGAAGGGGACGGCTGGACCTCCCTCGGCTGGACCTCCTGCCGCTCGACCTCCCGCGGCCCGGCTTCCTGCCCTTCAGCCGGAGGAGCCGTTCGCGGAGCCCCCGGTCCCCTCCCCAGCGCACGCCGGCGGCCGGCCGGGCCGCCGGCGGGAGGTGGGGAAGCGTTCGAGGTCATGGCCCCCGCAGGCTACCGCTACCGCCCGCGCAGTCGTCGTACGAGGATGCTGGCGTCCCCGCGGGTCTCCAGGTCGGCGAGGACCACCGCGACCGCCTCACGGACGATGCGGCCGCGGTCCACGGCCAGACCGTGCTCGCCGCGGAGCACCAGGCGGGCGTGTTCGAGGTCCATGAGTTCCTCGGCCGACACGTAGACGGTGATCTTCTCGTCGTGGCGCTCACGGCCGCTGGGCCGGCGCGAGGGATTGCGTCCGCGCTTGCGGGGCGCTGCCCCCGCGGCAGCGGCGGCAGAACCTTCCTGCGCCCCCTGCCGACGGGCGGAACCGGAGCGCTCGGCCGTCGCGGAACGGCTGTGGGCCTCCCCAGTCTCGGCCGGCTCCGCGTCCGCCGCGACGTGCTCGGCGCCCTCGCCGTCGCCGCCCTGGGCGGGCACCGCCTGCGGCGCGTCCTCCGCGGCGGCCGCCGCGTCGCCCTCCCCCGCCGGAGCGGGCACCCGGGCGTCGCCGTTGGCCTGACGCCTGGGCTGGGACGACTGAAGCGCCATCCCCCCTGTCGTACGGAAGAGTTCGTCGGCCCCCGGCAGACTCACTCGGCGTGACACCGGGCGAGCACCTCCCTGGCGAGCTGGCGATAGGCGGCGGCACCGACGGAGTTGGAGGCGTACGTGGTGATCGGCTCACCGGCGACCGTGGTCTCCGGGAAGCGGACCGTGCGCCCGATGACCGTGTGGTAGACGTGGTCGTCGAACGCCTCCACCACACGCGCGAGCACCTCACGGCTGTGCACCGTGCGCGAGTCGTACATGGTGGCGAGGATGCCGTCGAGCTCCAGCTCCGGGTTGAGCCGCTCCTGGACCTTCTCGATGGTCTCCGTCAGCAGGGCCACACCACGCAGCGCGAAGAACTCGCACTCCAGGGGCACTATCACCTTGTGCGCGGCCGTCAGGGCGTTCACCGTGAGCAGGCCGAGCGAGGGCTGACAGTCGATGACGATGAAGTCGTAGTCGGGCAGCAGCGGCTTCAGGGCGCGCTGCAGCGTCGACTCGCGGGCGACCTCGGAGACGAGCTGGACCTCGGCCGCCGACAGGTCGATGTTGCTGGGCAGCAGGTCCATGTTGGGGACCGCGGTCTTCAGCAGCACCTCGTCGGCCGCCATCCCCCGCTCCATGAGCAGGTTGTAGACGGTCAGGTCGAGTTCCATCGGGTTGACGCCCAGTCCGACCGACAGCGCGCCCTGCGGGTCGAAGTCCACGAGCAGGACACGGCGTCCGTACTCCGCGAGCGCGGCACCCAGGTTGATGGTCGACGTGGTCTTGCCGACGCCGCCCTTCTGGTTGCACATCGCGATGATCTTCGCGGGTCCGTGCTCGGGCAGCGGGCCCGGGATCGGGAAGTACGGCAGCGGGCGCCCGGTCGGACCGACGCGCTCGCGGCGCTGTCTGGCAGCGTCGGGCGCGAGAGTGGCCGCGTACTCGGGGTCGGGCTCGTACTCGGCGTCGGGGTCGTAGAAGTGCCCCTCGGGCAGTTCGTCGTAGTCGGCGAAGTGGTTGTGGGGCGCGCCACTTCCGTCGCCGGCCATGGCGTTCACGTGATGGCCATCCATCTTCTGGTGTGCTGTGTGAGTCGCCTGCTGACTCTGGTGGGCTGCGAAGGTGCGCACAGCGACGGAGCCGACAGCCGCGAACCCCGCGGGCTCCTGGTCCCGTGCAGGCATTCCTGGTTGGCCACCCCTGGGAGTAAATGTCGACTCATTCACAAGTCGTCTTACCTCCTTGGTGACCAGGAAACTTCTAGACAGGTCAGCGTGGCACCATGCCGACGGTTGGCGACTCTATGGCGTGTCGGGCGTCCGCAGCAACACAATCCGCCGGACCCGGCCCGATGTGTCGGCAATGAAACATCCCGCTGTCAAGGGCGTACGGCCGTCGCACGGCAGGTTTCACCGGTGTGCGAATCGGTTGAAGGGTTACGTTCGAGGCGAGTTGCTCGAGAATCGCGAAGTGACCATACACACATCCGGCCGGACCTTGTCGGGCAAGGTCCGGCCGGGTGCGAGGCGTTGACGACCCGTGTTGACGTATCGCTATTGCCGGTTGGTCACTTGGCCGACTTACCGGCCACCGAGGGCAGGTGGGCGGTTCAGCCGAGCAGCGAGGACAGCTCCAGGTGCTCCACGCCGTGCGCCTCGGCGACCTCGCGGTAAACGACCTTGCCGTCATGCGTGTTGAGGCCCTTGGCCAGCGCCGGGTCGCGGCGCAACGCGTCCGCCCAGCCGTGGTTGGCCAGCTCGACGATGTAGGGCAGCGTGGCGTTGGTCAGCGCGTAGGTGGAGGTGTTGGGCACCGCGCCGGGCATGTTGGCGACGCAGTAGAAGACCGAGTTGTGCACCGGGAAGGTCGGCTCGGCGTGGGTGGTCGGACGGGAGTCCTCGAAGCAGCCGCCCTGGTCGATCGCGATGTCGACAAGGACACTTCCGGGCTTCATCCGCGAGACGAGCTCGTTGGTGACCAGCTTGGGGGCCTTGGCGCCGGGGATCAGCACCGCGCCGATGACGAGGTCGGCCTCCAGGCAGGCCTTCTCCAGTTCGAAGGCGTTGGAGACGACGGTCTGGATCTTCGTACCGAAGATCTTGTCGGCCTCGCGGAGCTTGTTGATGTCCTTGTCGAGCAGGGTCACGTGGAAGCCCATGCCGATGGCGATCTGCGCGGCGTTCCAGCCGGAGACGCCGCCGCCGATCACGACGGCGCGGCCGGCCAGCACGCCGGGGACGCCGCCGGGCAGGACACCGCGGCCGCCGTTGGCGCGCATCAGGTGGTAGGCGCCGACCTGCGGGGCCAGCCGGCCCGCGACCTCCGACATCGGGGCGAGCAGCGGCAGCGCGCGGTTCGGCAGCTCGACGGTCTCGTAGGCGATGGCCGTGGTGCCGGACTCCAGCAGGGCGTCCGTGCACTCCTTGGAGGCGGCCAGGTGCAGGTAGGTGAAGAGCGTCTGGTCCTTGCGGAGGCGGTGGTACTCCTCGGCGATGGGCTCCTTGACCTTCAGCAGCAGGTCGGCGGCGGCCCACACCTCGTCGGCGGTGTCCAGGATCTGCGCACCGGCGGCGACGTACTCGGTGTCGGGGATCGAGGAGCCGACGCCGGCGCCGCGCTCGATGACGACCTGGTGGCCGTGGCGCACCAGCTCGTGCACTCCGGCGGGGGTGATGGCCACCCGGAACTCGTTGTTCTTGACCTCGCGGGGGATGCCGACCTTCACGTCGATCACGGTCCTTGGCTCAGAGGGTATGGGGGTATTTCTTAGACATACCCGGGCACGCACGGGCACACCGGGAGAGACCGCAGGAGAACGTGCGGCAGAGCCAGTCTAATGAAGGTGTTCTCGCTGTCTAGCCTTTCATTGCATCAATCTTCAGCTGATGCGGTACGGATTTCGCAGGCGTCAGGGTCATTTTGAAGGTTTGAGTCGTCGAGAATCCGCTCGGCGGCACCCCGGTGCAGCCCGGCGGACGCGGGATCCCCCAGGTGTTCGAGGGTGTCGGCGACCCGCAGGTGCAGGGCGGCCTGCAGCCGGGGGTCCTCCGCGCGCCGCGCCCATTCCACGGCCTCCCGGCAGGTGCGCAGCGACTCCTCGGGACGGCCCGCGTACTCCTGGACCCGCGCCAGCTCGCTCAGGGCCCGGGCCTGGGCGGCCACGTCGCCGTTCTTGCGGTGGCCGGCGATCGCCGCGCGCCAGTTCCGCAGGGCCTCGCCGTAGCGGCCCGCGAAGGTGTGGGCGGCGGCGATCCGCCCGTAGAGCCGGGCGGCCTCGGCCCGCTCGCCCCGGGCGAGCCGCTCGACCAGGGCGCGCCCGAACCAGTCGGCGGCCCGGTCGAAGTCGTCCAGGTCCAGGTACGCGCCGCCTACGGATTCCATCGCGCGGCCGGTCGCGTACGGGTCGTTCACCTCACGTCCGGCGTCCAGCGCGGCCCGGTAGCGCGCCAGGGCGTCGGCCGTGCGGCCGGTGCGGGCGTCGAGGTCGCCGAGGTTGAGCAGGGCGGCGGCACGCTCCCGGGGCAGGTGGCGGCGCTCCGCGACGTCGAGGACCATGCCGTGGATCTCGTACAGGTCGGGCGCGGCGGCCTTGGTGCCGATGTGCGCCGCCATCGCCCGGACCAGCTGGGACATCAGTCGCCGGGCCAGGGTGTCCAGCTCCCCGTCGGCGACCGCGAGCCGGGCCGAGGCCAGCAGCGCGGGCCGCGTCAGGCGCAGCCAGTCGGCGGCGGCCCGCGGCGTGGGGAAGCGCAGCGCACGGGGCATGTCGAGCAGCTTCTGGCGGGCCGTCGCACTGTCGGTCTCGGTGATCGCCCGGCAGGCCTGGAGCAGCCGGACGGTGCGCTCCAGCATGCGGGCGCGGGCCAGCTGGAGATCGGCGGGGCGCTCGTGGTGCTCGGCGAGGATCCGCAGCTGCGGGTGCAGGCAGCCGGGCACCTCGTACTGCGGCAGCGGGGAGTCCACCGCGTGCAGGAAGCCCAGGGCGACGAACTCGTCGAGGGTGGTGCGGGCGCTGTCGACCGAGCAGCCGGCCAGCGCGGAGGCGGTCTGCGGGTCGACGAGGCCGGCCGGGGCGAGGGCGAGCAGGCGCAGCATCCTGGCGGCGTTGGCGGGCAGGGCGGCGTGGGCGAGCCGGAAGACGCGGGTCAGGGCGGTGCCCTCGCTGTCGTCGGCGCGCAGCTGCTTGGCCAGGTCGGAGACGGCGGCCTTGGGGCGTGCCGCGAGCCAGCCGCCCGCCAGCATCAGCGCGGCGGGCTGCCCCTGGCACTCCTCGGCGAGGCCCTCGGCGGCCCGGGGGTCGACGGTGATGCGGACCGAGCCGGTGTGCCGGGTCAGCAGCTCCACCCCGGACTTGGCGTCCAGGCCGCCCAGGGTGCAGGGGCGGACGTCGGAGATCCCGGTCAGCGGGCCTTCGGAGACGGCGACGACGAGGCAGTCGGGGGTGTCCGGCAGCAGGGCGTCGACCTGCTCGGCGTCGGCCGCGTCGTCCAGCAGGAGCAGGGCCCGGCGATCGGCCAGGGCGCTGCGCAGGGCGTCGATGAGGTCGTCCTCGCAGGCCCCGGCCGGTGCCTGTCGGTCCAGGGCGGCCAGGAGGTCACGGGCGGCGCGTCCGACGGGGACGGGGGTGCCGTCGGGGTCGGTCAGACCGGCGCGCAGCACCCCGTCGGGGTAACCGTCCGCGACCTGCCGGACGAGTTCCTCGGCGAGCGCGGTGCGGCCCGAACCGGGTCGGCCGGCGATGAGCAGCACGCGCGCGCGGGGCGCCTTGCGGCCGGCCAGGGTGTCCAGTCCGGCGCGCTCGATGTCGGCGCGCAGTTCCTTCAACTCCCTTGTGCGGCCCAGGAACTCGCTCGCTCCGGTGACGCGCCCGGCCGACCGCGCGTCGCCTGTCTCCACGACCTGATCCGTCACGGGCCACACTCCCGTCCCACCGCACACGCAAGCCCGCCGGGACTCCGGCTCGGGCGTGCCACAGAGCCTAGTTCACGCTCTGCAACGTTCCGGGTGGCACGGGGCGGGCACGACGCACGCATCCCCCGATCGGATCAACAGATCGTAGGACCCCACCCCTGAGACGCGCCCCAAAGGGGGCGCGGGGAACTGCGCAACAAACCACGACGGCGCCGCACGTGAAAGGGGCGCGGGGAACTGCGCAACAAACCACGACGGTGCCGCACCCGAAGGGGGCGCGGGGAACCGCGCGACAAACCACGACGGCGCCGCACCCGACCGACGACCTCCGCGGCACCCCCAGGGCACGGCACCCGCGCAGCGCTACGCCTCGAACGGACGCGCCGGCCACGGCGCCTGAGCCGGACGCAGCGCGTCCAGACCGTCTCCGTCGCGCGCGGCGACCAGGGACAGCACGCCCACGACGAGGCAGTTGTTGTGGAGCTCACCGGCCAGCACACCCCGCACGAGGTCCTGGACCGGCACCCGGTCGAGCTCCATGTCGGCCTCTTCCTCGGCGACCGCGAAGCGCTCGCCCTCGGCCTCGGACAGGTCCCGCGCGAGGAAGATCCGCACGGCCTCGTCGCAGCCACCGGGCGTGGTGTAGACGTCGGTCAGCACCCGCCAGTCCTCGGCCTTGACGTGCGCCTCCTCGTACAGCTCCCGCTGCGCGGCGTGCAGCGGATTCTCGCCGGGGACGTCGAGCAGCCCGGCCGGGATCTCCCACAGCTTGTGGCGCACCGGATGGCGGTACTGGCGCAGCACCAGCACGCGGTCGGACTCGTCGAGGGCGAGGACGGCCACGGAGCCGGGGTGGACCTGGTAGTCACGGCCGACCACGGTGCCGTCGGGCATGACCACCTCGTCGGTGCGCACGGAGGTCTTGTTGCCCGTGAAGGGGGTCTCCGTCGCCCGGATCTCCCACTCCTCCGGGATGTCCTTGATCGTCATGCCTGTCCTTCCACGTGCCGTGCGACCTGCTGAAACGAAACCGGGGTGCACACCCTTTGAAGGGATGCACCCCGGCCACCGTACAACTGGTGTGTTACTTCGAAGTCTTCCGCTCGACCGAGGCCTTGACGAGCCCGGCGAACAGCGGGTGCGGACGCGTCGGGCGCGAGCGCAGCTCCGGGTGGGCCTGCGTGGCGACCAGGTACGGGTGGACGTCGCGCGGGTACTCGACGTACTCGACGAGCTTGCCGTCCGGCGAGGTGCCGGAGAACAGGATGCCCGCCTTCTTCTCCAGCTCGGCGCGGTAGGCGTTGTTCACCTCGTAGCGGTGCCGGTGCCGCTCCTCGACGTACTCCTTGCCGTCGTACACCTCGCGCACGATCGAGCCCTCGGCCAGCTTCGCCGGGTACATGCCGAGCCGCATGGTGCCGCCCATGTCACCCTCGCCGGCGACGATGTCGAGCTGCTCGGCCATGGTGGAGATGACCGGGTGGCCGGTGGCCGGGTCGAACTCGGTGGAGTTGGCGTCGGTGATGTCGGCCAGGTTGCGCGCGGCCTCGATCACGATGCACTGCAGGCCGAGGCAGAGGCCGAGCAGCGGGATCTTGTTCTCGCGGGCGTACTTGATCGCGCCGACCTTGCCGAGCACACCGCGGTCGCCGAAGCCGCCGGGGATGCAGATGCCGTCGACGTCGCCGAGCTGCTGGGCCGCGCCCGCGGGGGTCTTGCAGTCGTCGGAGGTGACCCACTTGATCTTGACGCGGGCCCGGTTGGCGAAGCCGCCGGCGCGCAGGGCCTCGGTGACCGACAGGTAGGCGTCGGGCAGGTCGATGTACTTGCCGACCAGCGCGAGAGTGATCTCGTGGTCCGGGTTGTGGACGCGGTCGAGCAGGTCGTCCCAGGTCGTCCAGTCGACGTCGCGGAACGGCAGGTCCAGCTTGCGGACGACGTAGGCGTCCAGCCCCTCGCCGTGCACGGTCTTCGGGATGTCGTAGATCGAACGGGCGTCGGGACAGGCCACGACGGCGGCCTCGTCGACGTCGCACATCAGCGAGATCTTCCGCTTGATCGCGGTGGGCACCTCGCGGTCGCAGCGCAGCACGATCGCGTCCGGCTGGATACCGATGTTGCGCAGGGCCGCAACCGAGTGCTGGGTGGGCTTCGTCTTCAGTTCACCCGAGGGGCCGATGTACGGCAGGAGCGAGATGTGGACGACGAAGACGTTGTCACGACCGACCTCGTGACGGACCTGGCGGACGGTCTCCAGGAACGGCAGCGACTCGATGTCGCCGACGGTGCCGCCGACCTCGGTGATCACCACGTCGACCTCGTCCGTCGCCATGCGGCGGATGCGGTGCTTGATCTCGTTGGTGATGTGCGGGATGACCTGCACGGTGTCACCCAGGTACTCGCCGCGCCGCTCCTTGGCGATCACGGTGTTGTACACCTGGCCGGTGGTGACGTTGGCGGAGCCGTCGAGGTCACGGTCGAGGAATCGCTCGTAGTGGCCGATGTCCAGGTCGGTCTCGGCGCCGTCGTTGGTGACGAACACCTCACCGTGCTGGAAGGGGTTCATCGTGCCCGGGTCGACGTTGAGGTACGGGTCGAGCTTCTGCATCACGACGCGCAGACCGCGGGCCTTGAGCAGCATGCCGAGGCTGGAGGCCGTCAGGCCCTTGCCGAGCGAGGAGGCGACACCCCCGGTGACGAAGATGTGCTTGGTCGTCGAATTACGAAATGCGGCGGGCGGCATGGCCAAGACGGGGCTCCCGTGGTCGCGGTCTGGGGGTGCGGTGCGGCTGCCCGCCGGAATGCTCCGGGGTGCCGTCGCTGCGGTTCGGGGGTTTCCTGTCGGGAAGGGGCCCACCGGTCCACGGGCTACCAGCGTATCAGCGCCGCGGGGCGACGGCTTCCGGCCACGCTCCGCACACATCCCGACACGGAGGCGGTCCCGGTCACCGGTCCCTCACCCGTTGCTCACTCGTTCGGCGTACCCGCCTTGCCGCTACGGGCACGCGGATCATCGGCGTGCGTCGTATCCTGCTCGGACACTCGCTGCCGAGCCCGTCCGGCCCCACGGCACCACCCCCCGCCCGTAAGCACCGGAACAACGTGAGCTCGTCAGTTCGTTGAGCAAGAATTGGCGCTTTGCATCACGGCTGGGCGACCTGTTTTGCTTCATCGCTGAATGACGCATTGCAAGACCTGCTGAAACCCCCCTTGACCGCACTAGCGACAGCCCCCTCGTGGGGTGACGTGGCCGTTCGACTGGAGTTGCACGTGGCCGGGCGCATCGAAGACTACGCACTCATCGGAGACATGCAGACCGCTGCCCTGGTCTGCCGGGACGGCACAGTCGACTGGCTGTGCCTGCCCCGCTTCGACTCGCACGCCATCTTCGCCGGCCTGCTGGGCAACGAGGAGCACGGCTTCTGGCGGCTCGGGCCCGCGTACGCCTCCGACCAGCAGCCCCCCACCGCGGCGCGGCGCAGCTACCGGGGCGACTCGCTGATCCTTGAGTCCGAGTGGGACACCCAGCGGGGCACGGTCCGGGTGACCGACTTCATGCCGCCGCGTGACGGCGCCCCGCAGCTGATCCGGATCGTGGAGGGCGTCTCGGGCCGCGTGCCGATGCGTTCGGCGCTCAGGATGCGGTTCTCCTACGGACGGGTGGTGCCGTGGGTGCACAAGCACGAGGGGCGCACGGTGGCCGTCGCGGGTCCCGACTCCGTGTGGTTCGACACATCCGCGGAGACCTACGGCAAGTCGCTGACGACCTACGCGGACTTCACGGTCGCCCCGGGTGACCGGATCGCGTTCACGATCTCCTGGCAGCCCTCGCACAAGGAGCCGCCGCCGCTGCCCGAGCCGGAGCAGTCCCTGGAGGCGACGGAGGACTTCTGGCGCGAGTGGGTCGACCACTGTACGTACCACGGCCCCTACCGGGAGGCCGTGGTCCGCTCGCTGATCACGCTGAAGGCCCTGACGTACGCCCCGACCGGCGGCATCGTCGCCGCGCCGACCACCTCCCTGCCGGAGGACATCGGCGGCGTCCGCAACTGGGACTACCGCTACACCTGGCTGCGCGACGCGGCCATCACCCTGTCCTCGCTGCTGCGCACCGGCTACCGCGAGGAGGCCCGTGCCTGGCGCGAGTGGCTGCTGCGGGCGGTGGCCGGCGACCCGGAGAACCTGCAGATCATGTACGGCATCGCCGGTGAGCGCGAGCTCGGCGAGGCGGAGCTGGACTGGCTGCCGGGCTACGAGAACTCCACCCCGGTCCGGGTCGGCAACGGCGCCGCGCACCAGCTCCAGCTGGACGTCTACGGCGAGGTCACCGAGGCCCTGCACCTGGCCCACATGACGGGTCTCGCCCGCAACGACTACGCCTCCCTCCTCCAGCTGAAGCTGATCCGCTACCTGGAGGACCACTGGCAGGAACCGGACGAGGGCATCTGGGAGGTGCGGGGCCCGCGCCGCCACTTCGTGCACTCCAAGGTGATGGCCTGGGTCGCGGTCGACCGCACGATCAAGCTGATCGAGTCCGGCGACGCGGACGGCCCGCTGGAGCGCTGGAAGGAACTGCGCGAGGACATCCACCGCGACGTGTGCGAGAAGGGGTACGACAAGGAGCGCAACACCTTCACGCAGTCGTACGGCTCAAAGGAGCTGGACGCCTCCCTGCTGCTGATCCCGCAGGTGGGCTTCCTGCCGCCGGACGACAAGCGGGTCATCGGCACGATCGAGGCGATCCAGCGTGAGCTGTCCACGTCGGACGGGTTCATCCTGCGCTACCCGACCACCAGCGGCGACGAGAACGTCGACGGTCTCCCCGGCGACGAGGGCGCGTTCCTGGCCTGCTCGTTCTGGATGGCCGACGACCTGGCGATGATCGGCCGCGTGGACGAGGCCCGCAAGCTGTTCGAGAAGCTGCTGTCCCTGCGCAACGACCTCGGTCTGCTGGCCGAGGAGTGGGACCCGCGCCTGCAGCGGCAGGTGGGCAACTTCCCGCAGGCGTTCAGCCACGTGCCGCTGATCGACACGGCGCTGCGTCTGACCGCTTCGGGCGCCTACGGCGGCTGAGCGGGCCCGTCGGGCCGCTCCCGCCCAGGCTGGATGGCACGAGATTGCCCCTTTGTGAAAGGGGGCGGTCATGGCTTCCCTCTCAAAGGCGGGCGCGGCCCTCACCGCGCTCCGCGAGGAACTGACCGGGGACGTCCTCGTCCCCGGGGATCCGGGCTACGACGAGGCCCGGGCCGTCTTCTCGGCAACGGCGTCGACCGCCCGGACGGCTTCCGCTCGGCTCGCGTCACGCGGGCCTGAGAGGTCGCTCCGACGGCGGCACCACCTCTGTCCGACGGGTTCGCCCTGACATGACACGGGCCGAGGGGCCCTTTCGGCTCGGGCGCCTCACGTCGGGCCTGAGGGCTCTCTTCGGCCCCGGACGCATGTCGGCCAGTCATGCCGGCCTGAGCGCCGTCAGCGTGCGTTCTCCCGCCGGGTCGCCCGCCGTGGCCGGGACGAGGGCTATCTCGTCAAGTCCGGCCTCGGCGTAGGCGGCTGTGCGGGCGCGGACGGTGTCCGGGTCGCCGACCAGGGCGACCGTGCCGGCGGCCTCGGGCGGCAGGGCCCGTAGCAGGGTGTCCGGGTCGGCGCCCTTGGCGGCCAGCTCGACGACCTCGGCGAACCCCGCGTCGATGAACATGTCGCTGTAGCCCGGCACGGCGAGGTAGCCGACGACGCTGCGCAGGACCTGGGTGAGCGACTCCGGCTCCGGGTCCACGGCGGCGGGCAGCCAGGCGGCCAGCCGGGGCGGGGTACGGCCTGCCTTCTCGGCCGCGGCGAGCATCCGGGCCCGCAACGTCCGGACCTGCTCGGGCGAGACGATGTCGAGCAGCATCCGGTCGGCGTGCGCGACGGCCGTGGCGACCGCGCGCTCCCCGAACGCCGCGACCGTGACCGGGCCGCCGGGCGGCGGCAGCCGGCGCGGGAAGCCGCTGCCGGGCACGATCGGCTCCCCCGGCACACTGTGCATCAGCGCCCGCACGGCCGCCGCCGACTCCTCCAGTGCGGCGGCGGGCCGCGTGCGCGGCCTGCCGTGCACGCCCTCGACGACGCGCTTGCTGGAGGTGCCCAGGGCCACGCCCACGGGCCGGCCGGTCACGGCCGCCGTGGACGCGGCGCCCCGGACGATGGTCAGCGGGTCGCGCACCGACACCGGCACGGGCCCGGCGGTCAGCGCGACCTGCTCGGTGGCCGCACCGATCGCCGCCGCCAGGACGAACGAGTCCCACGTGGGTCCCTCGCCCGCCCACACCTCCCGGTACCCGAGCCGGTCGGCGAGCACCGCGACCCGCAACGGCTCCTCGACCGGACCGTCGTCCTCCCGCCCCACGGCGACCACGCTCATGTCCATGACCGCGCCCGTACCCGGTCGATCACGCCGTAATCCGGGAGATCCCGGGCGTGATCCGGGCGATGATCGTCCCGGTGCCCCTCCGGAGATGTCCGGGAGGCACCCTCGCGGGTAGCGTCCGGCACATGGACAGCGGGACGGACAGCGCGCACGACACCCAGGGCGCCGGGATCACCGTGCGGCGGGCGCTGGAGCTGCCGGGGCTGCGCAGCGGGCTCCCCGAGGTGCTGGCGGGCGGCGAGCGGCTCGGGCGGACCGTGCGCTGGGTGCACGCCGGAGAGGTGCCGCACATCGCCTCGCTGCTCAAGGGCGGTGAACTGCTGCTGACCACGGGCTACGGCCTGGGCACGCGCCCCGCCGAACAGCGGGCGTTCGTCCGCACCCTGGCCGAGCGTGGCATCGCGGCCCTGGTCGTGGAGCTCGGCCCGCGCTTCGCCCGGCTGCCCGCGGCCCTCGTCGACACGGCGCGCGCGGCCGGTCTGCCGCTGGTCCAACTGCACCGCGAGGTGGCGTTCGTCACGGTCACGGAGGAGGTGCACACCGAGATCGTCAACGGCCACTACGCGCTGCTGCAGCGGGCGGAGGAGGTGCACCGGCGGTGCACGCAGGCCGTGCTGGGCGGCGGCGGGGTGCCCCAGGTGCTCGGCATCCTGTCCGACTTCGCCGCCAACCCCGTGTTCCTGGAGACGGCGGACGGCCAGTTGCTGTACGCAGCGGGCGCCGGTCCCGAGGGCGCGGACCCGCTCCAGGTGTGGGAGGGGCTGCGCGGCCAGCACAAGGACGAGCCGCCGCTCGCGGGGTCGGTTCTGGTGGACGTGCCGGGCGGCGGGCCCGGCAGTGGGGGCGTCCGGGCGCGTCTGGTCCTGCTTCCGGTGCGCACGTCGATGGCGCCGGTGCACCGGATGGCGGCCGAGCGGGCCGCGGGCATCCTGGCCGTGGTGCTGATGCAGGCCCGCCAGGAGGAGGAGCTGGCGGCGCGCGGGCGGGGCGACTTCCTCACCGACCTGGCGGAGGGCCGCATCACGCCCGAGGACGCCCCGGCGCAGGCCCGGGTGCTGGGTTTCCGGCCGGGCGAGGGGCCGCTGCTGCCGGTGGTCATGCGGCTCGGGGAAGCCCTGGCACCGAGCGGGGGCGGCTGGAGCGTGCCGGCCCGGTCCATCTCGGAGGAGCTGGCGGCGGTCGGCGTGCCGGTCCTGCTCGGCGTACGGCCGGTGGAGGGCCGGGTGCTGGTGCTGCTGGGCCTGCGAGCGGAGTCGGATCGGGCTGCGGTCGCGGACCGGGTCGCGGCGGCCCTGCGCGCCGGTGTGGAACGGGCCGGGATGCCGCGGCCGGGCGGGCAGCCGCCCGTGGTGGTCGTGGGGATGGCCGGTGGCTGGCAGGCCGCCGCCTCGGGCCTGCGGCACGCGGCCGAGACGGCGACGGCGGCCCAGGGCCTCGCGGACCGGCCCTGGTACGACGCCCGCCGTCTCGACATCGACCTGCTGCTGTGGCGGCTGCGCGACCACCCGGACCTGGCGGCGTTCGTGGACCGGGCCGTCGGCCCGCTGCTGGAGCACGACCGGCGTTCCCGGCCGCCGCTGCTGCCCACGTTGACGACCTACCTCGCCCATGCGGGGCGCAAGGCGGAGACGGCCCGGGAGCTGCACCTGAACCGGCAGACCCTGTACAACCGCCTGGCGCGCATCGGGGAGTTGCTGGGCACGGACCTCGACGACCCACAGACGGTGCTGGCGCTGAGCCTGGCCCTGCGGGCGCGCAGGCACGTCCCGTAGAGCTCTAGACGAGGGGGCGGGGCTGGGTCAGCTCGTCGTACACGCTCAGCACTTGGGCGACCGTCTCGTCCTCGGTCGGCCAGGTGGCGGCCTGCCGGGTGCCCCGGGCCGTCAGCAGGTCCCGGCGCGCCCGGTCGCCGAGCAGCCCTACGACGGCGTCGGCGAGGGCCTTCGTGTCGCCGTACGGGACGAGTTCGGCCGCGTCGCCGACGAGTTCGGGGATGCCGCCGACGTCGGTCGCGACGAGCGGCACGCGCGCGTGGAGGGCCTCCTGGGCGAGGACGGAGCGAGCCTCCCAGCGGCTCGGCAGCAGGGCCAGGTCGGCGGCGGCGAGCAGGTCGGTGACGTCGTCGCGCCGCCCGATGAGCCGGACGGGCAGGCCCTCCTCCTCGATACGGACCTGGAGTTCACCGCGCAGCGGTCCCTCCCCGGCGATCACAACCAGGGGTACGGGATCGAGCCGGCGCCAGGTGCGCGCGGCGTCCAGCAGAACGTCGTAACCACGGTGTCGTTCCAGGGAGCCGACGGCCATCAGCAACGGCCGTCCTATGGCGCCGAGTTCGGCGCGCACCTTGGCCCGGAGCCGGTCGGGGTCGTCGGGTTCGACGGGCCTCTTGGGGCCGGGCAGCGCGACGGCGGCGAGCCGGGCGTCCCGCGCGCCGGTGAGCCGTGCGCGGTCGACGAGCGGCGAGGTCGTCCCGAGCACCACGGTGGCCGCCTTCACGACCCTGCGTTCCAGCACCCGCAGCATGTGGGCACGGGCCCCGTCGGCGTGTGCCCGGTCGTGCCAGGTCACGACCAGCGGTGTGCGCATGCGCCGGCCGCTGAGGGCGAGCACGGCGCGGAAGGAGGCGTGCAGTCCGTGCGCGTGCACCAGGTCGGCGTGGGCGCAGGCCGCGCGCAGAGCCGCCACCGACACCGGGTCACTGCTGCGCGGCACGTGCACGTGATCGGCGCCGACACCGCTGAAGTCATAGGCGCGGTCGGCCTCGTAGGGGGCGCACACCGTGACTTTCACGCCCCGCGCGACGAGCCCCGCGGCCAGCGAGCGCACATGCGCACTGCTGGCGGCATTGCCTCCGCCCAGCACCTGCACGGTGCGCAGCGGCGACTGGCCATGCGGTGAGTGGCTGCTCACGGGGGTCACGTGGCCGGGCTCCTGGTTCGGGTCGGGCGGTCACGACACGGTTCTCGCACACGTACTCCGCCAAGGATGCCAGGACATAGGGGGGTTCCGGGAACACCGGAAGGGCGGGGGCGCCGGGGCGCACGGGGGCCCGACAGAAGCAGGTCACCCACACGAGTGAACAAGACCTTGCAGTGAAGTCATCGCATATCCGACGCCCGCTTCACCCCGAAGAAGCCGTGCCCATCCACCGATCCCCGCCGGTCTCAGTGGCGTGCGCCGGGATGCGCGGCGCTGCCGGAGGGCGAGTGCCGCGACGGCACCCGCCCTTCCGGGCGCGTCAGCCGTCCGCGCGGGCCGCTGCCAGCAGCTCCTCCGCGTGTGCGCGGGCCGTCTCGGAGTCCTCCTGGCCGGCGAGCATGCGGGACAGTTCCCGGACCCGGTCCTCGCCCTCGAGGACCTTGACGCCGGAGCGGGTCACGGACCCGTCGTTGGTCTTCTCGACCAGCAGCTGGCGGTCGGCGAAGGCGGCGACCTGCGGCAGGTGCGTCACGACCACCACCTGGGCGGACTTGGCCAGGCGGGCGAGCCGACGGCCGATCTCGACGGCCGCCTTGCCGCCGACGCCCGCGTCGACCTCGTCGAACAGGTACGTCGGCACCGGGTCCGTCCCCGCGAAGACGACCTCCACGGCCAGCATCACCCGTGACAGCTCACCGCCGGACGCGCCCTTGGCGATCGGCCGGGGCGGCGCGCCCGGGTGCGGGGCCAGCAGCAGCTCGACCTCGTCGGCGCCCGCGGGACCGTAGGCGACCGGACGGCCGCCGACCTCGACGCCGTCGGGGTCCTCGGTCTGCCGGATGTCGAAGGACACGCGCGCGTGCGGCATGGCGAGCGAGGCCAGCTCGGCGGTCACGGCGGCGGCGAACCGCTCGGCGGCCTCGGTCCGGGCGTCCGTCAGGGCCTGCGCCAGCCCGCCCAGTTCGGTCCGCAGGGCGTCCCGCTCGGCCGTCAGCTCCCCGATCCGCTCGTCGTCGCCCTCGAGTTCGGTGAGTCGCGCGGCGCTCTGCTCGGCCCAGGCCAGCACGGCGGCGATGTCCTCGCCGTACTTGCGCGTCAGCCCGGTGAGCGCGGCGCGCCGCTCCTCGACGGCCGCGAGCCGCAGCGGGTCGGCGTCCAAGTCGTCGGCGTACCCGGCCAGGTCGCCCGCCGCGTCCCGCAGCAGGATCCCGATCTCCCCGACGCGGTCGGCGAGCGCGGCCAGCGCCGAGTCGTGCGACCGTACGGCGTCCAGGGCCCGCTGGGCGCCCGCGACGAGCGTCCCGGCGTCGACGCCCTCCGGGTCCTCCGGATTGCCCGCGAGGGCGGCGTGCGCGGCCGCTGCGGCCGATGCCAGCGCCTCGGCGTGCCCGAGCCGCTCGGCCTCCTCGGCCAGTTCCGCGTCCTCACCGGCGCGGGGTTCGACGACGGCGATCTCGTCGAGCCCGAAGCGCAGCAGGTCGGCCTCCTGGGCCCGTTCCCGCGCCCGGGTGGTGATCTCGTCGAGTTCGGCGGCCACGGCCCGCAGCCGCTTGTACGCCTCGCCGTACTTGGCCAGCGGCCCGGCGACCGCGTCGCCCGCGTACCGGTCGAGCGCCTGCCGCTGCCGGGACAGCTTGAGCAGCCCCTGCTGGTCGGTCTGACCGTGCACGGCCACCAGTTCGTCGGCGAGCTCGGCCAGGACACCCACGGGCACGCTGCGTCCGCCCAGGTGCGCCCGGGAGCGCCCCTCGGCGGAGACGGTACGGCTGATCAGCAGGGCCCCGTCGTCGAGCTCGGCCCCGGCCTCCTCGGCGCGTACGGCGACCGAGGCGTCCCGGGGGACGGTGATGCGCCCCTCCACGACGGCCTTGCCCGCGCCGATCCGCACGAGCGCCGGGTCGGCCCGCCCGCCCAGCAGCAACCCCAGGCTGGTGACCACCATGGTCTTGCCCGCACCCGTCTCACCGGTGACCGCGGTGAACCCGGGCGACAGCTCGACGACAGCGTCGTCGATCACGCCCAGCGACCGTATCCGCATCTCCTCCAACACGGACACGACCTTACGAGGTCGGGGCGAGCAATTGCGACCGGCCTGCCCCTGTCACCCACGAGTGTGGTGATCGCCCCTTGGGGGCGCGGGGAACTGCGCGACGATCCACAGCAGACCCGCACGCGCCGAACGGCGAACACCACACTAGTGAGGAGCCCCCCGCCACCCGGAAACGGGCAGCGCGAACTTCGCCACCAAACGGTCCGTGAAGGACGCGTGGTGCAACCGGGCCAGCCGCACCGGCACCGCCCCCCGCCGCACCTCCACCCGAGCCCCGGCCGGCAACTCCACCGTCCGCCGCCCGTCACACCACAGCACCCCGGGCGGAATGTGCGGCAGAACCTCCACGGCCAACACGGAATCCGGCGAGGTCACGAGCGGCTTGGCGAACAGCGCGTGCGCGGAGATCGGCACCATCAGCAGCGCCTCGACCTCCGGCCACACCACCGGCCCGCCCGCCGAGAAGGCGTACGCCGTCGACCCCGTGGGCGTGGCGCACACGATCCCGTCGCAGCCGAAGCCCGTGACCGGCCGGCCGTCGATCTCCAGGACGATCTCCAGCATCCGCTCGGCGGACACCTTCTGCACGGCCGCCTCGTTCAGCGCCCAGTCCGTGTGCACGATGTCGCCGTTCTGGTGCACGACGACGTCGACGGTCATCCGTTCCTCGACCTCGTACGCCTTGGTCACCACCCGGTCGACGACCTTGTCGAGGTCGTCCCGCTCGGCCTCCGCGAGGAACCCGACGCGCCCGAGGTTGACGCCGAGCATCGGCACGCCCGAGGCCCGGGCGAACTCGGCGCCGCGCAGCAGCGTGCCGTCGCCGCCCAGCACGATCAGCAGCTCACATCCGTCGAGGCACTGCGGGGTGGCCTCCTTGACCAGCTCCACCTCCGACGGCAACGGCAGGTCGCGCGCCTCGGCCTCCAGGACGCGCACGCCCAGCCCGGAGCGCAACAGCCCCTTCACCACCAGCTCGGCACTGCGCACGGCGGCGGGCCGCCCCGTGTGGGCGAGCAGGAAAACAGTACGAGCTCGGTTCTCGGTCAACGCGGCCCCTCCGCCACTGCACGGTCTGCCTCGGCCGGGTCCAGTTCCGGAGCCCCGGACCGCAGCCACAAGAAGTATTCGACATTCCCCGACGGCCCGGGCAGCGGACTGGCCGTCACGCCCCGCACCCCGAGCCCCAGCCCCCCGGCCTTCTCGGCCACCCCGCGGACCGCTTCGGCCCGCAGCCGGGTGCTGCGTACCACTCCCCCGCTGCCGAGGCGCTCCTTGCCCACCTCGAACTGTGGCTTGACCATCATCACCAGATCGGCGTCCGGCTTCACGCACCGCACCAGGGCGGGCAGGACCAGCCCGAGCGGGATGAAGGACAGATCCCCCACGACAAGATCCACTGGCTCCCCATCGATCGCTTCAAGCGTCAACTCGCGTACGTTCGTACGGTCCTTGACGGTGACGCGTTCATCCTTCTGCAGGGACCACGCGAGTTGTCCGTATCCGACGTCCACGGCGACGACGTGGGCCGCGCCCGCGCGCAGCAGCACGTCGGTGAAACCGCCGGTGGAGGCGCCCGCGTCGAGCGCCCTGCGCCCTTCGACGGCCAGCCCCTGCGGCCCGAAGACGGCGAGCGCGCCGGCCAGCTTGTGGCCGCCGCGCGAGACGTAGTCGGGGTCGTCGTCGTCCTGGGCGACCACGATCGCGGCCGCGGTCTCCACCTGCGTGGCGGGTTTGGTCGCGACGGTCCTGCCGACGGAGACCCGACCGGCGGCGATCAGCTGCGCGGCGTGCTCACGCGAGCGCGCGAGCTTGCGGCGGACCAGCTCCGCGTCCAGACGGCGACGTGCGACTCCTGCCACGTTCGGTTCAGCTCCTAGGTGCGTGCGGCATCGGGGGCACCGGAGGTCCCGGGCGTACGTCGAGCGCGGTGAGCGCGTCACGCAGCCCCCGGTGTACATCCTCGTACACCTCGACATGCCCGTCCGTGGCGAGGTGGTCGGCGTCGCCGAGCCGGTCCAGGGCGGCGTCCACACCGGCGTCGCCGGTGGGTGTGCGGGGCACGTTCAGGGGCGCGGGGGCGGCGGGGTCGTACGCCGGCTCCTCCTCCGCCGCCGGAGGGGCCTCGGGAACTGCGTCGTCCATGCCCCGACGCTACCGCGAACCGCTGCGGTACCGTCGACCGCGATGGCCACGATCGAGGAGTGCCGCAGCGCACTCGACAAGCTCTCGGACAACATGCAGCGCGCCGAAGGGGACGTCCGCGACGCCGCGGCTCTGGACCGCTCGGTGAGCTGCCACATCACGGACCTCGACGTCACCTTCGTCGGCCGCATGCGGGGCGGGCGGATCGAGGTGCACGACACCGTGCAGGGACCGCCGCCCGGAAGGGCCGAGATCAGACTCGCCATGACCGGCGACGACCTGGTGGCCCTGGTGGGCGGCGAGCTGAACTTCGCCAAGGCCTGGGGCTCGGGCCGGGTCAAGCTGCACGCCGGTGTGCGGGACCTGTTCCAGCTCAGGAAGCTCCTGTAGCCGCGGCCTTCCCGGCCGTGCCCTGCCCTGCCGTGCTGGGGACGCGGGCCTTGCGGGCCGCCGGCACGACCAGCGGTGTGCCCGTCTCCGGGTCGTCGATGACCTGACAGCGCAGTCCGAAGACCTCCTCGACCAGCTCCGCCGTGACGATGTCCTTCGGAGCGCCCTCGGCGACGACCCGGCCCTCGCGCAGCGCGATGAGGTGGGTGGCGTAGCGGGCGGCGTGGTTCAGGTCGTGCAGCACGGCGACGAGCGTGCGGCCCTGCTCCTCGTGCAGCTCCGCGCACAGGTCCAGCACGTCGATCTGGTGCTGGATGTCCAGGTACGTCGTCGGCTCGTCGAGCAGCAGCAGCGGCGTCTGCTGGGCGAGGGCCATGGCGATCCACACGCGCTGGCGCTGGCCGCCGGAGAGCTCGTCCACGTAGCGGTCGCCGAGCTCGGCGACGCCGGTCTGCCGCATGGACTCCTGGACGACCCGCTCGTCGTCGGCCGACCACTGGCGCAGGAGGCCCTGGTGCGGGTAGCGGCCGCGGCCGACCAGGTCGGCGACGGTGATGCCGTCGGGCGCGATGGACGACTGGGGCAGCAGCCCGAGGGTCCTCGCGACCTTCTTCGCGGGCATCGACTGGATGACGTTCCCGTCGAGCAGGACCCGGCCCTCGCTCGGCTTGAGCATCCGCGACAGCGCCCGCAGCAGCGTCGACTTGCCACAGGCGTTGGGGCCGACGATCACCGTGAACGACCGGTCGGGAATCTCCACCGACAGCTGCTCGGCGATGACCCGCTGGTCGTAGGCGAGGGTGACGTTCTCGGCGGACAGGCGGTTCACGGTGCTCCCTTGGTTGTTCAGTCCGCTGCTGGTGCTGTTCTCGGGGTTCCGGGCCGCCCTCATATCCGGCCCGCCCTGCGCTCGCTGACCAGCAGCCACAGCAGGTAGACCCCGCCGAGCACACCGGTCACCACGCCCACGGGCAACTGTTCGGCGCCGAACGCCCGCTGCGAGACCCAGTCGGCGACGACCAGCAGGGCGGCGCCCATGCACAGCGAGGCCAGCAGGTTCGGCCCGGGCGAGCGGGTCAGACGCCGGGCCAGCTGCGGCGCGGTGAGCGCCACGAAGCTGACCGGCCCGGCCGCGGCGGTGGCCGATGCGGTGAGCAGCACGGCCGCGACCATGAGCAGCAGCCGTACCCGCTCCACCCGCACCCCGAGGGCGTACGACACGTCGTCGCCCATCTCCATCATCCGCAGCCCGCGCGCGTTGGCCAGGACGAGCGGCACCAGCACGGCGGTCAGTGCGAGCAGCGGCCACACCTGGGCCCAGTCGCGGCCGTCGAGGGACCCGGTCATCCACACCACCGCGCGGGCCGCATCCACGATGTCGGACTTGGTCAGCAGAAAGCCGTTGACCGCCGTGACGATCGCGGAGACACCGATGCCGACCAGGACCAGCCGGTAGCCGTGCACGCCGCGCTTCCAGGCCAGCACGTAGATGGCGAGCCCGGTCACCAGGCCGCCCACCAGCGCCCCGGCGGCGACCTGGTTCGCACTGCCGGAGGTCAGCACGATCACCGCGAGCGCGCCGGCCGTCGCCCCCTGCCCGAGGCCGAGCACGTCCGGACTGCCCAGCGGATTACGGGAAATGGCCTGGAACAGCGCGCCGCCGAGTCCGAGCGAGGCGCCGACCAGCAGCCCGACCAGGACCCGCGGCAGCCGCAGCTCGTTGACGATGAACTCCTGGCCAGGATTGCCCTCGCCGGCCAGCGTCCGCAGCACGTCGGCGGCCGGGATCGGGAAGTCGCCGGTGCCGATGAGCACGACACTCGCCACGAGCGCCGCGACGAGCAGCAGAAGCACGACGGTGACGGCCCGCACGTCCAGGCGTATGGAGAACCCGCCGGTCCGCACGGCACGGTTGGTGGTCCTCACAGCTGTGCCGTCCTCCGCCGTCGTACGAGAAAGATGAACACCGGTCCGCCGAGGATCGCGGTGACGATGCCCACCTGAAGCTCCGAGGGCCGGGCCACGATCCGGCCGAGGACGTCGGCGCCGAGCAGCAGCACGGGCGACAGGATCGCCGCGTACGGCAGGATCCAACGCAGGTCGGGCCCGGTGAACGAACGCACCACGTGCGGCACCATCAGCCCCACGAACACGATCGGCCCGCAGGCGGCGGTCGCGGCCCCGCACAGCACGGTCGCGGCCAGCATGGACAGCGCCCGCGTGCGGTTGAGGTCGGCGCCGAGGGCCTTGGCGGTGTCGTCGCCCATGGCCATGGCGTTGAGCGGCCGCGCCAGGGCGAGGGCCAGAAGCGTGCCGGCCAGCAGGAACGGCAGGACCTGCGTGATGGTCGAGTTCGTCGCCGAGGACAGCGAACCGACCGTCCAGAAGCGCATCTTGCCGAGCGCCGCCTCGTCCATGATCATCACGGCCTGGAGGTAGCCGTACAGCGCGGCGCTGATGGCCGTGCCGGCGAGCGCGAGCCGTACCGGCGTGGCGCCCCTGCTGCCCCCGAGGAACCAGACCAGCGCCCCGACCGCGGCCGCGCCGAAGAACGCGAACCAGACGTAGCCGCTGAGCGAGGTGACCCCGAAGTACGTGATGGCCGTGACGACCGCGGCGGACGCTCCCGCGTTGATGCCGAGCAGTCCGGGGTCCGCCAGCGGGTTGCGGGTGAGGGCCTGCAGCACCGCCCCGGCCAGACCGAGGGCGGCGCCCGCGAGCAGCCCGAGCAGCGTCCGCGACACCCGCTCCGCCACGACGACGTCGCCGTAGGTCCCCGAGTCCTCGAACAGGCCGTGCCAGACCTGCCCGAAGGTCAGCTCCTTCGCCCCGATCGCGATACTCGCCAGCGCGACGAGCACCAGGACCGCCACGGACAGGAGCAGC
This sequence comes from [Streptosporangium] indianense, assembly GCF_021474405.1. Lineage (GTDB taxonomy): Bacteria > Actinomycetota > Actinomycetes > Streptomycetales > Streptomycetaceae > Streptomyces > Streptomyces indiaensis. The sequence continues at coordinate 51,686 of NZ_JAKEIO010000039.1, forward strand.
CCGAAGGCGCGCACCGCCCGTCGGCTGGGGGGCGCGGGGGCGGTCTCCGCGCTCGGTTCGGGGGGACTCTCGACCAACACGCAGTTAGGTTAGCCTACCCTCGCATTCGAGCACGATGCGGATGCCCGCCCCGGCCCGGCCCCGCCCGGGCACTGACAGGGGCTCAGATGCCCAGCCGCGCCAGTGCCTTCTCCCCGTCCAGCTCGCACACACCCTCACCGGCCGCCGTCCACGCCACGGCACACAGCGCGCGCAGCCCGTCCAGGGCCTCACCCTCCCCGTCGAGCTCCAGCCGGTCCGCACCGGCCGTCGCCGTCCAGCCACCGCACCGGAACGCGCCCTCGCCCGCGTCGGCGACCTCCGGCTGGCTCCCGAGCATCCCGCGCAGATCGGCGTCCACATACGTCGGCCGGTGCTGCGGCGGCGCGGCCAGCAGCTGCGGACCGTCGGTCACGCCGGTCAGGACGAGCAGCGAGTCGACCTCGCCGTTGAACGCGCCCTCGATGTCCGTGTCCAGCCGGTCCCCGACCACCAGCGGCCGCCGCGCCCCGGTCCGCAGGATGGTCTCGCGGTGCATCGGCGGCAGCGGCTTGCCCGCGACCTGCGGCTCGGCACCCGTGGCGATCCGGACGACCTCCACCGCGGCCCCGTTGCCCGGCGCGATCCCCCGCCCGCTCGGAATCGTCAGGTCGGTGTTGGACGCGAACCACGGCACGCCCCGCGCCACCGCGTAGGACGCCTCGGCGAACCGGCCCCACGGCAGATCGGGCCCGCCGAATCCCTGCACCACCGCCGCCGGATCGTCGTCCGCCGACTCCACGGGCACCAGCCCGCGCTCGCGCAGCGCGACCCGCAGCCCCTCACCGCCGATCACCAGCACCCGGGCGCCCTGCGGCACCTGCTCGCTGATCAGCCTCGCGACGGCCTGCGCCGAGGTGATCACGTCCTCCGCGCCCGTCGGTATCCCCAGCTCGGTCAGATGCGCCGCCACGGTGTCCGGGGTCCGCAGCGCGTTGTTCGTCACGTACGCCAGGTGCATCCCGCCCTCCCGGGCCGTGGCCAGCGACTCGACCGCGTGCGCGATCGCGCTCCCGCCCGCGTACACGACACCGTCGAGATCGAGCAGCGCCGTGTCGTACGCCTCGCTCAGGGCCTGCCCACTGCCCTCGGGCCTCGTCCTGACGCTTCGGCTCATCGCGCATCGCTCCTCGTTCGACGACTTTCCCCCGATCATCCCCCATGCCACCGACAGCCGTACGATGCCGGGATGAACTCAGCAGGTCACTCGGAGGCAACGACGCACCGAGGCCTGGAACTCACCCCGTTCCGAGGCCTTCGTTACGACCCCGACCGGGTCGGCAGCCTTGCCGCCGTCACATCTCCCCCGTACGACGTCGTGGTGCGCCCCGACGGCCTGCACCACCTCGAATCGGCCGATCCGTACAACATCGTCCGTCTGATCCTCCCCCAGGCCGCCACACCCAGCGCCCGCAACGAGCGGGCCGCCGACACCCTGCGCCGCTGGCTGTCCGAGGGCATCCTGGCCACCGACCCGGAACCGGGCCTCTACGTCTATGAGCAGCAGGACGGCGACGGCATGCTGCAACGGGGCATCATCGGCGCCCTGCGCGTGTCGGATCCGGCCGAGCAACTGGTGCTGCCGCACGAGGACGTCATGCCGCACGTCGTCGCCGACCGCGCGGCCCTCATGCGTGCCACTTCGGCCAATCTCGAACCCCTCCTGCTCACCTACCGCGGCGACGAGGCGACGACCGCCACCGCCGATCTGATCGAGCGCACCGCGACCCTGCCGCCCCTCCTGGCCACCACCACGGAGGACGGTTTCCGCCACCGCCTGTGGTCGGTCACCGCCCCCGAGGACCTGGCGACGATCCAGACGGACCTCGGCCGGCACCAGGCCCTGATCGCCGACGGCCACCACCGCTGGGCGACCTACCGCCGCCTGCGCGCGGAGCACCCCTCCCCCAGCCCGTGGGACCACGGCCTGGTCCTCCTCGTCGACACGGCCCGCTACCCCCTGCGCGTCCGCGCCATCCACCGCCTCCTGCACGGCCTGCCGGTCGCCGACGCCGTGGCCGCCCTGGAGGGCCACTTCCGCGTGCGCCGCCTCGACGTCCCGCTGTCCGAGGCCCTGGAGGCACTGGCCGACGCGGCCTGCGCCGGCAACGCCTTCCTGCTGGCCGGCGACGGCGCATTCCACCTCGTCGACCACCCGGACCCGGATCTGCTGGCCCGTACGGTGCCCGCCGACCGCCCCACGGCCTGGCGCACCCTCGACGCGACGGTCCTGCACGCCACGCTCCTCGACCACGTCTGGCGCATCCCCGAGGACTCCCCGGCCCACATCGCCTACATCCACGACACGGCAGCGACGGTCGAGAAGGCGGAACGCGACGGCGGAACGGCCGTCCTGATGCACCCGGTCCGCGAGGAGGTCGTGCGCGAGCTGGCCCGCCAGGGCGTGACGATGCCCCGCAAGTCGACGTCGTTCGGTCCGAAACCGGCGACGGGCCTGGTCCTGCGGGCACTGGAGCTCTGACGCGTTCCGGGCCGCCCCGGACATGCAGAAGGGGCGGGACCCCGAGCGCCTCACGGCCGGGATCCCGCCCCTTCGTTCTGTCCTGCTGTCTTCTGTTGCTCAGACGCTCTGTTGCTCTGTGCGGACGGACGTCAGTCCTGGGGGTTCTCGTCCTCGTCCTCGTCCGCCTTGGGCGCGGCCGGAGCCTCGTCGTTGTCGTCCTCGTCGTTGTCGTCCTCGTCCTTGTCGTCCTCGTCGTCCTCGTCGTCCTCGACCAGGGCGTCCATGAACTCCACACCGTCCAGCTCGGCGAGCCGGTCCGAGGCGTCGGTGCTGCCGTCGCGGTCGGCCTCGACGGCCTTCGCGAACCACTCCCGTGCCTCGCTCTCCCGCCCGGCGGCGAGCAGCGCGTCGGCGTAGGCATACCTGAGGCGCGCCGTCCACGGCTGCACGGAGTTCGCGGCCAGCTCCGGGCTCTGCAGCGTCACGATGGCCGCGTCCAGCTGCCCCATGTCCCGCCGCGCACCGGCCGCGACGAGCCGCATCTCGACCTGACCGGCCTTGTCGAGCTTGTGCACCTCGGGCGCGCCGGCCATGTCCAGCGCCTTCTCCGGCCGGCCGAGGCCACGCTCGCAGTCGGCCATGACGGGCCACAGGTCGATGTTCCCGGTCATCCGCTTGGCGGCCCGGAACTCGGCCAGTGCCTCGCCGTACTTCTGGCTGGCGTAGGCGGCGAACCCGGCGGCTTCCCTTACGGCGGCGACACGCGACGCCAGCCGCAGCGCCACCCTGGAGTAGCCGTACGCGCCCTCGGGGTCCTCGTCGAGGAGCCGCGCCACCATCACCAGGTTCCTGGCGACGTCGTCAGCGAGCGTCTTGGGCAGGCTCTGCAGCTCCTGCCGTACGTCCTTGTCGATCTCGTCGCCCGTGACGTCCTCCGGGATCGGCAGCCGCTTGATCGGCTCCCGGTCACGGTCGCGCTCCTCACGGAACCGGCCGGGGCCGCGCCGGTCGTCCCGGCCGCGGAAACCGCCCCGATCACCGTCACGACGATCACCGTCACGACGGAAGCCGCGGTCGCCCCGATCGTCACGCCGGGGACCGCGTCCACCACGGTCGTCACGGCCACGGAAGCCACCGCGGTCGCCCCTGCTGTCACGGTTGTCGCGATTGTCGTCCCGACGGAAGTCGCCACGGTCGCTGCGGGGGCCGTCCTCGCGCCGGAAACCGGGACGCCCGCCTCGGCCGCCCTCGTCACGACGGAAGCCGCCGCGCTCACCGCGGTCGTCCCCACGGCGCTCGTCGCGCCGGTCCCCACGGCGCTCGTCGCGCCGGTCGTCACGACGGTCGTCGCGCCGGTCGTCACGGCCCCGGAAGCCACCGCGGTCGTCACGGCGGAAGCCGCCGCGCTCGCCGCGGTCGCGGTCATCGCTGCGGAAGCCACGATCGCGGTTGTCGTCGCGCCGGAAACCTCCACGGTCCCGGTCGTCGCGGCGGGGGAAGCCTCCACGGTCGCCCTCGCGCCGCTCGCCACGCCGATCATCGCGTCGGTCGTCCCGCCTGTCGTCACGGCGGTCGTCCCGTCGGAAGGCGGGACGGTCACCGCGGTCGTCACGGCGGTCGTCCCGTCGGAAGGCGGGACGGTCACCGCCGTCGTCACGGCGGTCGTCGCGGCGGAATCCGCCCCGGTCACCACGGTCGTCCCTGCGCGGGCCGCGGTCACGGTCGTCACGCCGTCCGTACCCACCGCCACGGCTGTCGTCCCGCCGGTCGTCACGGCGGAAGGCGGGGCGCTCGCCGCGGTCGTCCCGGTCATCGCGGCGGAAGGAAGGACGGTCTCCACGGTCGTCACGGCGGTCGTCGCGGCGGAATCCGCCCCGGTCACCACGGTCGTCCCTGCGGGGACCGCGGTCACGGTCGTCACGCCGTCCGTACCCACCGCGGTCGTTGCCGCCACGGTTGTCGTCGCGCCGGAAACCGCCACGCTCACCGCGGTCGGGACGGTCACCGCGGTCACCCTCACGCCGTCCGTACCCACCGCGGTCGTTGCCGCCACGGTCGTTGTCGCGACGGAAGCCTCCACGGTCTCCGCGGCCCCCGCGCTGACCGCCGCGGTCGTGCCGGTCGCTCCGGTCCCCCTCCCGTCGCCGCTGGTCGCGCTCCGGTCGGTCCTCGGGAGAGTTGGTGGACATGGTGACTCCTGTCTTTGGTACCGCAAGCCATTCTCGCGCAGCCGGAAGCCCGGCGCGCACGCACTGCAAAACAAAAAGGACCCTTGGTCCCAGCTGAACGCTGGGACCAAGGGTCCTTCCAAAGATTGTTCGGCGGCGTCCTACTCTCCCACAGGGTCCCCCCTGCAGTACCATCGGCGCTGTAAGGCTTAGCTTCCGGGTTCGGAATGTAACCGGGCGTTTCCCCTACGCTATAACCACCGAAACCCTAATGGTTTCGAGCGAACAAGCACACTCTTTAATTGTCTGTTCTGCTCAAAGCCGACAACTGTTCGTTGTCTCAGAACTAACACAGTGGACGCGAGCAACTGAGGACAAGCCCTCGGCCTATTAGTACCGGTCAACTCCACACGTTACCGTGCTTC
>NZ_JAKEIO010000040.1 GCF_021474405.1 [Streptosporangium] indianense
CCCAAGCAGCAAAGCCGCGGCCGACCCCAGCCCCACACCGACCTCCACGCCGACACCCAACACCCGCACCCCGCACCCCGCGGCGCCGACCGGCACCAACGGGCCCGACTGCCAGGACGACGACGCCGATGTCTACACCGTGCCCTCCCAAGGCGGCAAAGCCACAGTGCGATTCGGCGACGACGCCGTATGCCTCATCTCAGCGGTTCCCAACCAAGGCTTCACGGTGAGCACCCACCGCACCGGAGCTCAGACCCTCACCGTGACCTTCACCGCCAGCCACCACCGATCCGACATCACCACCACCACCCAACCCCAAAACCATGCCAGCATCCGCGAAACCTCCTGGTAACACACCCCCATCAACGACCAACCCCCGCCGGGCCACCGGACCGCCCTGGTCGACAGGCCCCCGTAACAGTCCAACCGCCCCGACGGACCCCGATCCGGTACCAAAGAGTTGAAAGCAACCCACCTTCCGCATCAGCCGGACCACCAACCGACCACGAGCCCAAGCGACCGGCTTCATAACCGACTTGCGACACCGTTTGTCACCGAGTTCGGGCAGCGCTCGGTGATCGCAGGGCAAGAAAATGTCGGTGAGAACTGACACCGGTCGTGAGGGCACTGCGACACCACACTGCGAAGATCTCCGGAACCTCCACCACAGCTCGGTTGACCCACCAGACTTGTCCCAACGGAGAAGGGACGGCAAGCATGGCAAACAGCGCACTTCTGGTGATGGACGTCCAACGGGACGTCGTGGCCATCGCCGATGACGGTTCCGGGTATCTGCCTCGCTTGCGAAGGGCGATCGACGGTGCCCGGGCTGCAGGTATCACCGTGATCTACGTGGTGCTCGGGTTACGGCCGGGCGATCCAGAAGTCAGCCCCCGCAACAAGGTGATGACAAACGCCGTGCGGGCCGGCCTGTTCACCGAGGGAACCCCTGGCACCGAGATCCATGATGACGTCGCGCCACAGCAGGGCGACGTGGTGGTCACCAAGAGGCGCGGGAGCGCGTTCTCGGGCAGCGACCTCGAGTTGGTACTCAGGGCTCGCGATATCGACAGCCTTGTTCTCACCGGCATCGCAACCAGCGCTGTAGTGCTGTCCACCCTGTGGCACGCCATCGACCTGGACTTCGGCCTCACCGTCCTGGCGGATGCCTGCCTCGACACCGACGCCGAGGTGCACCGGATGCTCACCGAGAAGCTGTTCCCGCAGTGGGCAGATGTCCTCGCGGTCGAGGACTGGGTCGCAGCCATCGCACCGCACTAGCCGAAGGCCGCACGGACTCTCGCGAGTCGCGCTGCCGCCCGTGGCCAACGGCGGGATCGAGGCGATGTGTGCCGAGCTGGTCGATGGCCTGATCGAACTGGGGCATCAGGTGACCGTCATCGGAGTGGGCCGTAACGGAACCAAGGGCCGGGATCGGTGCCCGAGATCGTCGAGGACGGCGTCACCGGCTTCATCTGTGATCACCGCGCCGAACTGGCCCAGGCAATCGGCTCGGTGGACCGGCTGGATCCCCGCGCCTGCCGAGGACGAGTCCGCCGTCACTTCGACACCGATCAGATGGCGGCCGCCTACGCCGTCCTCTACCAGGAGCTTTGCTGGGGGGGGACCCGCGCAGCGTACCGGCCGCCCGCATGGTCCCTCTGCTGGGGTGGGCGCGGTCCGGGCCTGGCGCAGCACGTCACGGGCGTCCCCGCCCACGATCCCACCCATTTGGTCATCCGTCGGGTCGGTGCCCGGTCTCCAGCATGTGCAGCACGGCCCTCTCGGTAGACCCCTGGGTGGCAGGGATGCCATAGGTGCCCCCGTCGCCGAGGCCGGGCAGTGCAGCGGCGACCGTCACACCCTCCTCGAACAGTTCGATCACGCGTGGATTGATGTAGGAGGCGCGGCAGACCGCCGGCGTGTTGCCGAGATACCCGGCCACCTCCCTGACCGCCCGGACAATGGCCCGGCGACGGGCGTTCTCACTGTGGGCCACGGGTTGTGAGACGGCCAGCGCCACGGCGGCCATGACGGTGGCGTGCCACGTACGGAAGTCCTTGGCGGTGATCTCCAGGCCTGCCAGTTCCTTGAGGTAGGCGTTGACGTCGACACCGCTCACGTCGTGCCAGGTGCGCTGCTGCCAGTAGGCCAGCAGCCGGTCACCTCCACCGCGGCGCCGCAGCAGCGCGGCAAGGGTGCGGCAGGACGCGGGGTCCGTGACCGTCCGGGCGACCTCCTTGCCGTGCTTGCCCGTGTAGGTGAACAACACCGCACCGGCCTGGTAGCGAGAGTGCTCACGCAGCAATGTGGTCAGGCCGTAGCTGTTGTTCAGATCGGTGTAGCGGTCGCTGCCGATACGGAAGAACCCGAGGTCGAGCAGACGTACCGCCGTGGCCAGGACCCGCTCTCGGGTCAGCCCGCGATCTCTCAGATGCTCTTCGGCTGCCTCTCGTACCGCGGGTAGGACTTCGGCGACATCGAGCACGTGCGCGTGCTTGGCTTGCTCCTGCTCGGCGCGGAATTGGGCGTGATACAGGTACTGCCGCCGCCCGGCGGCGTCGCTGCCCACGGCCTGCAGATGCCCGTTCGCCCGGGTACAGATCCACACGTCACGCCAGGCGGGCGGTATCACCAAACCGCGGATACGAGCCTGCTCCCCCGGATCGTGCAGTGGCTGCCCTCGGGCGTCGAGGTACCGGTAACCGCGCCCCTGCCGCAGTCGGCGATAGCCCGGGTCGGTGGGGCGGCTGTGGTAAAGACGCATGTCCAACCTCCCTCACTTCCCTGAGCCAACCGTGCTCTCTCGCCCAGTACCCGTTGGTGACCGTTGTACGTTCAAAGAGGGACCGGTTCGCGGATCTCGTTCATCAGCATCCCGATGAACCGCTGGGACTCGGGATCACCGGCTTCGCGTCAGGCCGGAGATCTCCTCGAGCTCACGGTGATCGGTCATCAACTCGTCGATGCCGATCCACCATGGCCCGTCTCCTTCACCTGCAGTTCGGAGCGGCGGTCCGGGCGGTGCCGCCGCGGCTGCGAGTGCCGCGGTCGGCGGGCCCACACGGGACGTCACGAGCGCCGGGAGGCAGCGCGTCGCGGGAACCGACGTGTGAGAACAACCGCTCAGGGAACCCGGCGGCAGTGCATCGCCAGAACGGCGATCCGCCGGAGCGGCTCCGCTGCTCAGCGCAATCCGCGGCCTGTTGTTTCGCTCCCCCCCATAGCTCGGGAAGGCCGGTCGAAGCTTTCCGCAGCTCTCCACATTCCCCCCTGTACCGCGTCGAACGGCATGTGCCCGGGGCCCCGCCGCCCGGCGCCTTCGGGCGCAAACGAAGGACGTTCCATGAGCACCAGCAGGACGCGCACATGGCAACGTGCTCTGGTGACGGGCGGTGCCGGCTTCCTCGGCAGTCACCTGTGCGAACGGCTGCTGAACGCAAGCGTCGAAGTCGACTGCGCCGACAACCTCTGCTCCGGTGCGCGCGAGAACATCGCCCACCTGGAAGGACAACGCGGCTTCCGCTTCGTCGAGTGCGACGTCTCGGCCTCCACGGCCCCCGAGCGGCTGCCGGGGCCGTACGACCTGGTCCTGCACTTCGCCTGCCCTGCGTCACCGGTCGACTACCTGCGGTTGAAGCTGGAGACGCTCGACGTCGGCAGCCTGGGCACCCGCAACATGCTGGCCATCGCGGAGCGTGACGGAGCCCGCTTCCTGCTGGCCTCGACGTCCGAGGTGTACGGCGACCCGCTGAGCCATCCGCAGCGCGAGGACTACTGGGGCAACGTCAATCCGGTGGGGCCGCGCAGCGTGTACGACGAGTCCAAGCGGTTCGCCGAGGCCCTGGTCACCGCTCATGTGAGCGTCGGAAACGCCGACGCGGGCATCGTCCGCCTGTTCAACACGTACGGACCGCGCATGCGCGCGCACGACGGGCGAGCCGTCCCGACTTTCGTCAGTCAGGCCCTGGCCGGCGAGCCGCTGACGGTGGCGGGGGACGGCCGGCAGACCCGGTCCCTGTGTTACGTGGACGACACCGTCGACGGTGTCCTCCTGGTCGCGGCGAGCCACTCGGTGCGCCCCGTGAACATCGGCGGCACCGACGAGGTCACGGTCGGCGAGATCGCCCACCGTGTGGTCGAACTGACCGGCTCCTCCTCCCGGATCGTGTACGTCGACCGCCCCACCGACGACCCACAGCGCCGCCGCCCCGACACGGGCCTGGCCCGTGAACTGCTGGGCTGGACGCCCCGCGTGCCCTGGGAGGAGGGCATCAAGCAGACCATCGCCTACTTCGCCACGGCTCAGGCCACGCACGAGCCGGCCCCGTAGGCACACCGCCCTTCCCGTAGCCCCGCACGGAGGCAACGCATGCGAGTCCTGGGAATCAACGCCCTCTTCCACGACCCCGCCGCCACTCTCGTCATGGACGGCAGGATCGTGGCAGCGGCGGAAGAGGAGCGCTTCAGCCGGCGCAAGCACGGCAAGCGGCCCGTCCCCTTCTCCGCCTGGGAACTGCCCGAACTGTCCGCCCGCTGGTGCCTGGAGCGGGCCGGGCTGACCCCGTCGGACCTGGACGCGGTCGCCTACTCCTACGACCCCGAAATCGCCCGTCCGGCAGAGCAGCTGGGCGTGCACGACCCCTGGGACCACCTGCGTCAGGAATACGCCCGCCGCGCCCCCGAGTTCCTCGCCGAGGCCCTGCCCGGCCTCGATCCGGACAAGGTCCGCTTCGTCGCCCACCACGTCGCGCACGCCGCCTCCGCCGGACAGGCCGCCCCCTATCCCGACAGCGCTGTCCTGGTGCTGGACGGCCGCGGGGAGTGCGGCTCCCATCTCGCCGGCCGCTACGCGAACCGCGAACTCACCGTCCTTGCATCCCAGTCGCTGCCCGACTCGATCGGACTGTTCTACGAGGATCTCACCCAGCACCTCGGATTCCTGCGCAGCAGCGACGAGTTCAAGGTGATGGCCTTGGCGTCCTACGGCGAGCCCCGCTTCCTCGACCAGTTGCGCGAGTACGTCCACCCGGACGGCCACGGCGGCTTCCGGGCCCGCTCCGTCCCCTGGGGGACGCTGGTCCCGGCACGTCTCGCGGGCGGCGCCTGGACGCAGGACCACGCCGACATCGCCGCCAGCGCGCAGGTGTGCCTGGAGGAGGTCCTGCTCGGCCTCGCCCGCTGGCTGCACGACCGTACCGGCGAAGACGCCCTGACACTCGCGGGCGGCGTGGCGCTCAACTGCGTCGCCAACACCCGCCTTCACCGCGAGACGCCCTTCCGTCACATCTGGGTGCAGCCCGCCGCCGGAGACGCCGGCACCGCCCTCGGCGCCGCGCTCCATGTCGCGAACCAAAAGGAAGCCGTGGAGGCCATGCCGACCGCCGCCCTCGGCCGCGGCTGGAGCAACGACGAGCTGCGCGCTTGGCTGGAACGCGCGGCCGTGCCCTACGAGGAACCGGATGACATCGCCGAGACCGTCGCCGCCGAGCTCGCCCAGGACGGCATCGTGGCCTGGTTCCAGGGCCGCAGCGAGTTCGGGCCCCGCGCGCTCGGCCATCGCTCCCTGCTCGCCCATCCCGGCCGCGCGGCCAACCTGGAACGCCTCAACGCCGTGAAGGGCCGCGAGGAGTTCCGTCCCATCGCGCCCATGGTCCTGGCCGAGCGGGCTGCGGAGCTGTTCGACGGTCCGCTGCCCAGCCCTTACATGCTGTTCGTGCACGATGTCGCCGCACAGTGGCGGGACCGCATCCCGGCCGTCGTCCACGTCGACGGCACGGCCCGCATCCAGACCGTGGACCGACACGACGAGCCCCTCGTCGCACGCATGATCGAAGGGTTCGAGCGCCTCACCGGACTCCCCGTCGTCGTCAACACCAGCCTCAACACGGCCGGACGGCCCATGGTCGATGATCCCAGGGACGCCCTGGAGTGCTTCGGCTCCGCGCCCGTGGACCTGCTCGCGCTCGGACCGTTCGCGATCCGGCGGAAGAAGGTGTTCGCATGACGGACGCGCCCCTCTACTCCGTCGTCATCCCGACGATCGGGCGGCCCTGCCTCGCCGACTGCCTGCGCGCGCTCGCCGCCGCCGACGGCCACCCGCCCGAGGAGGTCGTCGTGGTCGATGACCGCTCCAGGCCCGTGGGCGTACTGCCCTTGGAGGCGGCCGGTGAGCTGCCGCTCAGGACCTTGCGCACGGGAGGGCGGGGTCCGGCGGCCGCGCGTAACGCGGGGTGGCGCGGGGTGCGTTCGCCCTGGACCGTCTTCCTCGACGACGACGTCCAGGTCCTGCCCGACTGGTCCCGCCGCCTCGCCGGCGACCTTTCCGCGGCCGGCGCCTCCACCGGCGGCATCCAGGGCCGGCTGCGTGTCCCCCTGCCCCGGGACCGCAGGGCCACCGACTGGGAGCGCGGCACGGCCGGGCTGGAACACGCCGCCTGGGCCACGGCCGACATGGCCTACCGGTCCGCGGCGCTGGAGGAAGTCGACGGCTTCGACGAGCGGTTCGGCCGGGCATTCCGGGAAGACGCCGACCTGGCGTTGCGCGTGTTGCAGGCCGGGTGGTCCCTGCACCGAGGCGGGCGTACGACATGCCACCCGGTGCGTGCGGCTGATCCCTGGGTGTCGGTGCGGGCCCAGCGCGGCAACGCCGACGACGCCCTGATGACCCGGCTGCACGGCCCCGACTGGTGGGCGCGCGCTCAGGCATCCCGCGGACGGCTCCCCCGGCACGTGCTCGTGACGTCCATGGCGCTCACCGCCCCCGCGCTCGCGCTGGCCGGCCGGCGCCCCGCCGCCGGGATCGCCGGAGCCCTCTGGGCGCTGGGCACGGCCGAGTTCGCCCTGGCCCGTATCAAGCCCGGGCCGCGCACTGCGCGGGAGATCACCACCATGCTCGCCACCAGCGTGGTCATCCCGCCCCTCGCGCTCCTCCACTGGATCGACGGCCTGATACGCCATCGCCGGGCCACGCCCCTGAGGAGCACACCGTGAATCCGAGGGCCACGGACCGCGCTCGCGTCGCCGTCCTCTTCGACCGCGACGGCACCCTGGTCGAGGACGTCCCCTACAACGGCGACCCCGCCCGGGTGCGGCTGCTGCCCGGCGCCCGGCAGGCACTCGACCTGCTGCGGGCCGCCGGCATCCCGACCGGGGTGGTCAGCAACCAGTCGGGCATCGGCCGAGGACTGCTCACGGACATCGACGTCCGCCGCGTCAACGACCGCGTGGACACCCTGCTCGGCGGCCTTGACACGTGGGTCTACTGTCCGCACGCGCCCGAGGCCGGCTGCGAATGCCGCAAACCCCGCCCCGGCCTGATCGTCGAGGCCGCCCGACGACTGGGCAGGCTCCCTGCCGACTGCGTGGTGATCGGTGACATCGCGGCCGACGTCCAGGCCGCGCGGGCCGCGGGCGCCCGGGGTGTGCTCGTGCCCAACGCGGCCACCCTGCCGGGCGAGGTGGAGAGCGCACCCAGCACGGCCCCCGACCTGCTCACGGCGGTTCGCCGGCTCCTCGTCGGAACGAAAGACGCGAGGTGATCGGCCGTGAGGGCACTGGTCGTACGCCTGGACAGCTTCGGTGACGTCCTGCTCGCCGGCCCCGCGGTGCGGGCGGTCGCCGCGCACTCCTCCCACGTCACGATGCTGTGCGGACCCCGCGGCGAACCCGCCGCGCGACTGCTGCCCTGCGTGGACGAGGTGGTGGTCTGGGAGGCTCCGTGGGAAGGCTTCAACCCGCCCACCGTGCAGGAAGCCGACGTCGACGGCCTCGTAACGCGCCTCAAGGACGCGGCGTTCGACGCCGCACTCGTGCTCACCTCGTTCCACCAGAGCCCCCTTCCCACCGCTCTGTTGCTGCGCCTGGCAGGAGTTGCCCGCATCGGCGCCGACAGCGTCGACCACCCCGGGCGACTCCTCGACGTCCGGCACCGGCGGCTCCCCGGCCGCCACGAGACCGAGGCCGCTCTGGACACCGCCACGGCGATGGGCTTCCCGCCGCACCCCCGGGACGACGGTCGGCTGCGCGTGCTGCTGCCGCCCGACACCATCGCGCTGACCGGCAACGGCCCGTACGTCGTACTGCACCCGGGCGCCAGCGCCCCCGCCCGCGCCTGGAGCCCCGAACGCTGTGCCGAGGCCGTCGAGTTGCTCGCCGACGCGGGCCATCGGGTTGTCGTCACCGGAAGCCCCGACGAGGAGGGCCTCACCCGCAGGGTCAGCGGCGACACGGCGGTCGACCTCGGCGGCAGGACCGACCCGCGCACCCTCGCCGGGGTCCTGCGCACCGCAGACGTCGTCGTCTGCGGCAACACCGGGCCCGCCCACCTTGCCGCGGCCGTCGGCACGCCGGTCGTGTCCCTGTTCGCACCCGTGGTCCCGGCGGAGCGCTGGGCCCCGTACGGCGTACCGAGCGTGCTCCTGGGCGACCAGGACGCGCCGTGCGCGGACACCAGGGCCCTGGACTGTCCCGTGCCAGGCCACCCGTGCCTCAACGAGGTCACCGGCCAGGACGTGGTGACCGCGGTGCAAAAGCTTCTGGGGGGAACCGCATGAACGTACTTGTCTGGCATGTGCACGGCTCCTGGCTGACCGCGTTTGTCCAGGGCCCGTACACCTTCCTCGTCCCGGTGACCCCCGACCGCGGCCCGGACGGCCTGGGACGTGCCCGAACATGGCAATGGCCTCCCACTGTCAGGGAGTTGCACCCCGGCCAGCTGCGCGAGGCCGACATCGACCTGATGGTGCTGCAACGGCCGCATGAGCTGGAACTGGCCCGGCAGTGGACCGGCCGCCGTCCTGGCGTCGACGTGCCCGCCGTCTACGTCGAGCACAACAGCCCGCACGAGACGCCCGTCGACGCACGGCACCCGCTCGCCGACCGTTCCGACATCACCCTCGTGCACGTCACCCACTTCAACCGGCTGATGTGGAACAACGGCCGGGCCCCCACCACGGTGATCGAACACGGCATCATCGACCCCGGACACCTGTGGTCCGGCGAGGAACCGCGCGCCGCGGTCGTCGTCAACGAACCCGTGCGGCGCGGTCGTACGACAGGAACCGACCTGTTGCCGGCCTTCGCCCGCGCGGTGCCGCTCGATGTCTTCGGCATGCACACCGAAGGACTCGGGGACCACCTCGGGCTGTCTCCCGACCGGCTGCGCACCCGCGACCTGCCCCAGAGCAGCCTGCATCCGGCGATGGCCCGTTGCCGGATGTACCTCCACCCCATCCGGTGGACGTCGCTCGGGCTGTCCCTGCTGGAGGCCATGTTCCTCGGCATGCCCGTCGTGGTCCTTGACACCACTGAGGTGCGCGAGGCCGTCCCCCAGGGAGCCGGGGTGGTCTCGAACCGGATGCACGTGCTCCGGGACGCCATGCGCGGATTCCTCGCGGATCGCGCATATGCCCGGCTGACAGGGGAGGCCGCCAGGACCGCGGTACAGGCCCGCTACGGAGAGCGGCGTTTCCGGGACGACTGGGAGCGCCTGATCAAGGAGGTCACCCGATGAGCACTCATCCCCCGGTCGGCCGTGTCGCCATGGTCTCCGAGCACGCGAGTCCCCTGGCCGCGCTCGGCGGGCCGGACGCGGGCGGACAGAACGTGTATGTGGCGCAACTCGCGACGCGGCTGGTCCGCCGAGGGCATGAGGTCACCGTTTACACACGGCGTGACGACCCCCGACTGCCGGAGCGAGTCACCTCGCCCGACGGGTTCAAGGTCGTCCATGTGACCGCCGGGCCGCCGGCTCCCATCAGCAAGGACGAACTCCCAGCCCATATGCCGCAGTTCGGGGACTACCTGGCACGGCAGTGGGCGGCCGAGCCGCCCGATGTGGTGCATGCCCACTTCTGGATGTCCGGATGGGCGGCCCTGGCCGGGGCGCGCGGCCTCGGCATACCGGTCGTGCAGACCTACCACGCCCTCGGCACCGTGAAGAAGCGCTACCAGGGCACCGCCGACACCAGCCCGCCCGAACGCATCGCGATCGAGACGGCCGTCGGCCGCGAATGCAGCCGCATCATCGCCACCTGCAAGGACGAGGTGGCCGAGCTCGAGGCCATGGGACTGTCACGGCGGCACACCTCCGTCGTGCCCTGCGGTGTGGACCCCGTCCAGTTCGCTCCCGTGGTCGCGGCCCGCAGGCCGGCGTCCGCGCGCAAGCGGCTGCTCGCCGTCGGTCGGCTCGTGCCCCGCAAAGGTTTCGACCGCGCGATCCGCGCCCTGGCCGACGTCCCCGGCGCCGAACTGCTCATCGCCGGCGGAAGGAGACGGACAGTGATCGATCCGCCGGAGCGGCATCGGGCGGCGAGCGGGGCCGAACCATGCGCGAAACGGCCACAGGGACGGACGTCCGGCCCACCGCGGCGACACTGCCGGGACGGCCCTGAGAACGGAGGGATGGCCGAAACCCGTGGCGAGCGGATCCAGCCAGCAGCCCCCGGCCCGTCGCAGGGGCGGCGCGTGCTCGTGCTGCGGGCGCTGGGGCTGGGGGATCTGCTCGCCGGGGTGCCCGCCCTGCGGGGCATCCGGCGGGCCTTCGCCCAGGAGCACGTCGTGCTGGCGCTGCCGCCGGCCCTCGCCGAGGCCGCCGCGGCCACCGGAGCGGTCGACAGTGTCCTGCCGGCCGAGGCTCCGGGCCGGGGCGTGCCGTCGCTGGGTCACTGGGCCGGCCCACCGCCGGACGTCGCCATCGACCTGCACGGCAACGGACCTGAGAGCCGCGACGCCCTCGCCGCGCTCCGCCCCCGCCAGTTGCTGGCCCACGCAGCCGAACCCGGGGACCACCCCGTCCGCCCTCCCCAGTGGCGGCCGGATGAGCACGAGCGTGAGCGATGGTGCCGCTTCCTCGGGGCGTACGCCATCACCGCGGACCCCGACGACGTCCGGCTGCCGCCGCCCGCCACGCCGTCCCCGGCGCCCGGCGCCGTCGTCGTCCACCCAGGCGCCGAGTCCGCCGCCCGGCGCTGGCCGGCCGAACGGTACACCGTCGTCGTACGGCGGCTGCGCGCCCTCGGCAGGCGGGTCATCGTCACCGGCGGCCCCTCCGAGGACGCGCTGGTCCTGGACATCGCCGTACGCGCCGGCCTGCCCGTCCGGGATCTGCTGCGCGGCGGGCTGCCGTTCGGCGAGCTGTCGGCGCTCGTCGCGCACGCCGCGCTCGTGGTCTGCGGAGACACCGGCCTGGCGCATCTCGCGGTGGCCCACGGCACCCCGTCCGTGACGCTCTTCGGACCGGTCTCACCCCGGCAGTGGGGTCCGCCGCGCGCAACGCGCCACATTGCTCTGTACAAGCCCGGCCCGCCGGGCGATCCGCACGGCGACGTCCCCGACCCGCTGCTGCTGCGGATCGGCACCGACGAGGTCGTCACCGCTTGCCTGAGCCTGCTGCGGCCCACTCCGACAAGCACATAGCCACGCAAGGGAGATGACGTTCGTGGTCCACCAATCCCCCCTCCCCCCCACGCCCACCAGGCCGCGCGGACGGCCCCGACGGGCGTGTCAGGTCCCGGTGATCACCCGCGACCGTCCCACGAGCGTGCTGCGCACACTGGACGCCCCGGCCGCCCTGCCCGAGCGGCCCCCGGTGATCGTGGTCGACAACGGTTCCGGCCCCCCGGTCGACTCGTCCGGCGGCGGCAAGTACCTGATCCGGCCGGAAGCGGTCCTCTTCGGACCTGATGCCGGGAGCGGACGTGGCTCCTGTCGTGGGGCGAGTGAACGAGCATGTTCGTCGTGGACGCCGTACGGCCGCTCACGGCAACCATGCGCAGCGCTGACGGGCGCTGCCCGACTCGTCGCAGCCGGGGCCCGTGGCGGGCCGGTCAGACGCGGGTGGGCTGCGAGGTGAAAGCGCGCTCCAGGAGGGCGTAGAGGGTGTCCCGCTCATCGGCGCTGAGGTTGTCCAGGCCCGCGCGCGTGGTGTGCATCTTGCCGCGGATCACGTCGATGACGCGTTCGCCCTCGTCGGTGAGGACGACGTTCTTGACGCGACGGTCGGTGAGGCCGGGCTCGCGGCGCACCAGACCGCGCTTCTCCAGCCGGTCGACGATCCCGGTCATGTTGGACGCGTCGCAGCTCAGGATGGAAGCCAGGACGCGCATCGCGGCGGGACCGCGGCGCAGGACGTTGAGCGTCTTGCCCTGGCTGGCCGTGAGGTTCTCGCTCGCTGCGGCCACCGTGAAGTCGCCGTAGTAGGCACCGAGTGACACCGAGAGCAGCTCCATGAGCTGCGCCGTGTCGACACCGCGGGTTCCTGTCATGTGAGTCACCCTAAGCCAGGAAGCTTGACCATCTCAAATATCGCCGGATACGGTCTGGGCTGGTGCTTGAAGTTATCAAGCATCTAGGTTCTCAAACAGTTAGGTCAGAGCTTCCGTGTCCCACGAAACGCACGCAGCGTCGACGAGGCCCTCCGGGCACACCGGGATCGTCCTGGTCCTCGGGCTCGCCGCGATGGTCGTCTCGATGATGCAGACCCTGGTGGTCCCGATCCTGGGCATCATCCAGAGCGACCTGAAGGCCACCACGGCGAACGTGAGCTGGGTGACCACGGCCACCCTGCTGTCGGCCGCCGTGTTCACCCCCCTGCTCGGCCGCTTCGGCGACCAGCACGGCAAGAAGCCCACGCTCGTCGGCGTGCTGATCGTGATGATCGCCGGGTCAGTACTCGCCGCCACCACGACCTCGCTGACGTGGCTGATCGTCGGGCGGGTGATGCAGGGTGCAGCGACCGCGATCTTCCCGCTCGCCCTCTCCGTGCTGCGAGAGGAGATCAGGCCGGAGAAGCTGCACGGAGCGATGGCGCTGGTCAGCGGCACCCTCGCGTTCGGCAGTGGACTCGCCCTGGTCGGTGCGGGCCTCCTCACCCGGGGCTCCGACCCCGACTACCACCGGGTCTTCTGGCTGGCCGCCGTACTCGCCGTGGTGGCCCTGGCAGGCGTGCTGATCACGGTGCCCGCTTCCCGGACGAAAGCCGGCGGACGCACGGACTGGCTGGGCGCGCTGACGCTGGGGATGCTGCTGGTGCTTGTGCTGCTGCCGATCTCGCAGGGGCATGAGTGGGGCTGGACGTCCGGCCGTACGCTCGGCGCCTTCGCCGGTGCTGTCGTCATGACGGGTGTGTGGGTCCTCACCGAAAGCCGGGTCAAGGACCCGATGGTGGACATGAAGATGTTCGTCCACCGGCCCGTTCTGTTCACCAACCTGGCGGGCCTGCTGCTGGGCTTCGCGATGTTCACGCACTTCATCGGCGTCTCGTACCTCGTGCAGATGCCCGAAGACCTCGTCGGCTACGGCTTCGGCGCGTCCGTCCTCGCCGCCTCCGTCGTCTACCTGCTGCCGACGACGCTCGTTTCCCTCATCGGCGCTCAGTTCGGCGGCGTGCTCGTGGGCAGGCTCGGCGCACGCTTCACGCTGGCCGCCGGGGCCTGCTTCGGAGTGCTCGGCTTCACCTGGCTGACCACCGCGCACGACACCACTGCCTCGGTCATCGGCGCGGGCATGCTCATCGGTCTGGCGATCAGCTTCGGCTACGCCTCCATGCCCGCGCTCATCGTCGCCGGTGTCCCGGCCCATCAGACCGGCATCGCCAACGGCATCAACTCGATCTCCCGCTCCGTCGGCAGCGCTGTCGCGAGCGCGGTGATCACATCGCTCCTGGCGTCGAAGTCCGTCCCCCTGCCGGCCGGCATGCCTGCCCTTCCCCAGGAAAGCCAGTTCACGCTGAGCTTCGCCCTCGCCGGAGCCGCGTTCATCCTGGTCGCCGCTGTCGCCCTCATCGGACTCAGGACGGCGTCCACGCCTCGCACTCCCGTGATGCGCAAGCTCGCAACGTCCGAGACGGCGGAGCTCGCGGGGGCCGAGTCCGGGGCCAAGTCAGCGTGAACGGCAGGCTGCTCGAGCCCTGACCGGGCGAAGTGGTTGATACGTGCCGGATCCGAACCCCCTCCCTGCGGACCGGCTACGAGGTGGTCCGAACCCTGCTCCCGCAGGACGGGCTACGAGGCCCGGGGAAGACCAGCTCCCCCCCCGGTCGCGCAGCGCTGGCACAACGCAAGTCCCCCCGCATGACGGCGGTCCGACCCGCCGTCACCTCCGCCCCTCATCCCTGGAAGGCACTCACGATGAACCCTGTGAACCGCCCGGCACACGGAGCCGCAACGGTCGACCATCGCGCCGCGATCGCGGTGGAGACCACCCGATTCGTCGCGGCGCTCGAGGACGCCGACCTGACGACCCCGGTTCCGAGCTGCCCCGACTGGACACTGGCCGACCTGGTCAAGCACACCGGCAGCGTCCAGCGCTGGTTCTCGAGCCTCCTGCACGCACGCGTTCAGGAACCCCCGCGCAAGCGGGAGGTGGACCTGCGGCTCCCGGACCGGCAGGAGGAGTACGCCGAATGGCTGGCCGACAGCGCGACCGTGGCCGCCCAGGCCTTCGCCGCCACCGACCCGGAACTCCCCATGTGGGCATGGGGAGTCGACCAGCACGCCCGTTTCTGGGTGCGCCGGATGCTCTTCGAAACCCTGTTGCACCGGGTCGACGCCGACCTGGCACTCGGTCGCCGGCCCACGATCGACCGCCCGCTGGCGGTCGACGGTATCGACGAGTTCCTCGTCAACCTCCCCTTCGCCACCTTCTTCGCACCCGACGTCGCCAACCTGCGCGCTCCCGACAAGGTCATCCGCTTCCAGGCGACCGACGGTGACGGCGACTGGTCCGTCCGCCTGAGGCCCGACGGCTTCGGACTCGAGGCGAGCCCCGCTTCGACCGACTCCGCCGACGCAACCGTCCGGGGAACCGCAGCGGACCTGCTGCTGCTCCTCTACGGCCGCCTGCACCATGACGCGACGGCGTTCACCCAGGACGGAGACAAGGACCTCCTGACGCACTGGTTCACCAACTCCGCCTTCTAGCTAGTCGGGTGATGACTCGTCGGCGAGTTGGTTGCTGCGGTCGATCTCCGGCATGTGCGTCTCGGCCCATACCCGCAGGGCGGAGAGCGGTATTTCGAGGGACAGGCCGAGCTCGGTGAGCCGGTAGTGGACGGCGGGCGGCACGGTGGGTTCGACGCGGCGCGCGGCCAGGCCATCGCGGACCAGGCTCTGCAGGGTGACGGACAGCATCTTCTGTGAGATGCCCGGGATACGGCGCCGCAGTTCCGCGAAACGGAGCTCGCCCGGAGCCTCCTCGGCCAGCACCTTGACCGCCATCGACGTCCACTTGGTGCCGATACGGTCGAGCAACTGGCGGGTCGGGCAGCGCGGATCCAGCAAGTCACCGCGCTCACCGGGCCGCCGGCTGGGTTCACCGGGCCTCGACGTGGTCACCCGGGCCTCACCACCTGAAGGGAAAGTGCCGTCTTGGACGGACCAGGTTAGTTCCCTAGCGTGACCTGGTCACTATCCCTCACCATTCCTGGAGTCCCTCCATGCCCGAGCTGCGACGCGTCCTCGCCAACGGTGTCGAACTGAACGTCGCCCTCTGCGGATCGGGCCCGGCCGTCCTGCTGCTGCACGGCTTCCCGCACACCTGGGAGCTGTGGACGGACGTCATGGCCGACCTCGCCGGCCGCTACCGCGTCATCGCGCCGGACCTGCGCGGGTTCGGCGCGAGCAGCCGGCCTGCCTCCGGATACGACGCGGGCACCCTGGCCGAGGACGCCGCGGCGCTTCTCACCACGCTCGGCGTGTCCTCAGCCGCGGTGGTGGGCATCGACGCCGGCACCGCGCCGGCCTTCCTCCTCACCCTGCGCCGCCCCGGCCTCGTCCGGCGCCTGGTCGTCATGGAGTCACTTCTGGGCAGGCTACCCGGCGCCGAGGACTTCCTCGCCGACGGTCCGCCGTGGTGGTTCGGCTTCCATTCCGCCGCACCTGGCCTTGCCGAGACCGTGCTGGATGGCCACGAGGCCGCCTACGTCGACTGGTTTCTGAGCACCGGCACGCTCGGCGACGGGGTGCGCCCCGCCCTCCGGGACGCCTTCGTCCGCGCCTATACCGGCCGCCAGGCGTTGAGCAGCGCGTTCTCCTACTATCGGGCCCTGCCCGAGAGCGCGGTACAGATCGAGCAGGCGGTCGCCACCGCCCGACTGACCGTGCCCACGATGGCGCTGGGCGCCCGGCCTGTCGGTGCAGCGCTGGAACGCCAACTCCGCCCGGTCACCGACGATCTCACCGCACATGTCATCGAGGACTGCGGCCACATCATCCCGCTGCACCGGCCGCGCGCCCTGCTCACACTTTTGCATCCGTTCCTGGCCGGCGAGGACGCGCGCAGCGTGACCGGGGCGGGGACTGACGTTCGATACACGCCCTAACGAGCTTGTGCACGGTGAGCGGTGAGGCGTCAGCTTCTGATCGTCGATCATGGTCGCGTGGTTGGGCACGCCTCTCGTGCAGCGATCATCAACGACCGGAAGATTACGCGCCCGCCGCCGTGGCGGCCGGTGCGTTGTGTTCCCGCAGCATCGGCATGACGGTGGCGGGCGAGAGGTGCCGGCCCTTCCTCGCGCCCGTGGCGGTGACGAGCCGCTTGTCGAAGTCGCGCCGGATTCGTCTCCTGTCACGTAGGTGCGGAGCCATGGACAGCATGGACTCGTCGGTGACATCCGCGCTGCCGATGATCTTGCCGCGCTTGCGGGCGGACTCGCGGCCTTCCAGAGTGCGGTCGCGGAAGTACTCGCGCTCCATGCCGGACTCGCGGCGAGCACCGTGAACACGTCCCGGAGGGATCGTGCGAGCCCCAAGCCCCTCGCCGAGCATGACGAGTTCGATGCCCCGGCCGAGTCGTTTGCGTTCGTGGACGACGAAGGTGAGGGGAGCGCCGGAGGAACGGATCTCCCCCGGCGAGCTCCACAGCGGCCGCCGGCTGGGACGCGTGGTGGCGCGAGTGGAATCTTCTCCCGGACGACCCGCGTCACCCTGGCCTCGGCAAGGGAGTCGAGCCGTGGGACGAGGGACCTCGGGGCGGTCGAGGCTCGGGCGTATCCGAGGCGGACGTGCCCGACCGGCTCGGCGCCGACGCTCACCGGCCGGGGCAGCTCGGTCCAGACCGACCCCGGCCTGCTAGGGGCAGGCGCTTCAGAAAATATATAGACCGGTCTATTATTGCGCCATGGTTGGAACCAAGGGAGCCAAGACCAGTTCGCGGCTGGCGGAGTCGATGCTGGAACTGATCCAGCGACACGGGTACAGCGGTGCGGCACTCAACGCGGTGGTGGAGCATGCGGGCGCGCCGAAAGGGTCGCTCTACTTCCACTTCCCCGAGGGGAAAGAGGCGCTCGGGGAGAAGGCCGTCGAACTCGCGGCCGCGCGATTCGGCTCCCTTGTCGCCGACTCGGCGCTGGAGGCGGCCACGCCGGGTGAGGTGCTGCGCCGTGTGATCGACGAATTGGCCGGGATGCTCGACGACAGCGGCTTCCAGCTGGGATGCCCAGTCTCTGTGGTGACGCTGGAGATGGGTGCGCAGAGCGAACGGCTGCGAGACGCATGCGCCAATGCCTTCGAGTCATGGATCGTGCCGGTGAGCGAGATGCTCATAGCGCACGGCCGTCCTCGTCTCACCGCCCGTGCCCTCGCGACAGCCCTGGTCAGCATGGTGGAGGGAGCGGTGATCGTATCGCGTGCCCAGCGGTCCATCGAGCCGCTGCACTGCGCCGCCCAGGCGATCGCCGTACTGCTGGAACAGGACAGGGAGGTCTCGGCATGAGTCTGGAAGACCGGCACGCACTGGTGCTGGGCGCGAACGGCTTCATCGGGCGCCATCTGGTGCTCGCGCTCGGCCAGGCCGGCGTTCGAGTAAGCACGGCCAACCGGAGCCGTGAGTCCTACCAGCGTCTGGTCCGGTGGCTGGCTGAGCGCGGGCACGACCAGGTCCCGGCCGACCTGCGGGTCGATTTCACCAAGGCGTCACTGCTCGACGGCGAGTGCGACGACATCACCGAGATCTACAACTGCGCCGGTGCCTACCGGTTCGGGATGTCGGTGGACGAGGCCCGTCGTGCCAACGTCGACACCGTCCGCGCGGTCGTCGCGTTCGCGGCGCGACTGCCGAACCTGCACCGCCTCGTTCAGGTCTCCGGGTACCGCGTGGGCGGGCAGGATCCCGCCTCCTGGAGCGAAGAATACCGACGCCAGACCTACCGGGCCTTGGGCGCCTACGAGGCGTCCAAGGCCGAGGCGGACGCCGTTTTCCAGGGCATGGCAACGGAGCTGGGCGTCTCCTGGTCCATCGTCAATCCGGCCAGCGTCATCGGTGACAGCGAAACCGGGGAGTCCGACCAGTACCTCGGACTCGCCTCGAATGTGAAAGACCTCTGGCAGGGGTCACTTCCCGCACTGCCGGGCACCGGGCAGACGTTCGTTCCGGTGGTCGCGGCCGACTACCTCGCCCGGTTCATGACCCAGCTGCCGATGGACACGGCCACCCAGCGCGCCGCGTACTGGCTGCTGGATGACGACACGCCCGCACTGCCCGACCTGCTCACGCTCGTAGCGGAGCACTACGGCACCAAGGCACCTCGGACACGGGTTCCGGTGCCTCTGCTCAAGCGGCTTCCCCGCTGGCTCACCAAGGCCGATCCGGAGACCCTGACCTTCCTTTCGACTGACCGCTACCCCACCGAATCGGCCCATGCCTTCGCCGCCCGGCACCGGCTGGCCATGCCGGACACCACCACGACGATCCGCCGCTGGGCCGACCACCTGGCAGCCCACCGTTTCGGCGACGCCCCCGCTGGTGACAGGCGGTTCACGAAGCCGGGCGGAATACGGACGTTCGAACTGGGTGAGGCGGGCGCACCCACTGTGGTCCTGCCCGGCCTGCCGGTCAACGCCGACACCTGGGCGCCGGTCGTCGCGGCGGTCGGGCACGCCCGCGCCGTCGACCTGCCCGGCCTGGGGATGAGCACAGGGCGCCGCGACGACTGGAGGGCCTGGCTGACCTCACTGGTGACCGAGGCCGGTGCCCGTCACCTGGTGGGCCACTCCATCGGCGCCGCGGCCGCCGTCGAGGCCGCGACCGCCCACCCCTGTGCGGTGGACCAACTCACGCTCGTATCACCGTTCTTCTTGCAGATGCACCCGCCTCGCACCGCCAGGTGGACGCCCATGACCCGCTGGCACCTGCGCCGGACAACTCCTACAGCGCTGGCCGAACGGCTGACCGGGACCACGGACCACGCGACCGCACTGCAATCGGCTGTCGCAGATCTTCGCCGCGGCACTGTCGCGGCCACCACCGCCCGGCTCCTGGCCGCCACCGCGAACTCACAGTGGCGCGCAGACCTCCGGGCCAAGTTGCAGCGCTACCCAGGGCGCGTCCACATCGTCACGGGCTCCCACGATCCGCTCACCGTTGAGGGACAGTCCCTGCTGGACACCCTCCCGCACGCCACCGTGACAGTGATTGCCGGCGCGGGGCACCAGCCCCAGCTGACACACCCGGAAGACGTCGCTCAGGCCATCGGTGAGCAGACCACCTTCCCTGGTCCCCAGGGAGGACCTGGCGTCAGGACGGTACGCGAACGCCCGCGGTGACAAGGGGCTGCACGTCGGGGACTGTCCGAGACCTACTTTGGGGCTGGTTTCCGAGCTGGGACACGAGGCCAACCCTTGAGCTTCAAGCAGCTCAGCGCCGGTTTGGTCGACGCCAGCAGGTGCAACAGGTGGTATCACCAGTTCTGGTGCAGCCCCGCGGCGATGGAGCCCGCCGGGGCCGATGTCCGGTCAGCCGCAGCAGGAGGCCGCGCTCGAAGGTGTTGCCTGTGGTTCCACCGAGCCATCGCCCAGCTCGAGCTGGAACAGGCGGCGGCTGAGCCCCGTGCGGGTGTCCGGCAAGGCGATGGGGCTCGTTCTGAAGCGCACTCGTGACGTACGGGTTCTTTGCGCCGGGCGGTCGACGCCGGGTAGGCGCCGACCGCCCGGATGACAGGCCTCCTCCGCGATCCAAAGTAGATTTGGCCCACGATGGCCGGATGGCCCGTTTCACGCCCTGGAAGTAGTCCTGCTCTCTGCCCTGGAGGCCAACTGTGCCCCTCGTTGGATCGCGACGGTCAGTCCTGCATGGTCTGACGGTCAGTGCGTGCCTCATCATGTTCTCTGCGCTGACGAGTGTGCCCCCGGCTGACCGTATGGCAGGGCCCGCCGATCCAATGGATCTGGAAGCGAAGGTGATTCAGGTACTGCCGCATGACTCCAGCGCCTTCACCGAGGGCCTTGAGGTTCTGGCCGGCTCGCTGTACGAGAGCTCCGGAATGTACGGACAGTCCTGGGTACAGAAGGCAGATCTGTCCTCGGGCCGGGTGAGCCGACGGGTGGTGCTGCCCGCCTCATGGTTCGGCGAAGGCCTGACCCTAGCCGACGGCGGACTGTGGCACCTGACGTGGCGTGAGCACACGGCCGTGTTCCGGGACGGCCGGACCCTGGCCGAGCTGCGCCGGGTGACGTACGACGGTGAGGGCTGGGGCCTGTGCCACGATCGACCACGGGGTCGGCTCATCATGAGTGACGGCAGCGCCACCCTGTCGCTGCGCAACCCGCAGTCCTTTGAGCTGCTGGGCCGGATCACGGTGCGCGACGGTGACGGGCCCGTAGGCGGGCTGAACGAGCTTGAGTGCACCGGCACGGACGTGTGGGCCAATGTCTGGCCCACCGATGACATCGTCCGCATCGATCCAGGCACAGGGCGCGTGAAGGCGACCCTGCACATCGGTGCCCTCCCAGATCTTCCACCCGCAGCTCGGCGTCCCGGCAACGTGAACGGCATCGCAGTGGACCCTTCCACGCACGACTTGCTCATCACCGGGAAGTACTGGCCGCACGTCTACCGCGTCCGCCCACAGCCCGCCGAATGACAAGCCGATGCAGACCAGCCGTAACGCATCAAGCTGGTGGCTCCAGGTCGTTCTCAGAACTCTCGCTACCGATCATTTTTTTGAGAAGCCGTTGGGTGCGCGCTCAGGAACCCATCGCGCTTTGGGCGACAGGCGCACGGGCCAGGATGTGTCACTCACGAGCGGGTGCCGAGGACGTCGGCCAAGTCGACACCGTCGGAGTCGTCGCAGCCGCCAGCGAGGAACGCCTCCACCGGCCGGCGCCGCGGCAAGGCGAGCCTGCGCGGTCTTGTCGCCGAGCGTCCGCAGCACCTTGAGGGGAGGCCCGACCCAGGTGAGTCCGGCGCCGGTGCAGCTCTGCGCGAAGTCGGCGTTCTCGGCCAGCAGTCCGTGGCCGGGATGGACAGCGGCGCAGCCAGTGCGTACCACCGCTCCGACCATGGCTGCCGCGTCCGGGAAGGCCCCCGACCCCTCGCCGTCGAGCACCACGATCTCGTCGGCCATGCGGGCGTGCAGCGCGTCCGCCTCGTCGCGGGAGTGCAGCGCCACAATCGGCAGGTCCAGCTCGCGGGCTGCGCGGATCACCCGTACCGCGATCAATTGAATGCGGTACGAATGAATCGTC
Source organism: [Streptosporangium] indianense (assembly GCF_021474405.1). Taxonomy (GTDB): domain Bacteria; phylum Actinomycetota; class Actinomycetes; order Streptomycetales; family Streptomycetaceae; genus Streptomyces; species Streptomyces indiaensis. Next base: position 21,462 of record NZ_JAKEIO010000040.1, read on the forward strand.
AACTGACACCTGCGGGGCAGATGCAAGTCAAACGGCGGGCATGCTCCCAGTGATCCCATTCCCGGCCAGGGCGACGATCCACGCGCGCAGACCCTTGTATTCGGCAATGGCGCGAATTCGGCTTCATCACGGCTTCACATCCCGACATGCTCTGGGTGCCCAAGCGCCTGCGCCGATGACCGGTCGAGCAGGCGTCTGCCATGGCGGTATGGGAGGAGTCTGCGCGGACTCAGGCTATGGATTGCAGCAGGGACATTCGGGTGTCGCGCCAGCGTGGGCCGCACCGAACGTTCGGCACTTGCGGCCACACCCTTTCCCCCGGGTACTCCGCGGAGCCGGTTATCGGATCCGGCCGCGGTCGGCAGACCGCAAAAGGTAGCGCTTCTTCGAGCGAACACGGCATTTTCGGCCGGAAAGCACTGCGCACAGTTGCGAGATCGACATTCACCGCCCTATTTCAGGAGCAGGTCATGAAGAGAACGCACCATCGCACCGGGGCACTTCTGGCCACGGTGTGCGGATTCAGTCTGTGCCTCCCCGGCGTGACCCACGCGGCCGACGCACCGACGCCAGGTCTTTTCGCCACGACGCTGGTGAACAAGACCGGCACCACGATCACGGTCACCGCAGGAGTCGGCCGGGGCAACACGATCAGCGTCTGGCAGTCGGGCAGCAACATCAGAATCAGAGACACCGGAGACACAGTCGCACCGTCCGGCGACTGCACCGCCGTCAGCACGACCGAAGTCGCCTGCAGGGCCGCCGACACGACCGAACTGGTGGTCAACGCCGGCGACCAGGACGACACCGTCACCTCCTCGCTGGCGGCCCTCGGCGTCACCCTCATCGGCGGAGCCGGCAACGACAACCTCTACGGCGGATCCGCCAACGACACCCTCGAAGGCGACGAGGGATCCGACTTCCTTTCCGGCAGCGCAGGAAACGACACCCTGACCGGTGGAGCCGAGGCGGACAGGATCTTCGGCGGAGCCGGCAACGACTCCATCGAGGGACGCGGCGGCTCGGACATCGTGGACGGCGGTGCCGACAACGACGTGATCTACGGCGGCAGCGGCAACGAGCGCATCGTCGCCGGCGCCGGCAACGACTACGCCGAGGGCGGCAACGGCCGGGACACCATCGACACCGTGGACAACGTCAGCGGCAACGACTACGTCGAAGGCGGCGCTGACGTGGACGACTGCCGCGCCGACTTGGGCGACAACGTCAGCGGATGCCCCTGACCAGCGTGAATGAGCAGCACGCCAGTACTCGTAGACGGCGAGACAACACGAAAGGCGGGCACCGATGAGAACACGAGGTATCTGCACCACGGTAGTGGCCCTCGGCGCACTCACCTGCGCTCCGCTGACCGCCGCTTCCGCCGCGCCCGGTGCAGCCCCCGGCGGAAGCCTGGCGGACACCACGGTCGTGCAAGAAGTGGGCGACACCCTCAGCGTCACGGCCGCCCAGGGTGTGGCGAATGACATCACCATCCGGCGTCAGGGCAACATTGTCGTGGTGACGGACACGGGGGACACCGTGTCCGCCGTTGCCCCGTGTCAGCCGACGGGGACGCACACAGCGGAGTGTCCGCTGCCCGTCACGTCGATACGGGTCAACGCCAACGACTCCGATGACAGCGTCAGCATCTCCCCGAACCTGGAAGCCGCCGGAACGGTAATCGGCGGTGCGGGTGACGACCGCCTCAACGGCGGTCCCCGAGCGGACCGGCTCGTCGGCGACGACCCGGATGCCACTGGCCTGCGGGCGACGCCGGGCAACGACACCATCAACGGCGGCCCCGGCAACGACACGATCTCCGGGCTGGCCGGCAACGACACCATCTACGGCAATGCCGGCAACGACACCCTCAACGGCGACGACGGCAACGACACACTCGAGGGTGCCCAGGGCAACGACACCCTCACCGGAGGCCGCGGCAACGACACGCACATCGGCGGCGAGGGCAGCGACACCCTCAACGCCGTGGACAACGTGATCGCCAACGACGGCCTCGACGGCGGCCTCGGTTTCGACACCTGCAACCGCGACACCGGCGACACGGCCGTCAACTGCCCCTGATCAACCACTCGTTTCCTCAGTACTGCGCTGCTCAATCGGGTGAAGACGTCGCCGGACAGCCGTAGCGGCTGTCCGGCGGCAGGATGACAGCCGGTGATGAACGACTGCTGTGCAGGTCCGCCCGGCGCCAGGGCGCGGCCGACGAGGCGCCCGGGGTGAGGTTCGCGTGCGGGTGGCATGGGGCACGGCGTCCTCGTCGTCCCTCGACGAGGCCGACCCTCGACCGCCGGTGTGCGATTGCCACGTCACCCGGACCGCGGCACTCTGGAACAGGCGGCAGGCAAGACGCTCGCCCGCACTTCGCAGGCATCTGGGGCGAACCGGCCCCAACAGTCGGACACCACCCCTACACTCCCGGTCATGACGGGGGTTGAGACGGCGAACCTGGCGATCGGGATCGCGGGTGTCATCGCCGCGGCGGCGGGTGTCTGGTTCGCCCATCACGATTACCGCGCGCGGCGGTCCGGCGCGCGGCGCACACCGGAGCCACCGGACCCGCCGGCGCCCATTGGGCCTCAGGGGCCGTACGACGCCCTCGTGGCGTACGCCGCAGGCGACGCTGATGCCGCGGAAGTCCTCGCCCGCCGGCTGCACGAGGCGGGTCTGAACGTGTTCCTGGCGCGCTGGGTCGAACCCGGACTGGTCCCTCTGCTGGAGACCGAACGTGCGCTGACCGAGTCCGGCTGGGGTGTGCTGGTGTTCGGTTCCGGCACGAAGGTCGATCTGCGTGCCCGTGACGAGTACGCGGCGCTGCTGCACCGCAAGTACGAGGGCAGCCTGCGGTTCGTGCCCGCGCGCGCCACCCAGGACCAGCTGCCCCCGCTCGCCGCCATCCACCAGCCGCTCGACCTCACCCGGCCGGGCACCGACCACTACGACCGGGAGGTGGCCCGGCTGGTACGGATCATCCGCGCGCCTCGGCGCGCCGCGGGAGCCTGACATGGGGGTCACCCGGCCGTGGCAACTGCCACGGTGGACCGAGGTACGCGAACTGCACCAGGGGCGCTGCGGGCGGACCGTCCTTGCCTGGCCGGCGCCGTCACGGGCAGGCAGTGGTGACACGCTGGAGTCTGGGCAGGCCGATGAAGGGCGTAAGGGTCCGGCCGTGGTGCGCTATGTGCCCGCGCGGCTGCTGGTGCACCACGCGCGCGCGGCCGCGTTCCAGGAGGACGTCGAACGACTCAGGGGGCTGCGGCTCCCCGAGGCGGCCGTGTCGCAACGGTTCGTGCGAGCACCCGCGTTCCGGGCGGCGTATGAACGTTCGGTTGCGGCTGTCGGCGGAGCCCTCGTCGAAGACGCCGTCGAAGGGACCACCCTGGCCCGCTTGCTGGAGCACCACGGGGCCCTGTCCCGGCACGCCGCGAGCGTAGTCTTCCACGACCTCCTGCGCGCACTGGCCGCCGTACACACACGCGGGACGGCCCACGGCGGCCTGCATGCCGGGAAGATCATGGTCGATACCGACGGCAAGGTGAGGGTGACCGGCCTGGGCCTCGCGGCGCTCACCACCGGAGACCCGCAACTGCGCGCCCCCGAACTCTGGCGGGGCACCGGCGCCGCGTCCGCCGCAGCGGACGTGTATGCCGCCACATGTCTGCTGTACCAGTGCCTGACCGGTCAACCGCCCTTCGTCGTACCGCAGTTGTTCAGTCTCATGTCCCGGCACACCACCGCACCGCCACCCGTCGGGGGCATCCCCTCCTCGCTGCGCCGGCCGCTCGACGCCGGCCTGACGAAGGACCCAGGGCTGCGCCCGCGCGCCGACACCCTGCTGCGACAGACGTGGCACGGCGGGGCGGACGAGGGTCGGCAGGAACTGGCCGCCCTGGCGGAGCCCCTGATCGAGCCGCTCCCGCACACTCCGCCCGCCCCATCGCCGCCGCGGTGGTCGATCCGACCCGCAGGGCGAGGACCGATCCGTCCGTCACCCTCTCGCCGTACCACCTCCTACGCAGAAGAACCCAGTCAGTACGACAAATTCAACGCCCGCTGCACAAGCGGGAGTTAACCCCTAGCCTGGTGGCCCGCAGGCCGACGGATCGGTCCCGAGAAGCGGACCACTCCCAGGAGGTCCAGCCCCTTGAACGACGTGTTCCTCTCCTACGCGGCCGACGACGCCGCCTGGGCCGAACGGCTGGCCGGAGAACTCGTCGCGCACGGGCTGCGGCCCTTCTTCGCCGAGTGGAGCATCGAACCGAGCGACGTCATCGTCCACCGCCTCGACGAGGCCTTGCGCGCCTCCGTCAACGGGATCGCCGTGATAAGCCCGGCCTCCGTACGATCCGCCCGCGCCATGGACGAGTACGCGGCGCTGGCCACCGCCTCGGCCGAGCGCGGCCTGCGGTTCATCCCCGTACTGCTCGGACATGTCGCCGTACCGCCTTTCGCCGCCAACCGTGTCTGGCGGGACTTCAGCGAAGTCACCGAGGAGCAGTTCGAGGAGAAGGCCGCCGAACTTGCCGCGGTCGTCGCAGGACGGACCGCCCGCGCCGGCGCGGCGGCCGCCCAGGACAATCTCGGCGCTGCCCACCGCTCTGCCACGCGCCCGCTCACCCCGCCCGAGCGTCCCGCCCTCGTCGTCTGTTACGCCCCGGCCGACGCCGACTACGGCCGGGCGCTCGCCGGTCAGTTACGGCAGGCTGAGCTGCCGGTCTGGTCGATCGACGACCTGCAGCCCGGCGACGCCCACTTCTGGACGATTCGGCAGCAGTTGCGCAACGCACTCGCGGTCGTGGTCGTGATGACACCTCAGTCGCAGGACTCCGACGACATCACTCGCATGATCCTCGAAGGCCAAGTGCACGGGCGGCCGTTCGTCCCCGTCCTGCTGTACGGGGAGGTCAACTATCACCTCGCCGCCGTCTGGCACATCGACGCCCGTGACGGCGCCCTCCTCGACGACAACGAACTCGACCTGCTGCAACGCCTCCACCACGACGTCACCAGGGCCCGCCCGCCCCGGCTGCCCGAACCACACCGTGGCACCGCACCTCGCACGGTACGGCTGACACCCTCCGCAGGCCTGGAGCGGCTGCGCGCACACCTCGCGGAGGCCGAGCTGGAGCATGCCGACCTGCTGACCACCCGCCTCGTCATGGAGTCGGTCGGACGGACGGCGGAGGGCTGGCTCAGCGCCCGGCAGGCCGCGGGCATCCCGTGTGAACTGCTCGCGGGCATCGACGCCCTCTGGCACCGCCACTCGGACGGCCGACATGGCTTCCGGCACCAGCTCGCACTCGCCCCGGCCGGCGGCCGCCGCGGACCGAGCTTCCCCGACCTGGGCGCCGCACTGGGCTGGCGCGACTCGGCCGAATCCGCCGTCCCCCGGCTCTACCGCGACTTCGCCCGCCGTGCGGGACCTGGCAGCCGGGCGGGGTTTTACCCGACCATGCGCGACCCGGGCCACGAGAACGACCCGGACTGGTACGACCGTTGGAGCTCGACCGTGCTCGCGCTGCACGCGCGGCTGCGTGAATGGGGAACCAGACCATGATGTATGTGCTGCTCGTCCTGTCCCTCGTCGCCTTGGCGGTGGCCTGGAACGCCCGGGTCGTGGTCCCCGCCGACCATCTCGGCGTCATCACCCGGAGATATGTCCCCCAGCACCCTGACCGGGCGTACAAGCATGTCAACCCGTACAACGCACGCGGAGTGCTCGCCCGCACCCTGCTCCCCGGCGTCCACTGGCTGTGGCCGCTGATCAACTCGGTGGAGTGCGTGCCCAGGGTGCATGTGCCGCCGGACATGATCGGCGTGGTGACGGCCCTGGAGGGACACAACCGGCCCGGACGGAGCAGGCTGGCGCGGCACGTCGATTGCGACGACTTCCAGGACGGGGAGAAGTTCCTGCTCGGCGACGGCGAACGCAAGGGCCAGCAGGGCGTCCAAGTCAGGACGCTGAGCGGGGGTCAATCCTACTACATCAACCCCAGGCTCTTCCGGGTCGAGATGCGGCCGCGCACCTTCGTGCCCGCGGGCACGATCGGCTTAGTCCAGGCGAAGGAAGGCGGTGTACGGCCGCCGGACCAGCGCTTCGGCCGCCATGTGGAGTGCGACAGCTTCCAGGACGGTGAGGCCTTCCTCGCCGACGGCGGTCAGCAGGGACGGCAACTTGCCCTCCTGGGCGGTGGGATGTACTACGACATCAACCCCGAGCTCTTCGACGTCATCACGATCGACAATGTGACGGCTTCCCGCGAGGGACTGACCGAGGCGCATCTGCGGGAGATCTCCATCGCGGAGGACTACACCGGAGTGGTCATCACCCTCGACGGCGCCGATCCCGAAGACAAACCGGACGGCGCCGTGGCGCCCAGGGTGCCCGGCCACAGCAACTTCCGTCTGCCCTGGGTGTTCCTGGCTAACGGCGGTCGACGCGGCGTGCAGGAGGAGACGCTGGGCAAGGGGCCCACGTACGCGCTCAACCCGTGGTTCGTGCGCGTGATGCTGATTCCCACCCGGGTGCTGATTTTGAAATGGCACAACAAGGAACAGTCCGAGGCCGACAACTACGACGCCGACCTCGGGCAGATCACCGTCAAGGTCCAGGGCCGCTTCGAGCTCTCCGTCGACCTGTGGCAGAACCTCCAGATTCCGCCGCACGTGGCGCCCACGCTGGTCAGCCAGTTCGGGGGCACCAGCACCGCGGGACTGGGCGGGCTCGTCGACGATCCGGCGCCCATGAGGCGGTTCGTGCGGGACGTCCTCGGGGTGGCCGTCACCGGATACTTCAATGAGATCGCCATGACCAACTCGGTCTTCGAGTTCTTGGAGAGCTACGAGGATGTCCGCAAGAACCTCACCGACCGGGTCAAGCACGCGCTCGGCAAGTGGGGTGTGGAGACACTGGAGACCAACCTGGGTGATTTCGAGCCCGCCGACCCGGCTATGCTCGAGGCCCTCAAGGCGGAGCTTTTCGAGGAACTGAAGGGCAAGAAGCTCGACCAGGCCGTCAAGAACGCCGAGCGCGAGGACGCGATCGACACATATCTCGCCCGTGCGGAGAGCCGCCGTGTCGGCATGGAGATCAAGGCCGAAGTCGAGGCTCTCGGCCGCGACAACGTGGCGATGATCCGCATCGTGCGGGAGTTCGCCGGCTTCGACGTCCCACAGTTCATCGGCGGCGGGGGTGACATCTCGGGCTACCTCTCCACCCTCCCGCTGCCCGCGGTCCAGGACCTCCTGACACGCCTACGTCAACTCCGCCTGGACCAACAGCTCACCGGGACACCGAACCGACAGGAACTGACCACGGAAGGTGCCGGGGAGAACAAGAACACCGAGAACACTTCCTGACATCCTCACCCCCCTTCAGAGGGAGGATGCCAACTGTCAGCGCGTGACTTCACAGTGCAGTGCACCTACGAGGAGAGCAAGGTGTAGGCCTTTTTCGCCGGGTCTTCCGGCTTGTCGAGGCCGGTGAACACCGACGCGGCCCGGGCGCATTGGATGGCGCAAGTGCTTGCGCAAGGGAGCCGAACCGGGGACCATCCCGTCGCGCGACGAGCGCCGACAGCTCGCCGACGGCAGGCCGACGCGCAGCAGATCCCGAGCGGGCAGACCGGCGCGTGCGGCGATGTCCCCGCGGTGATGGCGTACGCCCCGAGGAAGCGGCACCACCGCTCACGCTCGTGCCCATCCGGCCGCCACTCGGGAGGGCGGCACGCCGCGCTCATGGTCTGCGGCGACACCGGCCTGGCGCATCTCGCGGTGGCCCACGGCACCCCGTCCGTGGCGCTCTTCGGACCGGTCTCACCCCGGCACTGGGGTCCGCCGCGCGCAGAGCGCCACATTGCTCTGTACAAGCCCGGCCCGCCGGGCGATCCGCACGGCGACGTCCCCGACCCGCTGCTGCTGCGGATCGGCACCGACGAGGTCGTCACCGCTTGCCTGAGCCTGCTGCGGCCCACTCCGACAAGCACATGGCCAAGCTCCCGATCATAGCGGGAGCACGGCAAGAGCATGACGCAGCTCACAAAGAAAGGGTGACAGGACGTTGTCGCGGGCAGCTGCAACTGTCGGCGGCATGACGAGCACAGATGAAGACTGCCTCCCCGAGACCCTGGCGTTCAACGAGCAATTTGAGGCCGCCGCCGCGAGCCGTCCAGCTCGAGACCAAGCGCCGAGCGCAACCGTGCTGGCGCTCCTGAGGCGAAACCGGCTTGGCGGTGACACGCCACCAGTACGACTGCCGCACGGCCAAGACCGTGTCGTCGAGGGCGGAATGAGGGTACGGGTCTTCGTGCCGGACCACGTCGACGGCGTGTACCTGCACATCCATGGAGGCGGCTGGGCGTTCGGGTCCGCGGACGGACAGGACGAGCGGCTCTGGCGGCTGGCCGAGCAAGCACGGCTGGCCGTGGTAAGCGTGGAGTACCGCCTCGCACCGGAACACCCATTCCCCGCCGGGCCCGACGACTGCGAAGCGGCTGCACGATGGCTGGTGAAACACGCCGCAGCCGAGTTCGATACCGAACGTCTGCTGATCGGCGGTGAATCGGCCGGTGCCCACCTCAGCGTCGTGACACTGCTGCGCCTTCGCGACCGGCACGGCATCACCGGCGCGTTCCGGGCGGCCCACCTGCTCTTCGGCCCCTACGACCTGTCGATGACACCAAGCCAGCGGACGTTTGGCCCGCGCCGGCTGCTGAGCAACACCGACACGATCCGCGGCAGCTACGAACTGTTCACGCCAGGGATGAGTCAAGAGCAGCGCCGTAACCCGGAGGTCTCGCCTCTGTTCGCGGACCTGACCGGGCTGCCACCCGCCCGGATCGTCGTCGGCACCGAGGACCCACTGCTGGACGACTCGCTGTTCCTGGCCGCACGATGGCAGGCGGCAGGTGCGCCCGTTCAACTCGGCGTCGTCGCCGGCGCGATGCACGGCTTCACCCTGTTCCCCCTGACCATCACCGAGCGGGAACTACGGCGAGAGCGGCACTTCCTGGCCTCCGCATGACGGTAGCGTCGGCAGCATGAACCGAACTGCCCGGCTGTACGCGCTGGTGGAGGACTTGCGCGCGGTGGCCCCGCGGCCGCTGACGGTCGCGGCGCTCGCCACGCGGTTCGAGGTCAGCACACGCACAGTGCAGCGTGACCTGCACACCCTGATGGAGACCGGCGTCCCGGTCCGTTCCATACCCGGGCGAGGCGGCGGCTGGTCGATCGACCCGGAGATGACCCTGCCCCCGATCCACTTCACCGCCGACGAAGCCTCGGCACTGACCGCCGCGCTCGCCGCGGCTGACGCCTCCACCCCCTACGCCAGCGCGGCCCGCACGGCGGCCCAGAAGATCGCGGCCTCGATGACCGGCCCCGCCTCCGCAGCGGCACAAGACCTCGCCGCGCGAATCGTGGCCCTGCCGACACGCAGCAACTTCGAGGTCCGTACCGCGGTGGAGCAGGCCCTCGCCAACGACATGGCGCTCCAGCTGTCCTACACCGACGCGGCAGGACACGAAAGCAACCGTGTCGTGGAACCGGCCGGACTGCTCACCGCAAACGGCCGCTGGTACCTCGTCGCCTGGTGTCGCACACGCCGGGCCGGCCGGGGCTTCCGGCTGGACCGGATCACGGCAGCCGCTCCGACCGGTGAACCAGCCCAGCCCCATGACCTGACCGAACTACTACTCACCTCGGCCGCCGCCAATGCGGTGCGGCCCACCGCACTCGCCTCGCTCGCACCCCGGCCATGAGAAGCCGAAGGCACCGACCCGGCGAGCCTCCCGGATACAGCACTAGGCGGAGTCTGCTTGAGCGACGACGCCCGCCGCATGGCCGCAGCACACACGACGTCGAAGCGCCGCCCCCCTCCCCCGCACAGGCCTACCACCAAAGCGCAAATGCCGCTCAATGCAGGTGAGCAACCCCGACTCCTGATCAAGTAGCAGCCGCGCGCTCGGCGGCGTCCAGACACTGCCGAGGCGGCGAGGTGCGGTGCGAACGGATCGTGGGGCCCTCGCTGAGCACTCTCTCCGCTTTTCCACCCCGGACACCGCCCCTACCGGAGCGTGCGGAACGACCGTCACGTGAGGCTGGACGGGACAATGCCGTAGCGGCGCATCTTGCGGTACATGGTGGCGCGCGAGATCCCGAGATCCTGCGCTGTTCGCTGGACGTTGGAGTTGCGCTCCATCAGCCCACGCAGAATGGCGTCGCGTTCCAGCGCCTCGATGGTGGTGAGGACCTTGTTCGACGATACCCGGCACTCCGGTGGCAGGTCGTCCGCGTTGATCGTCCGGCCCGTGGGTCGCCGCGCCAGGCCCCGGATCACGGACTCGAGCTGGCGTACGTTCTCCGGCCAGGGGCATCTCTGCAGCGTGGTCAGCGCGTCCGGGGAGATTCTGCCCTCACCGCTCGGCCGGTACTTGCGCAGGAAGAACCGCGCCAGGAGCTCGGTGTCCCCGTAGCGGTGACGCAGGGCAGGCACCTCCACCGAGGCGCCGCAGAGCTGGTCGAACTCGTCGTCGGCGCCGACCATCGACGGCTGACTGGTGATGACCAGTTGCGCGGTCGCGCTGCCGCGCAGCCGCGTCAGCAGGGTCGTCAGCCGCCGCCGCAGCTGGTCGCCCAGCAGATGGGCATCGCTCAGGAGGAGCACGTGGGACGGCACGACGAGCAGCTCCGATATTTCGTCCAGCCAGTGCTCGGTGGCGGCAGGTGCATCCGACAGCGGCGCTTCCCGCATCTCCAGCCGGCGTCCGGCGCCGTGGGCCCGGTGCAGGGCTTCGACCAGCGTCCTCTTGCCGACGCCGGCTTCACCCAGGAGATGAAGCCATGTTCCGGCTACGAATGCCGTTTCACTGTCGGCGACCGCGCGCAGCCAGTGCGGGGACGAGCCCACCAGCCCCAGCTCGGAGCGGGCGGGCGTGGCGGAGACCGCCGGTGTGGGCTGGGCCCGTCCGATCAGCCGGACTCGGAAGACGGCGCCGGCGTCGCTGTCCTCGCGCTGGCAGGGACTGACCCTGAGTTCGGCGACCCGTCCCGAGGGCAGGGGAATGCTGCGGGTCCCCTCCAGCCGGTGATGCGCGGCGATCTCACGGGCGTGGTCGAGCAGCGCGTACTGATCGGGCCCGGTCACGGCGGCGCTGAGCTGCTCGTTCATCATGACGACATCGCGGTTCAGTGCCAGCACGGGTCCGGGGCGTGCCGAGGAGCAGGCCTCCATGTAGGCCTGGAAGAGGGCCCGCTCGCGCCGGGAGGTGATCACCGCTATCTCAGCCTCGATCTGGGCGGCAACGGAGCGTGCGAAGGCCATCAGCATGCCGTCGGAGCCCTGATGGATGGTGGTGAGGTTGAACGCTCCCAGCAGAGTGCGCCGAGTGGGATGCAGGATCGGTACGGCTGCGCAGCGGAACTCCCGCAGCTCCTCGACGTAGTGCTGCCTTCCGGCGATCAGGACCGGGCGACCGCTGGCGAGCGCGGTTCCGATGCCGTTGGTGCCCACGTAGCGTTCGGAGAACACATGCCCCGGGGCCAGACGCACGCGGTTGAGGTGGGTCGTCAGGCCCTGGTGTGACACCTTCCGGGACAGCACGACGCCGCTGCGGTCCGTGATCATCGTCGACACCGGGTCGTCGGCGAGCTGCTTGTGCAGCGTCTCCACGATGGGCAGCGCCGCCCTGGCCAGGGGGCTGTCCAGATTGGGGTTGTCCAGGTAGGGAGCGTCCAGGCTGCCGGACTTCACCTGGTACTCGATCGAGCGTTGCCATGAGGCGACCACGAGCGGCCGGGCGCTCGGATCATTGGTGACTTCCTGATAGAGCTCTCTGGCTGCTCTCAGTGAGGTCCCGGGTTGGTGTCGGGGCATTTAACACTCCCGTGCGGCGCGCGTCACATTCCTCGGTGCAGTGATTGGACCAGCTCGGCGGCGGCGCGCCTACGACGTGTATCACATTGAGACATCCGCGGACGGATTCTGAGACATCGACCTGCGAGCGGCGGCCTGTGTAATCGGCACCACCCACCCGCCGATTCGCAGGGAGCCGCCATGAAAGCCGTGCAGGTCATCGAGTACGACGAGCCGCCCGTGCTCGTGGACGTGCCGGACCCGCAGATCACCGGCCCGCTGGATGTGATCGTGAAGATCGGGGGCGCGGGGGTCTGCCGGACCGATCTGCACATCCTCGAAGGGCAGTGGAAGGAGAAGAGCGGGGTCGCCCTTCCGTACACGATCGGTCACGAGAACGCCGGCTGGGTCGCCCAGATCGGGGAGGCCGTCACCAACGTCCAGGTGGGTGACCCGGTCATCCTGCACCCGCTGGTGACCTGCGGGTTGTGCCGGGCCTGCCGGGACGGTGACGACGTGCACTGCACGAACTCTGCCTTCCCCGGCATCGACGCCGACGGGGGCTACGCCGAGTACCTGAAGACGAGCGCCCGCTCGGTGGTGCCCCTCGACCCGTCCCTGGAGCCTGCCTCGGTGGCAGCCCTGGCCGACGCCGGGCTCACGGCGTACCACGCCGTAGCCAAGGCGGCCCGGGCTCTGTGGCCCGGTGACAAGGCCGTGGTCATCGGCGCCGGCGGACTCGGGCACATAGGGATCCAGGTGCTGAGGGCCCTGTCGCCGGTCGAGATGATCGTCATCGACCGCAGCCCCGAGGCCCTGGCGCTGTCCAAGGAGCTCGGTGCCGACCACACGCTCCTCGCGGACGGCAGCGAGGCCGACCGCGTACGGGAGCTCACCTCGGGGTACGGCGCGGAGGCGGTCCTGGACTTCGTCGGTGAAGGGGGCGCCGTCGAGACGGGCGTGGCCTGCCTGCGCCGCAACGGCAACTACTACGTCATCGGCTACGGCGGCCACCTCCACGTGCCGACCATCGACGTCATCTCCACGGAGATCAACTTCATCGGCAATCTCGTCGGGTCCTACAACGACCTCTCCGAGCTGATGGTGCTGGCGGCCCGCGGCAAGGTCACCCTGCACACCCAGCGCTACCCCCTCGCCTCCTTCCGACAGGCCCTCGACGACCTGGACGCCGGCGCCGTGCGCGGCCGAGCGATCTTGATCCCGTGACACCGCAGGAGAACCCCGATGCGCAGTAGACCGTACACACGTGTGGTCGCCGTCGCGGCCGTAGCGGCCCTGACCGCCACCGCGTGCACCACACAGAGCGAGGTACAGCACAAGCCCAAGAAGAAGGCCGCGCTGTTCAAGCCCGGCTCGGAGATCAGCTACAAGAAATACGGCAGGAACTACCCGGCGACGAAGGTCAAGGACGGGCCCGGCTCCTGCAGCTACGAGTCGATCAGCCGCAAGGACTACTCCGGGCAGACTCTGAAGATCATCAGTCATGCCGTCCCGGTCATCGGTGAGCCGACGCAGCTGCACGCCAAGCAGTTCGAGGAGATCACCGGCGGGAAGGTCGAGGTGGTCAACGTCCCCTTCGGTGAGCTGCACCAGAAGATTCTCACGCCCCTCCAGGCAGGCCAGCCGGCGTATGACGTCATGTTCTACCCATCCCTGTGGATCGGCGACATGGCCCCGTACCTGGCACCGGTGCCGGAGGAGTACCTGAACACCCCCGGCATGCGGGACGTCACCCAGTCCTACATGGACGTGGCGACCTGGGACGGGAAGGTCGTGCAGTATCCGGTGGACGGTGACCGGCACTACCTCAAGGTCCGCAGCGATGTGCTGAAGGACCCCAGGTGGCAGGCCGAGTACAAGAAGGCCACGGGCAAGGACCTGAAGGTCCCCACGACGTGGGCCGAATACCAGGAGACGGCTGAGTTCTTCAGCGGCAAGGACTTCGACGGCGACGGCAAGAGGAACTACGGCAGCGCCGAGGTCACCAAGCGCGATGACCTGACCTTCTCCGCGTTCATCAGCCGTGCGGCGCCGTACGTGAAGAACCCTAAGGTCAAGGGCGGTGTCTTCTTCGATGCCAAGACCATGAAGCCGCTGATCAACACACCGGGCTTCGTCCGCGCTCTGCAGGACATGGTCGAGGCGAAGTCCATCTGGGCACCCGGCGGTGCCAACTTCGGCCTGGGAGACGAGATCTTCTCCTTCGGAGGCGGCCAGACGCTGATGTCCTACTCCTGGGACGACGCCTTCATCCAGGCCCAGCAGCCGGACAGCAAGATCCGCAACACCGTCGAGGCGGCGCCACTGCCGGGCTCCACGGAGGTCTACAACCGCACCACGAGGTCGTGGGACAAGAAGGCGAACCAGGCTGCCTACTTCACCTGGGGTTGGACCTCCGCGGTGGCCAAGGCGTCCAGCCACCAGGAGATGGCCTTCGACTACCTGTGCTTCTTCAGCAACGAGGCCAACACCGCGCTCGATCTGACCATCGGACGTTTCGGCGTCAACCCCTACCGCATCTCCCACTTCGACCCGGCGTTCTGGGAGAAGCAGGGCTGGGACAAGGACGTCGCCAAGGCGTACGTGAAGACGCTCTCCGGCATGGAAGAGAACCCCAACCGCGTCTTCGACCTGCGTGTCCCCGGTGTCAACCAGTACATGTCCGCGCTGGCCAACGGCGTCGCCGCGGCGCTGGCGGGCCAGCAGCCCCCGCAGCGGGCGCTGGACGGCGTGGCCGACGAATGGGTCAAGATCACCGACCAGATCGGCAAGGACAAGGTCCGCAGCGCCTATCGCAACGTCGTCGCGCTCGAGGACAAGTCCTGATCCAAGCGCAGGGCCCCGGGTGGCCGGACCTCACCGGCCGGCCACCCGGCGGCTCCCGCCCCCCCTTCCGCGAGGAGAACCATGGACGGCCTGCGCCGGCACAAGAGCACGTTCCTGCTGCCGGGACTGCTCACGCTCTTTCTGATCATCATTTTCCCGCTTCTGTTCACCATCCGCGTCAGCTTCTCCGGCTGGAACGTCAGCAACCCTCAGATGGACTTCATCGGAGGCGCCAACTACACCGCGGTGCTGCACGACAGCCGCTTCTGGGCCTCCATCACCCGGCTGGTCCTGCTGGCGGGTGGCACGGTTCTGATCCAGTACGTCATCGGGTTCGGTATGGCCCTGCTGGTCTGGCGCGAGGCACGCGGCCGCAGGTTCTGGCGGGTGCTCTTCCTCGTCCCCATGATGACCACGCCCGTGGTGATGGCCGCCATCTGGCAGACGATCTTCCATGAGTCGCTGGGGCCGGTGAACGACCTGCTGGAGATGCTGGGCCTGACGGGCATCCCCTGGCTCACCGAGTCCGGACCGGCCCTGGCCGCGCTCATGACCGTCGAGATCTGGCAGTGGACCCCCTTCATGTTCCTGTTGCTGCTGGCCGGCTTGCTCAGCCTGCCCAAGGAACCGTTCATGGCCGCCGCGATCGACGGCGCCGGCACCTGGCGCACGTTCCGGAAGGTCACCTTCCCTTTGATGGCACCGGTGTCGGTCGCCGCGGTCGTCATCCGGCTGATCGAGGCGTCCAAGCTCTCCGACAGCGTCTACGTCCTGACGTCCGGCGGGCCGGGCTCCTCCACGGAGACCCCCGGTTATTACCTCTACATCCAGGGGCTCCGCGACCAGCAGACCGGCTACGGCGGGGCGATGTCGCTGACCTATCTCGTCCTGATGATCGTCACGCTCACGGTCGTCGCCGCCCTGCTCACCAGGGCCTTCAAGCTGAAGGGAGACTCATGAGGTCGCGCCTGTATCCCGTGTTCAAGTACACCGTGATCGCCCTGTGGGCCTGCTTCGTCGCGGGACCGTTCTTCTGGGCGATGACGACCAGCTTCAAGAACGCCAACGCTGTTCAGGGCGGTCCCACCTACATCCCCTGGGCGCAGTACGAGCCCACGCTCACCGGCTGGCGCAACATCTTCGGTGGAGCGGGGGGCGTCGATGTGGTCGGTCCCTTCGTCAACAGTGCCATCGTCACGGTCGCCGCGTCGGCCATCAGCCTGGCACTGGGTTCGCTGGCCGCCTACGCGCTGTCCCGGTACCGGTTCAGGCTGGGCTTCATCAAGAACAGCGACATCGTCTTCTTCTTCGTCTCCCAGCGGATCATGCCGCCCGTCGTCCTGGTGATCCCCTTCTTCTACCTCCTGCAGTGGGGCGGCCTCCTGGACACCATCCCGGGCCTGGTCATCGTGACGGTGGCGCTCCTGCTGCCGATCGCCGTCTGGGTGATGGTGGACTTCTTCAACGGCATCCCCCGCGAGATCGACGAGATGGCGATGCTGGACGGCTGCCCGCCGTTCCAGACCTTCGTACGGGCGATCCTGCCGAACTCCCTGCCCGGGTTGACCGTCGCGGCGATGTTCTGCGCCGTGTTCGGCTGGAACGACTTCTTCTTCGCCTTCCGACTGACCTTCACCGAGGTTCAGACCCTGCCCCAGGCGGTCGTCGCCCTCAACTCCTCCATCCCACCGTGGTGGACGCTGTCCGCCGCCGCGCTCTTCGGCGTGGCACCGCTGATCCTGCTCGCCCTCTGGGTGGAGCGCCTGCTGTCCAAGGGAAACCTGTCGGGAGCGGTCCGATGAACCTCAACGCCACTGATCTGTGCCTGACCGTCGACGGCGTCGACCACCTCAGGAATGTGACCGCCACCTTCCGGCCGGGACGGCTCCACACCGTCATCGGCCGGACGATGGCCGGGAAGACGACGCTGCTGCGGGCCCTGGCCGGCCTGCAAGGGGTGGACTCCGGCTCACTGACGCGCGCCGGAGAGGACTTCCTGAGGACGCCGGTGTGGCGGCGCGACACCGCCATGGTCTACCAGCAGTTCATCAACTACCCCCATCTCACGGTGTTCGACAACGTGGCCTTCCCGCTGAAGCGGGCCGGGCTGTCCCGGGACGAAATCCGGCACCGGGTCCAGCAGAGTCTGGCGAGCGTGGGGCTCACGGACTTCGGAAAGCGCAAGCCATCCCAGCTCTCAGGCGGTCAGCAGCAGCGCGTCGCGATCGCTCGCGCCCTGGCCCGCCGCACCGGCATCCTCCTGCTCGACGAGCCCCTGGCGAACCTGGACTACAAGTTGCGCGAACAACTGCGCGACGAGTTCAAGGCCCTCTTCTCGGACCAGGGCGACACGATCGTCATCTACACGACCACCGAACCTGCCGAGGCGATGATGCTCGGGGACGTGGTCCTCGTCATGCACGAGGGGCGGATCCTCCAGACCGGCACCCCACAGGAGGTCTTCGAACGCCCGGCGACCACCACCGTGGCGTCCATCGTCAACGACCCTCCCATGAACGTGTTCGCAGGCCGGCTCAAGGGCGGCCAGGTCACGGTGGCCGGTTTCCAGGCCGCGCACGTCTCCGCACACCTGGCCGAACTATCCGACGGGGCCTACCAATTCGGCCTGCGTGCCACCGATGTCAGCCTGGCCTCCAGCGGAGTCGATGGCGAGGTCACCTACGTGGAGATCTCCGGCTCGGAGACCTTCGTCCATGTGGTCGTCGGCGAGACCCCCTTCGTCGTGCAGCTCGAGGGCATCCACGACGTCGACCTCGGCGACCTCGTGAAACTCCGGCTCCGTCCCGACCGGCTGTTCGCCTTCGACGAGCGGGGTGCGCTCGTACGGACACCCTCACACGATCTCGTCTCAGTGGAAGGCCGTTGATATGGCGCAGTTGGACATCGTCGACGTCGGGCACGCGTACGCGCCTGGTGCCGAGGAGGAGCGGTGGGCTCTCAAGCCGCTGAACCTGACCTTCGAATCCGGCAAGACCTATGCACTGGTCGGACCCTCGGGCTGCGGCAAGACGACGCTGCTGAACATCCTGTCCGGACTGGTCAGACCGTCCCGGGGACGGGTGCGGTTCGACGGCGTCGACGTCACCGCCCTGCCCACCAAGGCGCGCAACATCGCCCAGGTCTTCCAGTTCCCCGTCATCTACAAGTCGATGACGGTCTACGACAACTTGGCCTTCCCGCTGCAGTGCCGGCGCTGGGACAAGGCGAGGATCGACGCCAAGGTGCAGCAGGTCGCCGAAGCCCTGGACCTGCACGACCGGCTCAGGCAACCCGCGCGCCGGCTCACCGCCGACGACAAGCAGCTGATCTCACTCGGCCGCGGCCTGGTCCGCGACGACGTGGCGGCCGTCCTGATGGACGAGCCGCTCACCGTGATCGATCCGCAGCTGAAGCACTCGCTGCGACGCAAGATCAGGGAGATCACCGAGCAGTTCCGGCCCACGGTGATCTATGTGACGCACGACCAGTACGAGGCGATGAGCTTCGCGCAGGAACTGCTCGTCATGAAGGACGGCCGCGCGGTGCAGCAAGGCACTCCTGAACAGCTGTTCGAGGCACCCTCCTCCACCTACGTCGGCTATTTCATCGGCTCACCGGCGATGAACTTCCTGACCGTGGACCACGGTGACGGTCCCTTCGCGCTGGGCGGCCGACCGCTGTCCGCGGCCTGGGACGTCCCGGCGAGCACGCTGAAGGCCGGTGAGGTCCAGGTCGGGGTCCGGCCCGAGCACGTCAGGATCGTCACGGATCCCGGCCCCAACACCTTCCCCGGGCGTCTGAAGGGCGTCAGCGACCACGGCGCGCAGCGCGTGCTCGAGGTGGAGATCGCCGGACAGCCCGTCAGGGCCAAGACGCCGCGGGATCAGGGAGTTCCGGTCGGCGAGGAGGTCTTGGTGCACCTGCCGCGCGCCAAGGTCCTTCCCTACGCGGACGGAGAGTTGGTACTCCGGTCCTGACGTCGTTCCGATGCATGAACGGCGGGTGAAGGTGAAGGCGGCGACGACCTGGTCGACGGGCAGCAGCGCACGGTTCCGCACCGGGCCGGGGACCAAGTACCTCGCGTCCTCCCCGCGGACGCGGAGGTATTCCGTCGGATGGGTCGCCGTGCCGCACAGGCCGTGGTCTCCGCGCCGAGGCGCAACTGCTCCATGAGGTGGCCTCCAGCAGCCTGTGCAGTCGTCGCAGCATCTGGCATGTGGCTGGGGCGGCTATTTCGTCCGCAGCATGAGGGCGTGTCGAGTGTTGTCCCCGTAGACGCCGGTCTCGTCTCCGTTGATGCCGTATGTGTTCTGGAATCGGGCCACTGCCTGACGGACCTCCGTGTCGTAACGGCCGTTGATGGCGCCGCCGTCATAGACGTGAGGGATCTGGAGCAGACGTACCTGCAACTCGTAAACACCGTGGCCAGTGTCGCCTGGGCGCAGCAGCCCGGTGCCCGGGATCTCGGGAAGCGAGGCGTTGCCGGGAGCCGGCCGGTTCGGTTGCCCGGTCGGTGAGGACGGGGCTGCAGGTGCTGGATTCTCAGGCAGTGGCCGGTCGGGCTGCTCCATGGACGCAGGCGGCGTCGCCGGTGCGGAGTCGCCGTTGCTGAGCAGCGAAGAGGCAAGGACCAATCCGCTCGCGGCGCCCAGGCCGAAGACTCCGGCGAGCCGGCTGTGTCGCCGGTCGGTGAAGCGGCGATGTCGTTGGCTCCCCCTGGGCTCAGGCGAGGGAGCCGGTTCTGGGCGCAGCGGCGTCTGGGAGGGCGGGGCGACGAAGCGGTTCGGCTGCGCGGCCTGCGATGGGTAGGGGCAGTCCTCAGTTGAGTCGGTCCATCGGCGCGCATGATCCTGCAGAGCGGCTGTTGGCGGCGGGAAAGCTGCCGGCGGTTCGGCCTGCGCCGGGCCCCCGCCGCGCGCAGTGGGTGGCTGTCCGGCCTCCCGGGGTGCGACCGCCCCGGGGGGCGTGACCGCCTCCTGCCGCACACCGCGTGACCACAGCGGCTCGACCATGGCGTTCCCGGCGGCCGGCCGGTCCCCAGCGGGTTGAGGCGGGTCGGCAGACGGTGGGAGGCCTTCCGGACGGACCGGAACCAGCTCGGGCCGGGATCCCAGGCTCTGCGTACCCGGCTGCGGTGACGGCAGGGACGGGACGGGATGGGTGGGGCTGCCGTATCCGGCTGTTGCGCTGGTGTGGTCTGAGGGCGGTAACGGGCTTCCTAGCCCTTGGTGCTCCTCCGTCGCGTAGAGATCGGCGCGAGCGGCATCCAGGGCGTTCAGAACCGCCTGAAACGAATCTTGGATCTCTTGCTCGGGCTCGCGCCCCCAGTTGAGGGCCCGTGGCGGTTCGGCCTCGTCGAATCCCATCGGTAGTCCTCCTCGACCAACCACGTCCGGGGTGGGGCGCCACCACGGCCCGCGTAGCGCTCCGTGGAACGCGTGCCGGCCACTCCAGTGATCTGCTGGACTGGCCGGTCAGCGCGGGAGATCGGGTCGATGTCGTCTGTTGATGAGCCGGACCGCAGAAGTGTCCCTACGGTCTCCTTGTCAACCGATACGCACTCGGCATGGCGTTTTCTCAATCCCTGCCACACCTACCGCTCAACGCGCCTTGTCCGGGCGGTCGGGCGGGCCCAACGGAGTCCTTCCCTGCCCTGTCTGGAGATCAAAGACCGCGGATCATGTCCGCGCCCTTCTCCGCGATCATGACCGTCGGGGCGTTGGTGTTGCCCCGCACCACGGTGGGCATCACCGAGGCGTCCACCACCCGCAGGCCGCTCACGCCGTGCACCCTGAGCCGGGAGTCCACGACGGGACCGATGGAGCAACTGCTCGCCGGGTGGTACAGCGTCTGCAACTCGCGCCGGGCGAAGTCGAGCAGGCCGGCGTCGTCCGTGGAGCGCGGCACGCGGAAGTCGGCACGACGGTGCTTGGCCAGGCTGGGCTGAGCGGCGATGTCGAGCAACATCCGCAGTGCCCGGATCATCGTGTCGCGATCCTCCTCGGTGGTCAGGTAGTTGTGCAGAACGCGCGGTTTGGCACTGGGCAGGGCCGACCGCAGGGAGACCTTGCCCCGGCTCGTGGGGGCGAGGAGGACCGCGCCGAACATGAAAGCGTGGTCGGTCACGGGGCTGATGCCCTCCTCGTGGAACATCACCGGGGTGGCGTGCACCTGAATGTCGGGAGCGTCCAGTCCCTCACGGGTGCGGTGAAATCCGCCGGCCTCGCCGACGTTCGAGGTGAGGGGACCGCGCCCCTCGATCTCCAGCAGGCGGACGTTCTCCGGTGTCTCGGCGGTGAACAACGACTCGGTCTCGGTGAGATAGCACAGACCGACATGCGGATGGTCCTGCAGGTTCTCCCCCACCGGAAGGTCGACGCGGGGCGTGATGCCGTAGGAAGCGAGTTCGCTGCCCGGGCCGATGCCGGAGAGCATGAGCAACTGCGGCGAGTTGTAGGCGCCGGCCGACAGCACGACCTCCCGTTCGGCACGGAGGCGCAGCAGTTCGCCGTCGCGTTCCACCTCGACACCGGTCGCACAGTCGCCGTCCAGGAGTACGCGCGTGCACAGGACGCCGGTCAGCACCTCGAGATTGGGCCGGGACAGGGCCGGCCGCAGATAGGCCTCGGCCGTGCTGCAGCGCAGACCGCCTCGCTGGGTGAGGTGGTAATAGCCGACGCCGTCCTGCTCTGGGCCGTTGAAGTCGCTCGTGTAGTGGTAGCCCGCCTCCTGTGCTGCCGTGACATAGGCGTCCGCCAACGGATGCCGGGAACGGCCCTCGCTGACCGTGAGAGGCCCGCCGGTGGAGTGCCAGGGCGACGGAGCGCCCTCGAAGTCTTCGGCGCGAAGGAAGTAAGGCAGCACATCCTGCCAGCTCCACCCGTCGGCGCCGCCGGCCGCCCAGGCGTCGTAGTCACGTCGGTTGCCCCGTATGTAGATCATCGCGTTCATCGACGAGCAGCCGCCGAGCATCCGGCCGCGGGGCAGATATCGACGGCGGCCGTCCAGTCCCGGTTCGCACTCGGTGAGGTAACTCCAGTCGTACTTGGTCTGGAAGAGCTTGCTGAACGCTGCCGGGATGCGGATTTCAGGGGCGTCGTCCACGGGCCCCGCCTCGATGAGCAGAACGCGCGTGGTCTCGTCCTCGCTGAGCCGGCGCGCCAACACGCACCCCGCCGATCCGGCACCCACGATGATGTAGTCGTACACCTGTCCCCCTCGCCCGACACGGCTATTCGACCCCTTCACCTAAGCCGCATCCGAGGGCGGATCACACCGCGCTACCGGCCAATTGCCCGAGCCGGTTCGCCTCCGGCCGAGAACCGACCCCGCTCTTCCCGTCACAGCGGCGCACGGTGGTGCGGAAGTCGCTACGCGTCAGGGGGGCAACGACCATCGTGGAGGGAGCTGACGGCCTGCACCAGGGCGTGGGGGCCCTCCCAGTTCAACATGTGTCCGGCGTCCGGCACGGTGATCAGCCGTGCGCCCGGTATGCCGGCGGCGAGGCGCCGGGCGTGGCTGGACGGTGTGCTGCGATCGGCCGAGCCGACCATGACGACGGTGGGAACCGCGATCTCGGCCAGGCGTGGATAGCGGTCTTCGCGGGCGAACGCCCGCACGATCGGTACGAGCGAGGCATGGGCCTGCTGCAGGAAGACCTCGAGGAAGACCTCGATCATCGCGGGAGAGGGGCGTTTGCCGCACTGGGCGGCTCCGAAGAGGAGTCCGCCCGTGCGGGTGCGGGCCAGCCGCTGGAGGATGCCCATCTCCAGCAGCGGGATCTGCAGCCGGTTGTGCGGTGCTCCGTCGTAGATGCGGCCCGCCCAGGTCGCGAACAGCACCAGGCCGCGCAGCCTCCGGGCGACGGCGGGATGGTCGAGCACGGCACGAAGCGCGAGGAACCCGCCCATGGAATGCCCGACTAGCACTGCGTCGCGTACGTCGAAGTGCTCCAGTACCGCCACGTAGTCCTGCGCCATGGGGCCGGAGCCGATACCGTCCGCACCCAGCGTCGACCCTCCGTGGCCGCGCTGATCGAAGACGATGACACGGTGACCGCTGGCCACCAGGGTGGCCTGCACCAGATTCCACTCCAGGAGCGAGGCACCGTATCCGTGGGCCAGTACCACCGGTGGGCCTTCACCCGCGACGATGGTGCGCAGCACCGTCCCGTCGGGGCGGGGGAGGAAGGCTTCCTCGCCCTCGGGTTCGCGGCGGAGCCGTTCGTAGGGGACAGGGTCGGGTTGGCGTTCGATCCAGCCGGCCGCTGCCCGCGCCGCGATGGCAGCGACGGCTCCCGCAGCGGCACCCCAGAGCAGCCGCACCTTCATCGCGATCCTCCGAATCCGCCCCCGTGTGGTGTCAGGCCGGGTCGAAGCGAGCTGACGGCGCCCAGTATGCATCTCAATTGATCGCGCTACGACGACGGTTGGGCGGATTGGCTCAGATGCGCAGCCTCGGTCAACCGAATGTGCTGGTCGGTGGTTGCCGGTGGGGGTGGAATCTCCGTGTCGCTGAGGGAAGGACGGGCTGTGGTAGCCGTTCCTGGTACGACAGGGAGAGTGAGCAGAGGTCAGGCCCTCATCCCGGTGAAAGGCCGGTGGAGACACGCGAAGGCTGACCGGTGCAACCGTGGCAGCGGATCGAGACCATCCTGTCCGGGTACGACGAAGCAGACCGCCCGGGCCGGAAACATTCGGCCTGCACACCGACGACAGTGGGCAGCACCTGCAGCACCGCGGATGCCCGGCCTGCCATTCCCCCAGCCCTGACCGGCCTCGTCCCCCGCCAGAACCTGATCTCAAGCATCCCTACGCCGTCTGTGCAGATGGCCATCGAGCGGGAAGGACGGCGGCGATGCGGGCAGGACTCGGTCGAAGTCGTACTGACTCTTCTGCGCCACACGACAAGAGGCGAGGTTGTCCACCTGATGCAGGAGCTCAAGCCGCTCCAGGCCGTCGGCGCCGAGGGTGTCGAAGGCCCAACCGGTGAGAACCTCCAGAGCGCGGGGTGCCACACTCCGCCCGCGAGCGTGCGCCGCGGTCCAATAGCCCACTTCGGCCGACGGTTTGCCAGGCGTCACTTCCTTGAGCACCACGTTGCCCACCAACTGTTCCTGCGACGAACCGGGTTGAGCTTCCAGGACCGCGAAGCCGAACCGGTTCCCCGCCGCCCATCCCCGTTCCTGGCCCCGCACCCACTGCTGCGCGTCAGCTTCGTTCTCCACGGTCGAGCTCGTCCAGTGGCGCAGCACAGGATCCCGGAACACCTCGACAAGTGCGGCAGAGTCCTCCATGCACCAGGGGCGGAGAACAAGGCCTGGTGCGGACTGCGTCGCGCCCGCATGCAGTAAGACAGCGTCACTCATCAGCTGATCCTATGGCGGCGTTCTGACCCAGCACCGACAGCCCAGCCCACAGGCGTCCGGGTGAAGTCGAGCGGCCGCGACCCCGTACGCACGTCAGAGAACGCCCGCATGTGGGATTCGGAGCCGGCCCGCCCCCAGTCGGCGAGGACCGCTCCCGATGTACGCAGGGATCCACTTCGGCCTTTTCTCTGCCGGTGCGTAGACACGAACCGGACTGAATGGAACGCTCCCTACAGAGGCGCGGACCTGTTCTCCCGCTCCGCCGGTTCTGCTTCCGCTCGTCGGTCGGCGTCGCCGCTCCGGCGCGACCACGCGCCGGGGTGTCCGCACGAGCCGCGCATCCCGCCAGTGCTCAGTTCCCGCAGCCACCGATTTCTCGTACGTCCAGATTCCTCGTAGGGAGGAGTTCATCGCATGAGAGTCCGGGTCGCCCCTGCGACACTCGCCGCCACCGTCCCCACCCTCACGGCGCCACTCGTCGACCCCGCGGAGTTCGTCGTCGACCACACGTCCGAGGCGGTGGACGCCGACCCGCCGGACGGCCGGTGCCGCACCACGTCGGGCGAGTGCAGCCTGCGTGCCGCCGTGACGGCCGCCAACGCCCGGCCTGCCAGTACGATCACACGGTCCCCCGGCCATGACCGGCTCACGATCCCGCCCGATCTCGCCGACCGTGAGAAGGCCTTCGCCACCCTCTCGTCGCTGGGCCGCACCATCGACGGCGACGGCAGCTGCCGACTCTCGGCCGCGGGCCATCTGCCCAGTCGTGACCCGCTGGTCGGACCGCTGGCGAACCACGCCGGCCGCACTGACACCGTGGCGCTGCTGCCGGGCAGTCCCGGCCTGGACGCGGCTGAAGGGCCGCCCGGCCACCGATCAGCGCGGCGTCCCTCGCCCACAGGGTGCCACCTGTGACATCGGTGCATACGAGCACATGCCATGACCCCAACCCCGACACCGGAACCTGGAGCGAGGAATGAGAGCCCTGAGCCTGCGCCTCACATTGGCCCGCGCCACAGCCGCAGTCGCGGCCCTGCTCCTGTCACTGACCGTTCCTCCGCCCACTGCCCTGGCCGCGCGGGGCCCCGACTCCTTGGTCGTGCGGACCGACCGGGGCTGGGTGCGGGGCGCGGCCGTCCACAACGGCGGGCGGGTCTTCCAGGGGATCCCGTTCGCCGCCCCGCCGACCGGTGAGCTGCGCTGGCGTCCGCCGCGCCCCGCGCCGCGATGGTCAGGCGTACGCAACGCCACCGCACCGGCCCACCCCTGCCCCCAGTTACCGCTGACGCTGCTCCCCGGCGGCGGCCCCGTCCTGCCCGGCGAGTCCAACCGCACGGGCAGCACCGTGGAGGACTGCCTGTATCTCAATGTCCGGACACCCGCGGGCACCGGCCACCGCCCCCTTCCGGTCCTGGTGTGGCTGCACGGCGGGGGCAACGTCTACGGCGCGGGCAGCGACTACGACGGCTCCGCCCTGGCCGCGCGGGGTGTGGTCGTGGTGACCGTCAACTACCGTCTCGGGGCACTGGGGTTCCTGGCCCACTCCGCCCTGTCGGCCGAGAGCCAGGACCACGCCTCGGGCGACTACGGCCTGATGGACCAACAGGCCGCCCTGCGCTGGGTGCGGCGCAACATCGGTGCCTTCGGTGGCGACCGGAACCGGGTGACGCTCGGTGGCCAGTCCGCCGGATCGGCCGACACCTGCCTCCACATCGCCTCGCCGACCGCGAAAGGCCTTTTCCACCGGGCGATCCAGCAGAGCGGAGCGTGCGCCGCGGACGGCGGTCTGACACCCCTCCCGCTCGACGCGGCCGAGCGGAAGGGAAGCGGCTTCGCGGCCTCGGTCGGCTGCACCGACCCGACGACCGCGGCGGGCTGCCTGCGTGCCGTGCCCACCACCGAGCTCATCCGCGCCTCCGGGACAGGTGCCACCTCCCTGTGGGCCCCGAACACCGGCCCCCGTGTCCTCCCCCGCCCTCCGCGCACGGCGTGGGCCGAGGGACGAGTGAACGCGGTACCGACGCTGAGCGGCAACACCCATGACGAACACCGCTACTTCACCGCGCTGTACGTGGATCTGCTCGGGGACGGCCCTCTGACCCCCGACTCGTACGCCGGCCTCGTCCGACTCCAGTACGGCAGCCGCGCGGCCGCGGTCCTGGACACCTACCCGCTCTCGGCCCATCCGTCCGCCAACCTGGCCTACTCCGCCATCGGCACCGACCAGCGGTTCGCCTGCCCGGCGCGGGCCGACAGCCGGCTGTACGGCAGCCGGGCGCCCGTCTACGCCTACGAGTTCCACGACGCCCAGGCACCGCCGTTCATCCCGGCACCGCACACGCCGCAGGGTGCCTTCCACGCCTCCGAACTGGCCTATCTGTTCCCCATGGACTCGGTAGCGCCCCTGACGCCCGCCCAGCGGCGACTGTCCGCCACGATGACCGCCTACTGGGCCCGCTTCGCGGCCACCGGCGACCCCAACGCGCCCGGGACAGAGCCCTGGCCGCGCTACACGGCCGACGGGGACCACATCCAGGTGCTGGCCCCGGACCGGGTCCGACCCACCACCGGGTTCGCGGCCGACCACCACTGCGCGTTCTGGCAGCCCGCTCCCGTTCCCGGAGGAGCCGTGCGATGACCTCGACACTCGCCCTGATCCGGGAGGGGCGCCGGACGCTGCGGCAGGGTCCGGACGCCCTGGCGCACCGGCAGCGTGAACGGCTGGCCGCGATGATCGATTTCGCCCGCACCCACTCCCCGTACTACCGCGAGCTGTACCGGGCGCTACCCGAACGCGTCGAGGATGCCGCCCTGCTGCCGGTCACGCGCAAGCAGGATCTGATGGCGCGTTTCGATGACTGGGTCACCGATCCCGAGGTGTCCCTCGACCGCGTACGGGCCTTCGTCGCGGATCCCCGGCGGGCCGGCCAGCGCTTCCTGGGCCGATACCTGGTCACCACCACCTCCGGAACCACCGGCCACCGGGGCCTGTTCCTGCTCGACGACCGGGCGGCGGCGGTGTTCAGGGCCCTGTCGCTGCGGGCCGCCCGGCGTACCCTCACACCCGGGGTGATGGCCCGTTTGCTCGCCCGAGGTATGCGGGCGGCGCACATCGTGGCCACGGGCGGCCATCTGGCCGCGCATACCGTCATCGTCCGCTCCCGTGCGGCCGGTCGGCTGCCCGCCCGGGGCAGCCGGGTGCTGTCGGTACACAGCCCGCTGCCCGAGCTGGTGGACCAGCTCAACCAGTACCGCCCGGTGTTCCTGGCCGGCTACGCCACGGTGATCGCGCTGCTCGCCGGCGAGCAGCTGGCCGGCCGGCTGCGTATCGCCCCGGCCGCGGTGTCACTGCTGGCCGAGGGCGTCAGTGACCGCGACCACCGCAGGATCCGCTCTGCTTTCGGGCCGCACCTGGTCGACATCTACGGCTGCAACGAGAGCCTCGCCCTGGCCTACGGCTGCCCGTCGGGATGGCTCCACGTCCACAGTGACTGGCTGATCCTCGAGCCCGTCGGCCCCGACCTCCGCCCCACCCCGCCGGGCCAGGAGTCCTTCACCGTGCTCCTGACCAGCTTGTGCCGATGGGCACAGCCGATCCTGCGCTACGACCTCGGCGACAGCGTTGTGCTGCGTCCTGACGCGTGCCCGTGCGGAGATCCGCTCCCCGCGATCAGAGTGCGCGGCCGCGCGGCCGACCTGCTGGCGTTCCCGCGCCGGGACGGCGGCACCGTGCACATCGTGCCCATGGCCTTCGAGACCCTCCTGGAAAGCATCCCGGGCATCGACCTGTTCCAGGTCGTCCAGACGGCGCCCACCTGCGTCCGCGTGCGGATCCTGTCCGCCGCCGCAGCCGATCGGGAGCGGCTGTGGACGGCGGTGCGAAAGGAGATGGTCGCCCTGCTCACCGCCCACGGCGCGGGGCACGTGAGCGTCGAACGCGCCCATGAGCCACCCGAGCAGTCTGCGGGCGGCAAGTATCGGGTCGTCATTCCCTGGTCGTGACGCCGGGCGACGGGGCGTCCTCGCCGGGGACGCCCCGCATCCGAACGCCGTGGTGGGCCGCCAGCCCCGGCAACGCCACATGCAGTAGTCCGTCGATCCGGCGTGCGCTGGTGGAGGCCGCGCCGGAGGTGTCCACCGAGCGTGGTCGCATGCGCCGGCGTCGTGTGTCAGGGCGCTGCGGGGAAGCCGAGGGCGGCCGCCGCTCTATTCCGCCAACTTGCGCCTCTGACGCACAACCCGTGCGCGCCTGTTGCCCCGCCTTGGACTGCCGGTTTCGCAGCGCCGTGGGACGTTGTCAACGGTCGGGCCTGGGAGCCCGGGATTCCGTTGCCCGTACGTCAGGGCCGGCACCGGCTGTGGCCGTCCGAAAGCGCCCTGCCGGCCCCTGCCGTGTGCGGCTCAACCGGGGAGGCGAAGGATCGAGCGGCGTGCGGGTGAGCGGCGCGAGCCAGTCCCCGTACCGGTGCGCCCGGCTAACGAGCGGTCGGGGCGCTTGCACGTGGCGGGGGCGTGGGGCAGCAGCGCCCAGGCCGTGGTGCCGTGCTGGGTGTGGTGCACTCCGGACCGCTGGGACAGTGCCTCGACCAGCCAGAAGCCCCGACCGCACTCGGCCAGGCAGTTCTCTTCGGGCCCCGTGCGGTTCTGCCACACACCGGCGTCGACGACCTCGATCCACAGGTGTGACTCGCAGCATGCGAGGCGCAGGGTGACGTGGTGGGCGCCGCTGTGCTGAACGCTGTTGGTGACGTACTCCGACACCACGACGCTCGCCGTCTCGGCCGTTTCGTCCCCGAGGCGCCATGCCGTCAGCCGGTCCCGGGCGAACGCCCTGGCTGTCGCTACCGCACGTTTCTCGGCGGGGAGCGTGCAGCTCGCCGACGCCGAGGGGTTGTCGGGCAGGGGGACCGAGTGAGGCGCCGTCGGTGCTGCTGCGCGCCGGTGCGGTACTGGGTGAAGGGCGGGCTGCACTGCTCAACTCTCTTCCTGTGAGGACGAGATGCTCGGACTCAGACGACGATCAGGGCTTCCAGCGTGCGCGGACCGTGCACGCCCTCCACCCGGTCGAGTTCGATGTCACTGGTGGCCGACGGCCCGGAGACGAAGGTCAGTGGACGCACCGGATCCAGCGCGGTGAACACCTCCGGCACGGACGCCACGACCTGTCCGGCGCGTACGACGCACACATGGACGTCAGGCACCAGCGTCAGGGCGCGCCGGCCCTGGCCGGGGCCGCCGTCCAGGACGAGGGTTCCGGTCGTGGCGATGGCGGCGGCCACGGTCGTCACCACCGCTCGGGCCCGGTCCAGCTCGGCGACCGGAAGTCGGGGCTCGTCGGTCAGCACCCGGTCGGGGTCCAGCGCGGACCGCCACTCGGGCGGGAAGCCACGCGGTACCACGACGGAACCGGTGCCAAGGCCGGCCACCGACTGCCCCACACGGGAGGCGACGTCCTGCGGGGATACGAGATGCACCGACGCCCCGTACTCGGCCAGTCGTTCGGCGAGCAGTTCCACGGCCGCCGTCGACCCGGCCGGCTGTTGGCCGCCGCGGGAGTACTGGCGGGGCACCGGGACGTCCTGTGGACGCTCGCCCGCGGGGACGTCGTCCAGGGCGCGCCTGATCCGGTCCAGCACTTCGGTTCGCGCGTTCATCTCTGCCTCCTTCCGGCGTACGGTCATCGATGCGTCCCTTTCCACCAGGCGCTGAAGGTCTCCGCGGGCAGGACGGGGACGTCGCGGGTGTCGGTCCAGCGGGACAGCGGGCCGGGCAGCCGGCCCACTCGCCCGCGCCGGGCCACCAGCCGTGCGGCCAGGGCTCCCGCTCGCTGCGCGGCCGTCAGACGCGAGGGACGGGAGAGCACCCAGCGTGCGGCGGCCATCGCCAGGCGTTCCGGTTTCGGCACGAGCCGCTCGCGCCCCTCCTCGACGATCCGGGCCCGCAGATGCACCAGCACCTCGGGAATGTTGATCTTGACGGGGCAGACCTCGTAGCACGCCCCGCACAGCGACGACGCGTACGGCAGGGCACGGTCCACTTCCGAGGTGGTGCCCCGCAGTTGGGGACTTAGGACGGCGCCGATCGGGCCGGGATAGACCGATCCGTAGGCGTGTCCGCCCACCCTCTCGTACACGGGGCACACATTGAGGCAGGCGGAGCAGCGGATGCAGTTGAGTACCTGCCGGCCGACCGGGTCGGCGAGAGCATTCGTGCGGCCTCCGTCGAGCAGCACCAGATGGAAGGCGCGGGGCCCGTCGTCGGCGGTCGTGCCGGTCCAGGTCGAGGTGTAGGGGTTCATCCGTTCCCCCGTGGAGGAGCGCGGCAGCAGCTGCAGGAAGACCTCGAGGTCCTGCCAGGTGGGTACGACCTTCTCGATCCCCGCCACCGAGATGAGCGTCTCGGGCAGCGTCAGGCACATCCGCCCGTTGCCCTCGGACTCCACCACGACCGCCGTCCCGGTCTCGGCGACCAGGAAGTTGACACCGGAGACGGCGACCTTGGCCCTCAGGAACTTCTCCCGCAGATGACGCCTCGCGGCGTCGGCCAGCCGCCGCGGATCGTCGTCCAGGTCGGCCGGTGCCGCGGTGCCGTACGCGCCCATCGACCGCAGGAAGATCTCCCGGATCTCCGCCCGGTTGCGGTGGATGGCCGGGACCAGGATGTGGGAGGGCTGGTCCTGGCCGAGCTGCACGATCAACTCGGCCAGATCGGTCTCGTACGCGTCGATGCCGGCGTCGGCCAGCGCCTCGTTGAGCCCGATCTCCTGCGTGACCATCGACTTGACCTTGACGACCTCCCGTTCACCGGTGTCCTGCACCAGGCCGACGACGATGCGGCGTGCCTCCTCGGCGTCGCGCGCCCAGTGCACCTTGCCGCCCGCCGCGGTCACCTTCTCCTCCACCTGCAGCAGGTACCGGTCCAGATGGCGCAGGGTGCGTTCCTTGACCGCACGCCCGGCCTCCCGCAGCTGCTCCCAGTCGTCCTGCTCTGCGACGGCCGCCGCACGCCGGGAGCGGATGGTCCCGGTGGCACGGGCCAGATTGCCGCGCAGCTGGGAATCGCGCAGGGCGCTCGCCGCCGCCGTCGGGAAGGCCGGCATGCCCAGGAACGTCGCGTCGTTCACGAGGTCTTCGTCCTTTCGGTGCCGCGCCAGGAGGCGGGTGTGGGTTCCGCCGCGCCGTGTACCGGTGCCTTCTCCGTGGACGCGAGGATCTCGGCGAGGTGCATGACGTTCACTCCGGTGCGCAGGCGGGACAGCGCGCCGCCGATGTGCATGAGGCAGGAGTTGTCACCGGCGCACAGCACGTCGGCTCCGGTGGCCAGGACGTGCCGTACTTTGTCCGTGCACATGGCCACCGACGTGTCGGCGTTCTTCAGGGCGAAGGTGCCGCCGAACCCGCAGCACTGGTCGGCCGCACCGAGTTCCACCAGGTCGATGCCGCGGACGGCCCGCAGCAGGGTGAGGGGCCGGTCGTCGACGCCGAGCATGCGCAGGGAGTGGCACGTGGGGTGGTAGGTGACCCTGTGCGGGAAGTACGCCCCGACATCGGTGACACCGAGTACGTCGACGAGGAATTCGGAGAGTTCGTACACGCGTGGTGCGTCATGGACCGCGGCGGACAGCCGGTCGTCGCCGGACACCTCGGCGACCCGCCCGTGGTACTCGCGCACCATGGCGGCGCACGAGCCGGACGGCGTGACCACGGCGTCGTAACCGGCGAAGGCCTCGGCGAAGCGCCGGACGAGCGGCACACAGTGGCGCTGGTAACCGGTGTTGAAGTGCATCTGGCCGCAGCAGGTCTGCTCCGGCGGGAAGTCCACACGGTGGCCCAGCCGCTCCAGCAGCGTCACCACCGCCCGACCGGTGGCTGGGAAGAGCGTGTCGTTGAGGCAGGTGATGAACAGTGCGATCCGCATGGTTCCGTGAGTGGAGGGCAAGGCGGGCGACGGCGTCTGTACGGGTTTGAGGCTCATGGCAGCATCCAGGCCAGGACGTTGGACTGGAGGTACACCAGCACGCACAGGGCCAGCAAGAGCATCAGGCTCCACTTGATCGCCGCCCGGAAGAGCTGGGACTCGCGGCCGATGAGGCCCACCGCGGTGGCGGCGATGGTCAGGTTCTGCGGGCTGATCATCTTGCCGACGACACCGCCAGAGGTGTTGGCCGCCACCAGCAGCGTCGGATCGAGTCCTGCCTTGTTCCCGGCAGTCTGCTGGAGCGTGGCGAACAGGGCGTTGGCGGAGGTGTCCGATCCGGTGACCGCGGTGCCCAGCCAGCCGAGGACGGGCGAGAGGAACGCGAACGCCGTACCGGCTCCGGCGATCCAGGTGCCGATGGTGATGGTCTGTCCGGACAGGTTCATCACATAGGCGAGTGCGAGGACAGCGGCGACGGTCAGCAGCGCCCAGCGCAGCTTGTGCAGCGTGGCGGTGAATTCCCGGGCGGCGGCCGCCGGGGTCACCCGGTAGACGGCGGCGATCACGACGCCCGACAGCAACAGCAGGGTCCCGGGCGAGGACAGCCAGGGGAACGTGTAGACGGTGGTGGCCGACGCCTGGCCGGCGGCGGTGAGGACCTCGCCGTCCAGTCCGGGCCAGCCGAATTTCGCGTCGGAGGCGGCCAGGAACTCCTTGAGGGGAGTCCACAGCTTGGCGAGCGAGAAGACCCCGATGATGATCAGGTAGGGCAGGAAGGCCATCAGGATCCTGGGGCCCTCGATCCGCTGAGCGGTGCCGGCCATCGGGAGTGTTCCGGTCACGGCACTGCTGTCCGGCCCGGCGGGCGCTCCTGACGGCGCCACGGGCCCGTCGCCGTGCCCGGGCTTCGGCGGCTGTCCTGCCGAACCGTCCCCTTGCTCCTTCTGCGCCGCCTTGCGGAGATCGGTCCTGGCCTCCTCACCGCCCTGCGGCCGCCAGACACGGAGGAAGAGGACGATAGCGGCCAGGGCGGCCAGCGAGGCGATGATGTCGGTCAGCTCCACCGAGAGGTAGGTGGCGCTGACGAACTGAGCCAGTCCGAACACCGCACCACACACCAGCGCCACCGGCCAGGTCTGGCGCACTCCGCGGCGTCCGTCGACCAGGGCGACAAGAAGGAGCGGCACGAAGAAGGCGACCAGCGGTGTCTGGTGGCCGACGTAGGCGCCGATCTCCGTGTACGGGATCTTCGTCAGGTTGCCGGCCGTGATGATGGGCGTGGCGATGGCGCCGAACGCGACGGGAGCGGTGTTGGCGACCAGCACCGTCACGGCGGCTCGGACCGGGGCGAAGCCGAGTCCCATCAGCATCACCCCGGTGATGGCCACCGGCGCGCCGAATCCGGCCAGAGCCTCGAGCAGTCCGCCGAAGCAGAAGGCGATGATGATGGCCTGGACGCGCGGATCGGCGCTGATCAGGCCGAAGGCCCGGCGCAGGTCCGCGAAGCGGCCGCTGACCACGGTGAGCTGGTAGACCCAGATGGCGGTGATGACGATCCACATGATCGGGAACAGCCCGAAGGCCGCTCCTTCGCTCGCCGAGAGCAAGGCGAGGTCGGCCGGCATGCCGTACACGGCCACGGCCACCGCCACCGCGACGGCCAGTGAGGCGAGCCCGGCCCAGTGAGCCTTCATCCTCAGGCCGCCGAGCAGGACGAAGAGCGTGAGCAGTGGCAGGACGGCAACGAGCGACGAGAGCGCGGGGCTGTCGGCCACGGGAGAGAGATCTGGCTGGTACATGAACCCTCACATTGGGGGCTTGGTCAGACCATTACTTGGTTGTTCACGCTAGGCAGCGGACACCAGGCTTGTCCAGAGCTTCGAACGACCGAATTACGGCTTGGTCAGACCAAAGGGCGGGGCACTCAAGCTATGATCAACACGCAGGGAGTTACGAGACGCGGGAAAGGGCTTTCT
Source organism: [Streptosporangium] indianense (assembly GCF_021474405.1). Taxonomy (GTDB): domain Bacteria; phylum Actinomycetota; class Actinomycetes; order Streptomycetales; family Streptomycetaceae; genus Streptomyces; species Streptomyces indiaensis. The sequence continues at coordinate 55,441 of NZ_JAKEIO010000040.1, forward strand.
ATGGCTGACATGGCTGCTGCCTGGGAGCCAGTGCCCCGCTCACGCACCTTCGAACTCGTGCTGGCCCGGATCGAAGAGCAGATCCTCGCGGGCCGACTGCGAGTCGGTGACCGGTTGCCGCCCGAGCGGGAGCTCGTCGACATGCTCGGCGTCAGCAGGGCCGCGGTGCGGGAGGCGCTGCGCGTCCTGGAGGCCCAGGGGGTGCTGCGCTCACGCGTGGGGACGGGGCCGTCCTCCGGCACCGTGATTGCGGCCATGCCGGACGCCGGTCTCACCCAGTTGCTGCGGCTGCATATCGCGCTGGCGAACTTTCCGATGGGTGACGTCGTCGAGGCCCGCGCCACGCTGGAGCGGGCCAGCGCTCGCCTGGCCGCGCAACTCGTCACCGAGGACGGTCTCGAGCGCATCCGCGATCCCCTGCTCCGGATGGACGACGCAAGCCTGCCCCGAGAGCATTTCAACGACTGCGACACCGACTTCCACGTTGCCATCGCCGAGGCCGGGGGCAACCGGCTGATGGCTGACATGACCATCGCGGTCCGCAATGCGGTGCGGCACACCCTGCTCACTGTGTTCAACAAGCTCGACGACTGGGAGAAGGTCGCCTCCCGGCTGCGGGCGGAACACCACGCGATCTACGAAGCCATCGCGGCCGGGGACACGGAGGCGGCCGGCGATCTGGTGGAGGCACATGTGCGCGGCTTCCACCAGGACATCGTGAAGAAGATCATGGACGGCGCAGACCCCGCAGCACCATAAGGCCGTAGTCCCACCGTCCGTGGTGAGACGGGCCAAGCGCGCGCAGCAGCGGTGGTCGGCGTCCAAGAACAAGAAGCCAGTGGGTCGGGCCCGTTCGGCGTCGAGGGGAAGTGTTCTCGGCAGGCTGGGCCACTCGGTCGGTTCCCGCAGCAAGTGCGTGGAGGTTCCTGCCGGGTGCCAAGCGCTCTCTCCGTCCACCTCGGTGTTGACGCATGAGGGCACGGAGATGCCGCTGATGACCCACGCGGCCGTGCCTCGGCCCGCCCAGGAAGCCCACGGCGTTCCAGGGTACGGACAGCGCCTCCAGCACCGTGATGGCGGAGGGGTCTCGGACTCGCGTTCCGAGTGACTCGCGGCGACCCCAGGACAGGAGTTGCCCTGACATCTGTCAGGAGTTGAGCAGCCGCTGCCTCGCTAGGGTTTGTCCAAGGCGCTGTCCGTAGGTCACCGCCTTACCTTTCGAGACGAGGGGAACGCATGAGTCGCTCCATGGATCGCAGGACGCTGCTGAGGTCGGCCGGGTCCGCGGCGGTGGCGGGATCGCTGGGCGCGCTGGGAGTCGCGGCCCTTACCACACCCGCCCAAGCGGCACCCGCGACGATCAACACCGACCAGGTGATGGCCACCACGAATCGCTTGACCCACGCTCCCAACCAGCGTGGAACGATCGGCATCGAGCTCCGCTCCGGCTACTACAACGGCTACCAGTACGGCTGGGGGCGGCTGGTCGGCTCCGGCTGGGACCCGCGTGGCTGGATCTGGCTGGACATCAGCAGGGACGGCGGCAGAACCTGGTCCTTCGCCGACGGCACCTATCTGTCGGACGGCACCGGCTACGCGCACACGTCAGGGTGGCTCACCCAGTCCGACCCGAACTACGTGTTCAGGGCCAGTTACGACAGCAATCTCCGGGCCGTCAACCCGTACGTCCAGAGCGGAATCTGGTAACAGCCGTCCGGTCGGCAGCCCCCTGCCACAGGCCGCCCGGTGACCGTCCGCCCGCAGCCGCGGTGCACACCCAACTGGAAGCAACTGCCTGGCGATCGGGGTGCTTCCGGACGGGGCGTCATTGCCATGAGTCTTGCGGTCGGCTGGAAAGCACACCTCATACGGCCGAAGCGTCGAGCGTTCCCGATTCTGGGCGTCCTCGACACCTCCACTGACAACTGTGCCGAGCCGCCCTCCGGGGAGAAGGCGTCAGCAACCCGGCTTGCTCGGCGTCGCTCAGCAGCACGCCCACGCAGGGCCCGTCGTGACAATGACAGTGCAACCTGCTGCGGTAGAACACCTCGACTATCAGCGAGACCACCTCGGTGCGTCCTTGTTGACCACGCACCGCCGACTCCACCACAGGGGGATCACCTTGAAGACTTCCGCGCGCAAGCTCTCGGCCGTCGTCACCGGCTTGGCACTCACCGCTCTGGGGACCGTCTTCTCCGGCACGGCTGAGGCAGCCAATCCGTGCTGGTGGGGTGATGGCGGCATGCGCATGTACTGCAACAACGTCTCGGGGGCCACGGTCTACGCCACTCCCGACACCAGCCGTCCGGTCGGCACGATGTACTCGAACCCGAGCTGGTTCGAGTGCCGCAGGGACACGGGCGCCTACATCGGCGGCCCACACCCGAACCGGTGGCTCTGGACACAGGCCGACAACGGCAAGTGGGGCTGGATGAAGGACACCGACATCTACAGCGAGACCGACCCGGTGCCCACCCACATCGGCAACGGCATCCCCCAGCCCTGCTGACGCCGGCACCTCGACCGCCCCGGCCCGCTCCGAGCGTCTCACCGACACTCGGAGCGGCCGAGGCGCGTCCAGGGCGAGGGCCTCTGGGTTCGGTGTGGATGGCGACATCTACAACCGGCAGCCAGGAGGTCCCTGTTGTCCCACCGCCTGTGCGCCGGGGCCGCGGTACGCTTCCAGGTCAGCCACACCACCGCCGCCCGCTGGGCAGACCGCTACCGCCGCCACAGCAGTACAAGCATGCACGACCGCAACCCTCAACATCCCACCCAGACAGGCAAAATGCCCGCCGTCAAGCCTTCCGCAACACACTTCATACTTCCTCTTGCTCCGGCCTGAGCCATCATCAGGGGACTTCATCCAGCGGGCAGGAAAAGCGGCCGCCGGGCCCCCAGGTGGTGACGGTTCGCGCGCCATCGGCGAGCACTCCGCAGGTGAGGTCTGTGACCCGCTTGCCCTCGGGGGTTATCTCGCGAATGTGGATCTCCTTGTTCGGCGGATAGTTGTGACCGCTGTCCAGTGTGATGACCCCGGATTCCCCGACGTACTCACGGACGCCGGGATTCTGGAGGTAGGTCACGAGCGCACTGGGTGAGAAGGAGCGGTCTGTGGTGAAGATCGCGTTCATGGCCTCGGAGAGGATGTTGGCGGCGTCGTAGCCCACCGCGGCGTCGCTCTCCGCGGACAGGTGGAACGCCTCCCGGAAGGATCTGGCGAACGGCCCGCCAGGGGCCGGCCGGCTGAACTGGCTGTAGAAGAGGGTCAGCCCGCCGTACCTCTGCGACATCAGCCGTGGATGCATGGTCAGGCCCGGGGCAGGGCTTTCAGCCAGCACCGCCACGCGGCCCTGGCGGGCGCGGCATTCCCGGTCGCCCTGCATGGAGTGGAACAGGTCTTCCATGACGCCGGAGCGGCCCGCGTAGAGGACGAAGCCGTTGGTGCGGTGGACCAACGTGCAGACGGTCTCGGCTACGTCGCTCGTCGGGCGCCCGTCTTCCTTCTCGCCGTACGGCACGAGGTGCACAGGCCCGGTCGAGCGGTAGGCGGCGTCGAAGCGGTGGGCGAGGTCGGCGCTGAAGTACTCGTCCCGAGGATCGAACACGACGACGGCGGCCGGACCGGCGTGGCCGGAGGCCGGCTCCGCCAGAGTCCGCAGCCGCGGCGAGTGGCGAGCGAAGGCGGCCATGACCTTGGCGATGCGCGCGTTGGGCGGTGAGAGCTGGAAGTACGACACGGGTGAGTTGCCCTCGACCATGCGCTGGCCGGAGACGCCGGTTCCAAGGACGGTGATGCCCCGGGTCCCCAGTTCGATCGCGGCCTGCTGGGACTCCGGACGGCTCTGGGCGAGTCCGATGACCGCCGCGATGTGGTCCTTGCTCGCCCGGTCGATGATCATTTGCGTGACGTCCACGTCACTGCGGTTGGTGGTATTGAGGCCGCCGCGTGAGCCGTAGCGGAAGTATTCGCCTGCGTTGGCGACGAGCAGCCGCACGGGCACCTGGGACTTCAGGTGGCGATCGTTGATCTGCTTCTGGGCGAGCAGCGCTCCGCGCAGCATCTGGAAGCCCGTGGGCACGGTGCGCTTTGATTCCGAGCCGACGCTCAGCGGCGCGAAGAAGACGAGCGTTCGGTAGGGCCGGTCCGTGTCCACCTGAGCGTTCTGGCGGCCGAGGGTCCGCACCAGCTGTCTGAGGTCCGGCGCGTACAGGCCATGGGCCAGGTCGCAGCCGTCGATGCCGTCGGTGAGGCCGACAACCTCGCCGGTCGGCACCTGCCGACAGGAGGAGGTGGGGTGCCCGACAGCCGTGGGATGTTCGTCGAAGAAGAGCCCCACCAGCTCCCTGGACAAGGCGACGCCACCGGCGCACAGCACCGCCGCAGCGGTGGCGGCAGCCACCGGACGCGCCCAGTCGAGGCGACGGGGGCGACGGAAGTGGACGGCGCGGTGCGAGGCCAGCCGTTCCGCCGCGGTGCCGTCGTCGGGCGTGCGTGGCAGGGGCAGCACGTGCACGGCATCGGCGGCCCGGCCGGCGACCGCCGCCGAGAACAGTTCGGCCGCCGCCCGGCCGGCTCGGTGGGCGTCGGCGCCGCCCTGCACGCCCTGCACGGTCTGGCGCGGCAGACCAGCGGCGTACGAAGGTAGTTCCTCCGTGGCGGCGCCCAGCACCAGCAGCGGACTGGAGCCGTTGTCGCGGGAGACGGCCGCGTACGTGTCGAGGAACTTCCGGCAGGCGGATCCCTCGCCGCCCACGGTCGGCAGGAGCAGGACGAAGGCCCATCTGCGCCGCGGACGGAGGCGGCTCCACAGCCGTGGCCGTGCCGCCCTGGCCAGGTCTCGGATCAGCGCGGTGAGGAGGACCTGGCGGACCACTGCCTCGTCGCGGGCCGCCAGGGAAGCCGCCTCCGGATGACGGCTCTCCGCCGCGTTCTGGGCCAGCGTGTGCTGGTGCGCCGCGCGCAGTCCTGCCGCCGCGTTGAGGAAGCTCCGGCCGGTCTGGCCCAGCATGCGGCCCACCCACGGGTGGCGTCGGTCGAGGCGCATGCTGTACCACCGACGCCGCAGCCCGCCCGGGAGGACGGTCAGCAGTTGCAGGACCGCGCCCCACTTTCCGCCCACGGCCTCGCCGAGCTGCGCGGTCTCGGCGGCCGGCTGGAACCGCTGGGTGTACCTGTCGCTGAGCATGCCCCGCAGGGCCCGCCGCTCCTCCTCCGCGTCCCCGGGCGGGAGGTCAGCGCGCAGCACCGCCAGGCACGTGTCGAACTCGGGTAGCCGCAGGGCCCCGGCCCCCTCTGGCATGGAGGTGCGCAGTTGCCGTGCCACGTCCTCCAGCAGCAGCACGTGCGGCCCGCCCACGACGTCCTCCCGCGCGCCGCCCCGGATGAGCCGGAGGTCGTCGATGACGGCGTGCGGCGCGAGGCTGGCCAGATGTCGCGTCGTCACGTTCCCGGCCGGGGACACAAGGCGCTGCCCGTATGCCAGCACGAGTGCGGTGAGCTCCGGATCCGGCTCCGCAGCGCCTGCGGCCGGGTCGCCATCCGGCTCGCGGGCCAGCAGCAGGGCCGGCAGTCGGCGTCCGCGGGATCGCGACAGGGGTGGCAGACCAGCCCGCCGGTCGGCGACGTACCGGTCGATCACCCGGACGATCTCGTCGAAGCCGACGGGCAGGACGAGCTGTTGCTCGTCGCCGAGAGGTGAGTGCAGCACGCGGAACCTCCAAGTGGCATCCCTCGGTGGAGTGTTGCGTGAGTCTATGAACGGAATATGCCATACGGAGGCTTTGCTGCTTATCGACTCCTTCTGATGGGGTGTGACCGCAGTTCGCCCACATTGCTGCTGCCGAAGTGAGGGACTGGTGATCAGCAAGAGATGCCGGGAACGTGTTGCCTGCACGGCTGTAAGTTCGAGCTGTGTCTATATCCCGCGGAGGGAGAACAGCCACTGGGAGCTGCGTGAACACTTCTGCAGGCAGGAACAGGCACCGGTGGCACGGCGAACCCTGCGGCGCAAGAGGGCGAGCCGGCAGGGCATACGACGACATGATCGAACAGTCGTGTCACTCAGGTCGTATTCCTCGGGCACGGCGATCGGTGCTGGTCGCCAGCGAGGAGCAGACCGCGGAGGTCGTCGACCGCCTGCGCGTGCCCTTCATGGCCGCGAACTTCGGCGCACCGCACACTCTCGTCGAACAGAGCACGTCCTTCACCTACTTCGAGTACTCCGACAACTCACTGGTGAGCATCGGAGTCCCGCGCGGCACGGTGCGACTGGCCCTCGGGTACAGCAACGACGTCGCGGACATCATCAAGGACCTGGATCAGTCGCTGTCTCACGTCCTGTCCCGGACCGGGGATTCCGTCGCCTCCTGACCCATCGACCGCCCGCACCGATCCGTTCACGCCTGCGCGGCGGTCGGTGCCCCCGGGTGAGGAGCAATTCGCCGTCCAGCCGGAGCAGCCGTATCGGCCGGGGGGAAGCGCACCTCGGGCGGGACAGTCACGTGTCGTGCGTGACCAGACCGGCCGCCACGAGCAGGCGCAAGCTGTCGGTCACGTGCCGGCCAGCCTCCTCCGAACCGACGGGGAGACCCGCCGCTCCGGCGTAGGCTGTGCGCAACGAGTCGAGGTCGCGCCCGTCACACAGCGAATAGACCGTCCATGAGCGCGCGTTCAACCAGTGCATCCGTCCGGACCGAACGGTGCTGACCACGAGTTGCCCCAGGTCGGGCAGAGCGCACGCGTCCACCGGCGTGACGCGACGCAGAGCACTTGCCGACGCAATCTCCTGAGATGGCACCGCTTGTGGCAGCCGCGTGCCCCCGACCTCGACCCCTTCGTCGGAGTCCGGCGCGTCCACATCCACCAGACGCAGGGCGGTGAGCAGCCAGCGGGCGAACCGGCGCCCGTTCTCGGTGAGGGACTGCTCGGGCAGCGACAGTACGCACTCGGCGAGGTAGCGGGCCCTCTCCGCACTGGTGCGGTACTGCCCGCTCAGCGCGGCGGGAGTGCCCGGACTGGGCTCGTCCAGGTCCTCTACCGACGGGGGCGGGCCGAACCTTTCCCGGATCACCTCGCCCGCCCCCTCGGCCGCGGCTCGGATAACCATTAGGTGCACATAGAAATGCAGGGCGACGAACACCCTGATGACAGTCCAAGAACCGATCCGCCACGGAATGGGGACGGTCTCGGTGGCGTTCCTGACCAAGGAGCCCGTGCGGAGTGCGTCGAAGAGCTTGAGATGGGCGCCCTCGTGCAGAAGGCTTTCGGCGATGAGCCACGGCGACGTGCAGCGTTCGGGCGCCAGGAGCACCGTCGAAGGAAGTGGATCGCCGCCCGACATGGACTGAAGAGGGCCTTCTTCACTCGCGCGGCGGGTGAAACCCACCATGGTGACGTGCCCGAGCACACCAGCTCCCGAGGCAGGCAGCAGCGTCGCGAGGAGTTCCGCGCCGTCCCGCAGGACGGCACGCTCCGCGTCCGTCGGATCGACAGGACTGCCCGCCCGGCCCCCACCGAGCGCATCGCGGTACAACTCCATGAGGCGCCCGGCCAGCATGTCCTGGGAGGGGCCCTGCGGTGTCGGCTCGCTCAGCACCCAGGCGTCCCCGAGACCGGGCCAGGCAGACCGGTGCGGATGGATGAGGGCTTCGCAGGGGCCCAGCGAGGACGGGATCTCCGCCGCCGGAACAGTCAGGTGGCCACGCACGTACAAGCCGAACGAACTGCGCTCGAGGCGGTCGTTCTCCAGCCGCGCGAGGTCGACCTCGAAGCAGTTGCGCAGCACCGGGTCGTACAGCAGCGGCCGGAGGCGCTCCGCTGATGCGGCGGCCGTCGTCCGCAGCACGTCCGCCGCCTCGCCGTCATGCCGCGCCAGCATGGTCAGGCCCAAGCGGAACCGGGCCAGGTTGCGCGCGCGGATGGCATCGGAATCGCCGAACTGCCGGTCGGCGCAAAGCAACGTGTCGGCTTGCGCTGCCCGGTCCGTGACCGGCTCAGCGGAGGGTGAAGAAGGCAATGACAACCGTCCTTCGGCAGCGGGATGACGGACGCGGGAGGGGCAGCGGCCGGCATCGGGCCCTTCCGTGGGTACGATGCCGACCGGTCACGCGTCAGGCGGTGCGGGCCGCCTGGTAGGACGGGAGCCAGGCGCGCTCCTCCGGCGCGTCGACGGCGACCAGCGCAGAGTCGTCGTCGAGGTACGTCTGCGGAGCCAGCTCCGGCGTTTCGATGGTGTCCACCAGCATGTTTTCCATCCCCTCTGTTCACTGACAGTACGGACCCTGACAGGCCAGAAAGCAGCCCGCCGGAACATCATGTTTCGCCATACCAGGTCTCAAGCCAATGGGACTTTTGTCCCCGATTTCCTCCCACACCCCGTCAGACTTGGTGGAAACTCTGTCGTCTTTCGCCCCGAGCGTAACGATGGGCCGACTCATTGAGGGCCAGCCACCCTGCTGCGCATGACCTCCGCCCCCACTCCCGAACAGCGGGCCACCTACCGGGAAGTGCTATCCGACCGGCGGTTTCGGTTGCTGTTCGTGACCAGGATCCTGACGGTCTCCGCCGACTCTCTCCGTATCGTGACCCTGTCAACCCTTGTCTTCGCGGCGACAGGCTCACCCCTGTTCGGCGCCCTGGCGTTCGGCATCGGTTTCCTCCCGCAGGTAGCCGGTTCGCTCCTCCTCGGCGCACTCGCCGACCGCGCCCGCCCGCGCCGGGTCATCACCGTCGGATACGGAATCCAGTGCGCGGCGGCCGCCGTGATGGGGGCGACCCACCTGTCGGTGGCGGCGGTCCTGTTCCTCATCGCCGCCGTGGCCTTCACGACGCCCGCCGTCAGCGGTGCGTCCAACCGGCTCATCGCCGAGCGGCTCACCGGTGACGCCTACGTCCTGGGGCGCTCGCTGTCGAACATGTCCGTGTCCGCGGCCCAGTTGGCCGGCCTGGCCGCTGGCGGTGCCGCGGTCGGGTTCCTCGGCCCACAGAGGGCGCTGCTGGTCAGCGCGGGCGTCTATCTGGCAGCCGCTGCGGCCGTCCGCCTCCAGCTGCCCGACCTGCCCCCTGCTCAACAGACGGCTGGCCACGAGGCACCACAGACCAACGGCTCGCTACTGCGTCTCAGTTGGTCCGGCAACACGAAGCTGCTCGCCGAACCGAGGGTGCGTAGCCTCCTGTTCGCCCAGTGGGTGCCACCGGCGCTCGTGGCCGGCGCCGAGAGCCTGGTGGTCCCCTTCACGAGCGGCCACGGCATGCTCGCCGGTTCGGCCGGACTGCTGCTCGCGTGCCTGCCCCTCGGCATGTTCGTCGGTGACCTGGCCATCGGGCGCTTCCTCCGGCCAGCCGCCCGGGAACGCCTGGTCGTCCCGCTGATCGTGGTTCTGGGCCTGCCTCTGGTCGGCTTCGCGCTGGAGCCGTCGCGCGTGGTCGGCGCGGCACTGCTCCTGGTGTCCGGTACCGGGTTCGCCTACGCACTTGGGCTCCAGCGGCCCTTCCTCGAAGCGGTCCCGGAGGCCCGTCGCGGCCAGGCGTTCGCACTGCTGACCGCCGGGCTGATGTCCGTGCAGGGGGTGGGGCCGGTCTTGTTCGGTGCCGTGGCCGAGCTCACGGGCTCAGGTGACGCCATGGCGCTCGCGGGCCTCGCGACGGTGTGCATGGCGGCATGGTTGGTGATCAAGTAACGAGTGGATCAGTGGCCGGCTGTTCGGGTTCGCTCGCGTCTGGCCGGAGAGCGGCGCCCTGCGGATAACAGCCACCTGTGTCGTGCGTGCCCACACCCTCGACCGAGTCAACGGCCGACGGCCGAGGCCGATGCCGCTGTGCGGCCGAAGGCAGCTCTGCTGCTCAGCGGCAGGAAAGGGAGTTACTTGGCGGCGGAATCCACCGCGACCGGCTCCTTGTCCGGTTCGTGCGCCAGTAAGCCGCGACCAGCAGGGCCCGGTCCTCCCGTGGAAGACTCCACGGCCGGTTGCGAACGGCATCCGCGCCCTGGTGTCGCAGAACGGTCACCAGCTTCGCGAAGTGCCTCGGGCTCAGCCCGGTGAACGGGGCTGTCCAGGACGGTTCCGACGCAGTGATCACACCAGCCACGCGAAGATCATCGCAGGCCGTTAGTGTGCCTTCGTCGCTCCGACGGACTGGAGACGGATGATGGAGCAGGACGAGGCCCTGCAGCTCGCGGTGGAGTTCCTGGCGCACAGCCAGCGCGATGACGAGCCGCCTCTCGCCATCGACATTGAGCGAGTCCGCGAGAGCGACGGGCTACTGATCGCGCCCTACAACTCCGTGCACACCTCGCCTCGCGCGATGCGCGACAACAATTGCTGGACTGCTGGCCCATCCTCGTCGACCTTGAACGCGGAGGTGTGCGGTTCGGGACTCTGGAAGAGCGGCATCTGTGGAGGTAGCCGAGTGCCTGACGAGGCTGCCGCTGCCCCGCAACCACAGTCTGCCCTGGAACTCCGGCGTCGTCGAAGGACACGTCAACCGGATCAAGATGCTCGAACGCCAGATGCTCGGCCGCGCGGGCTTCGAACTCCTCCGCAAACGCATCCTGCTTGCGTGACAGAACGTCACCACCCTGGTCCTGTCCCCGCGTATAGTCCCCCCTCCTTCGTAGGCATGCATGGCTGGGCCCACCCCGTCGTGCTCTTGAATCAGCTGCTTTGACGATGCAAAAGGGGTGCCCAACTGGATCGGTGAGGACACGCGCCTGGCGCCATGAGGTTGATGATCCGGTCTGCCCGTACCCAGCTCCAGCAACACGGCGCCCCACGACCCCACCGACGGCCGAGTGGATCCGCACCTGCGAAGCCTCCAGGACGTCGCTCCCCCGTCCGACGGCCATGCATCCGCCGCAGCCCGGTGCGGCCGGGCGGGTCGGAGGAGACCAAGCTGGAGTGGACGCACGCGTGCAGGTGCCGCAACGTCCCCCGTCGCCGCCGCGGCGTCGAAAGTGATCACCGAGGAGAAGACGGGGTCGCGGATGATGGGCTCGACGTAGTCGTGCCCTGTGACGATCCATGCGCCGATCCGGTCGGCGTAGTGCACGGGGTGGGTCTCGCGCAGCGGCGCAACCGCGCGTACGGGCTTCGAGCATCGCCTCGTTGAACAGGACTGGCTCTCCCATGGCCACCACCACCCGATCCGTGGCCGTGCGTTCTCTCCAGCTCACACCTCGGGCTCACGCTCTGCAGACGGTCGGGCGTGTGCGAGGGATCAGTCCTGGGCCGGCATGACCCGGGTCACCTTGCCCTTGAGGTCGGCTTCCAGGTAGCCGGTCACGTGCTCGTCGGCGAGATAGACGGCCAGCCCCAGCGGGGTGCCGAACGTGTCGTCCGCCGGGCGGACCAGGACGTAGCGCATCGTCGGCCGCTTCACGTTCAGGTCCTTCTCCGCCCGCTTCAGCAAGGGGGGAAGGACGTCCCAGTCGAAGTCGCCCAGGCGGAACGGGCGTTCGCCGCCGATGAGCGCGCTGCTGATGATGCCCTTCCGGACGCCTTCACCCGGGCGGTAGGTGTAGCTGTCGTACTTGGTGTCGCTGCCCTTGACCATGATTTCCGCGGACACGTAGCCCGGGTAGACGGTGAGGTCGGACGCCCGGTCCGTGCCCGTCGCGGCTTTGATCTCCTTCACAGCCGTCCGGATGCCGTCCGGGGTCAGCAGGTCCGTCTTGGCGTCGGCCTGGGGAACCGATGCCGACCGGGACGCTCTCGGCGGTGCGGAGGCCGGGTTGTTCGCGCCGGTCGAGGCCGAGGCGGTCGGATCGGCTGCTTTGGCATCGTCGTTCTGCTCTCCGTCGGGCAGCAGGGTCCACGTCAGGACTCCTGCCAGAACGGTCGCGACGACGGAGGAAGCGATCGTGATGCGGCTCTTCGTCCGGCTTCCCGGTCGTGGCCGTGTCGGCCGGGTGGGGCCCACTGGGTAGGGGGTCGGG